>UQVJ01000147.1 GCA_900544455.1 uncultured Eggerthella sp. | reverse complement strand
TACGCTTTAAACAGGGAAAGCGCTGTCGAAGGGTACATTTCGCGAATATCTCGCCAGAAAAGCCAGGCTTTCCTGCCCGAGAGTACAAAATATGCGAATCTTGCCATTATTTGGGGACTGTAGGACAAAAAGTGCGTCTATAACCCGCAGATCAGGCCCAAACCGGCCGTGGAACGCTTGTTAGTCCTGTACACGGATAACTGACGGGAAGCCGCCCGTAACAACGCCCTCCAAAGCCAGGATATCGTCGATGGCCTTGCGCACATTGCGTTCTTCGGCAGTGTGAGTAACAAATACCAGATCAACGTCATCTCGTGCAGCATTGCCGCGCTGGGTAACCGTCTTGACCGAAACATCGTACTTGGCGAAGATGTCTGCCGCGGAAGCCAAAACACCGCTGCGATCGGCAACCACGAAGCGGATGTAGTACTTCGTATGAAGGTCCTCAACGGAAAGAATCGGCAGATTGTCAGTGCACGTGCATCCAACAATGGGCTTGATACCCATCTGCAGGTGGCGAGCAACCTCGAGCACGTCGCCCATAACGGCGCTGGCAGCGGGGCCCGCACCGGCACCTTCGCCGAAGAACATGTTTTCACCCGCAGCATCGCCTACGGTATAGATCGCGTTGAACACGCCGTTAACCGTGGCAAGCTGATGGCTTTCAGGAATCATCGTGGGATGAACGCGAACATCGATACCCGCATCGGAGCGGTATGCATGGGCAAGGAGCTTCACCGCATAACCCATTTCATGAGCCATAGCCAGGTCGACAGGAGAAATACGACGGATGCCTTCCGTGAACACCTGATTCATGGTTACACGGGAGTTGAATGCGATGGAAGCCAGGATGGCAATCTTGGCGGCGGCATCAAGGCCATCGACGTCAGCTGTGGGATCGGCTTCCGCAAAGCCCTTTTCCTGGGCTTCCTTCAGCGCATCTTCATAGCTCATGCCATCTTCGTCCATGCGCGTGATCATATAGTTGGTGGTACCGTTCACGATACCCATGATGGAATCGATGCGGTTGGCAATAAGGGAGTGCTTCAAGGGAACGATGATGGGAATAGCGCCACCAACGCTGGCCTCAAACGCAATTTCTACGCCCTTTTCTTCCGCCAAATTCATGACCTCTTCACCGCAAGAAGCCATAAGGGCCTTGTTGGCAGTAACCACGCTCTTGCCATTTTGCAGAGCCCCGATTACCACTTCCTTGGCGAAGGTGGTACCGCCGATAAGCTCGATAACCAGATCAACTTCAGGATCTTCAATCACTTCATGGAAATCGGTGGTGAAAATATCACTCAAACCATACGATGCGGCAACCTCTGGCTGACGAGAACATACGCGGGTCAGCTCAATGTCAATGCCAAAATGACGTTTGAATTCTTCCTTGTGGTTGCGAAGGATGTCCAAGCATCCACCGCCAACCGTGCCCGTTCCGACCAAGCCAACCTTGACAGCCATGAAGCGCACCTTTCCGTAGAAGTTATATTCCTTCTATTGTAAACGTTAAGGTATTGTCGTTTGTCACCGATCCGTTAAATGGATAGGCAAAGCCACCTTATCGCGCAAAACAAAACGGGGCCCTGACATGCGCAAGCAGGGACCAGCTGCGCTTACCGCACCTAATCAATCCCCATTCACGCCATCAGAACCCCGCACAACGGTTATTGCAGCTTAGCAAATGGCTGCCGCAAGAAAAGCCTACAGGTCGCAGCTCATCAGGTCGGCGTAGGTTTCACGACGAGTTACCAAGCGAGCTTTGCCATCCTTGACGAACACAATACCAGGCCTGGGCTGACCGTTATAGCGACTGCTCATGGAATGGCAGTACGCACCTGTGCCGAACATGCATACGATATCGCCCAAATCGGGATTCTGGATTGATGCGTCAGCGGCAACCGCATCGCCCGATTCGCAATGCTTGCCTACCAGCGTTACCACTTTCGTGCGTGGCTGATTGGCTTTGTTGGCGATAACGGGCTCGTACTCCGCACCGTAGAGTGCCGTACGGATGTTGTCGGACATGCCACCGTCGATAGCAACGATATTGCGAATA
>UQVJ01000146.1 GCA_900544455.1 uncultured Eggerthella sp. | reverse complement strand
CTTTCCCTACACGACGCTCTTCCGATCTCAGACAATTGCGGATTGCAACGGCAATGTTGTACGTCTTGACCACAACCAGTTTGTAACCGCCAACCGCAATGCAGCTGTAGAATTACGCGTTACCATCGAAGCATTTGGCACCGAACACAAACAGCGTATAGTCAAAACGCTCGAAGACAATGGCTTCCGACCGAAGCTTATCCAGGCTCATCTGTAGTTCAAAGTCCGCATATAAACAAATCGCCCTCCATTCTCATCAAAACATTGGAGGGCGATTTGTTTTGCTAGCTTCATTATGAGAATCATCCCAAACGAAGATTCTCGCGGTTGCTATCGCAATGAGAATTTTTCCGAGAATCGCAACTCTCTAAACCTCGATTGACAACATCAAATCAAAACTCCTTCGCAGTGATCGATTTCATGTTGAATAATTTGAGCGGTAAAACCAGTAAACCGCTCTTCTCGCTCAATAAACTCTTCATCAAGATACAAAACGGTTATTCGTTGATAGCGGCGAGTTTTTCTAGTGCCCGCAAGGGAAAGGCATCCTTCTTCGGTTTCGTATTCGCCTTGCGCTTCAATGATCTCAGGATTAAGCATCAGCCGATTCCTCCCTGCATCATTAAAAACAATGATGCGTTTACGAATGCCGATCATATTGGCAGCCATACCCACGCATTCTGTTTTATGGAACTCAAGTGTGTCCATCAAATCGGAACAAACACTGGTATCTGCAATTGAAGCACGATCAGACGATTGCGAAAGGAAAAACTCGTTAGTCATAATGGGGCGAATCATTTAGCAAGCCTTTCGAATAATCCGGATAAAGAGGCCAGTAACAGGAGCGGGCTATTTGGGCAAAACCTTTTTTGCGACGACATAACCCAAGGTCATATCAATAGCGAATAACGCTAAATAAACAGCACAGCAGAACTTTGCATGTTTCTTGTAATTCCAGTCGTTGAAATAATTGCCAACCTTATTCATGGAACAGCCCTCCTTATTTGACAATACACAAACATCATAGCGTCTATTCCGCTTTAGCGATATTCCGAAGGGGCAAGGGGCCCACTGGAAAAACCGCACCACTGCCCTACTCGGAAAAGCATGCCTTCAATATCGAGCACTCCATATGCGAACCCTTTTCGAATGAGTTCTTTCGGCAAAAGAAGATCGTATTTCTCAAAATAGGGAACCTCTCCTTCATATAAGAGTTCCATTGGAGAGAAAGAGATTTTTGCCGCTTGAGCCAGTACTTCGTAAAACCGCTTCTCATCAGCATCCATGCAAAACTGAAGGTAATAAGGCTTACAGGATTTCATTGAGCGCAAACCCAATAATTTCCCGCATCGAAGCTTTAAAAAACGCTCCAACGCCATAAATGCATAGCTTCCCAACCAAGGAAACAAAGCCCATGTATCACCGCCAAGATTGATAAGCGACTTTTCAGCAATTCCAGCATTTTGAGCTACCCTGCGTGCGAGGGTAAGACGAGCTCTAGCATTACTCATCAGATAGGGGTAGAAATGGGATTCCGATAAAGCCAGTCGCATACGTTCCAGTATCTTGGTATTGATACCCCCTGCGCATTCACCAAAGTAGGCAGGCACTTTGCCTTTAATCCTGCTTACATACACCAAATGGCGTTTGCGGTCTATCTCTTCAACAAGCCAAACATGACCAGCAATGGCCAAGCGTTCACCGGGCGGTGGCGGCAGTACGACCGTTCCCAATTCTTGCGACTCACAGCGCACGGAAAACTCTTCATCGTCTTGAAAGACGGCGTAAAACTTAAAAGAGTTTATTACGCGTTCGCCCGCCAAGCCAACGATAAGGCCCCCAGCTTCTGTTACTTGAATTTGATCAGCATCCAAAAGATGGCGTAACAAAACACGATAATCATCAAGGCTTACTCGATGAAAATATGATAACGACAACACGCGTTCGGCAAGCTGAGCAGGAGAAAGCTCACCACAGCTTGCTAACGTCGACATAGTTTGATGGTACAACAAGCTATAAGGTAGCCTATCTAAGCGAGGAGGCTCTACCCATTTTTCTTCGGTATAGACCTGTACCAGGGCAATAGCCTGCAGCAACTTCCAAGGGATAGTGTCGGGCATAAGAGTTC
>UQVJ01000145.1 GCA_900544455.1 uncultured Eggerthella sp. | reverse complement strand
AAGCAGCTCCTCGGTTAATGGTTCCTTCACGCGACACTTCCTCCTTACGCAGTACTTCCGTTTTCCCCTAACCATTTTAGCGACAGCAAAAGAAGTTTGCGGTACGCAAGGATACCTAAAAGAACCCCTCATCACAGATTGGCAATAGCGTAATCGGCTTCGCTTTCCGTGAACTGTTCACCATACTGAGAGGTGAGCTGATCATGGATAGCAGATTTGGACATGCTTCCCTGATCCTGATACAGCTTTGCCTTTTCAAGCGCATTCGCATTCCAGTCGGCTTCAACGTTATCGATAGCGTACTGAGCGGCATCAGCTGGGAATTTCTCACCATATTCGGAAGTAAGTTGATCGTAGATACCCTGCTTCGACATGTGCATCATATCGCTATACTGCTGAGCTTTTGCAAGCGCATTGCGATATTCGGCAGACACTGAAGAATCCGCAGCTGAAGATGCCCCGGAAGCCGAGTTAGACGTTGCCGCCGACTCGCTGCTAGCAGCGGAAGAAGCACTTGTTGAAGTAGCAGCTGAAGAAGAGGCCGCGCTGTCCAATGCAGCACTGTACATACTCTGCGTTCCAAGCACCACCGCACCTGACACAACACAAATCACGATGGCGGCAATCGCAAGGCCCTTGCCGCTTTTCTTGCCTTTCGAGATGCCAACCATACCAACAATTCCGAAAATCAGGCCAAGAATCGCAAGAAAGAACGAGAGGTTGTTAATGATTGGCAAAAACGAAGTAAGCAGCGCAATGATGCCCAAAACGAAACCGGCAATAGCCATCCCAGATTTTGATTGCGGAATAGGCGGCATCTTCTGTGCAGGTTCAGGATGCTGCGGATTCCAGTTTTGATTATTCATACACATTCCTTTCACAGGTTCTTGCGCCTTGCACAAAGCGCTTGATTAACTGCGAAAACAATAAAAGTATTGGAATTGCATTTCAATAGCTGGCAGCTAATATCGGCATCAAATAGCCAATTAAGGCCACCGAGAGACATCAGCGGCTAGCAATTACCCCTGCAACAAAACCAGCCACAGCAAATAGCTGTGGCTGGAATGGTCAACTAAGAGATAGAAAGATTCTTTACGTAATGCTATTCGCGCATGATAGAAACGGCAACCTTCTTGACGGTATTCGCCAAATTGCCAGTGGAATTCGCCTCATCGTAGTCGTAGGTAAGCGTTACCGTCCAAGAGTAGGGTAAATCTCCCGACTGCGCGGAACCGCTGAAGGTGTACGTTTCACTGGTAAGCGTTTTGCGGTCGGGCCCATACGATGAGTATTCCTTGCGATCGGGCAGCGTCACGCTCCCCTCTTCCACCCCCGAAAGCCCTACCTTACCAAGCAGGTTTTCCACGATATGAAACTCTTCAACAGCATCGGAAAAAGAGAGATTGCCATATCCCAGCAATGAAGTAGGGGCGCTATACGATGCCGCAGCAACCGTCCCGTTGCTGTCGAAACCTAAAGTAACGGTAGGTGTACCAGAAAGAGCGTCTCCCTTTTCATCGGTAAGCACAACGGTTTCTTCATTCGTGAAGCCCACAGAACTCATGGGGGCTTCATCCTGCACTGCGGCACCATGCCCTATTTTTTGAACCGCATCTTCGGCTGAAAGTCCCATAAGGCCAACTAAATTGATTACCTGCGTCGTTGCGTTGGTTACCATCGGCTTGTTGCTTGAAGCTGCCTCTATGGCTTCTTTGTCGTCCTGAGCCGCAAAGCTATGCAGCTCCGAAGCGGAATTGAAAGCAAACGCAACAGCCAAACAAATTGCGATCAATGCCATAAGCGCAGCCAAAGCGATTAGCCAAACTACCCCCTTCTTGGCTTTGAGGGTTTCATCGGTTGCAAACACTAGTCCTCCTTGGGGCTAACCGTGCATAACAGCAAAATAAACAATGAAGGCCACCAAGCACACAACCACTACCGCAAAGATAACGCGCTGCATCCCAGCCATGGGAACGGGACCCTCCAAATCATCGCGGCCGTCATAGCTGTCGGTTTCAACGGGTTCCTTTAAAGCTCCATCGGACGAGACGGATTCACCCGAGCCAACAGCATTCAGCGAAGAAAGCCCTTCCTCAGAAGAAGCTATCAAATCACTCCGCCGCTGCTTTGTGTCTAGCTGAGAAACAGCCTTCTGGGAGTCGGAAGAGATGCCTCGATGCACGCCGTGAGCATCAACGCGTACAACCTCTTCTTCAGGTGCAACATCAACAGAAATCAGCGAATATGTTTCTTTTTCCTTCGC
>UQVJ01000144.1 GCA_900544455.1 uncultured Eggerthella sp. | reverse complement strand
TCGAAACGAGCATATGCAAGACGCGCTTCAGTGATTCCCTCTGTGGGGGTGACAAAGCAAGGCACGTCGATAGATTTCTCGAGCTTAAAAGCCTCTTCGATAAGCTCAGGCTCGCACAAAACCACATATTCACGATCAGAAGGTTCAAAACCTTGAGAAGCAAGTTGGTAATCAAGCGGAGTCGAAAGGACAAGCATATCCTTGTTGAAACGCATTTGAATATCAGGCATAGCATCCCTTTCATTGCAACTGTGGTAAAGTAATCAACTCATTATATAGGGTTACGACAAGCGTTGTGGCCAACCAGGTACCCACTAATGCATTTACGCCCTCAATGCTTCCAGAAACACACAGATTTCTATATTTGTATGGAATCAGGAATATCTCCTCTGCGCTCAATCTGCATCGCCAAGAAAACCGCCCCTCTTTATTCAATAAAATGAAGAAAATGAGGAGAAATAGCGCTTGAACCCGTTCAAGGTGCCTTTTTTGCACGTTCACCGTGGAAATCATTCATAAAGGGTTGGCAATTTAGGTCAGAGATCCTATTATTCGAATCAGCAAATGTGGTCCCCTCCCAATTTGCAACTGCTTTTCCCCAAAAAGCAGTCGGTGCTAGATCCCCAAATAATAGGCACCGAAACTCCCTCCTTGTGGGCCTGACGAGATCCCCTCTCGCAGGCCCCTCCTCTTTTCTGGAGCTTTTTATCCTAATTCGCCCACCTACGCAAGTTATTCACGCAGTTTGGCACCTGCGAATCTGTCTTTCATAATAAAAAAGCCGCCCAAAGGCGGCTTTTCGTTAAAAACACCTATTAAATTTATCCGTGCAGCTTCTTGTAAAGACGGTTGTTGGTGTCGAGCCAGCTTTCGATGGTACCCGTGTCATAGCCGTCCTCCGGATCGATAACCAGGGCATACATTTCTTCTTCTTTAAGCACCGCATCAAGCGCATCGGTGAGCTGGATCTCTCCACCAGCACCAGGCTTAACTTCTGCTAGCAACTCCATAACACGCGGGGAAAGAAGATAACGGCCAAACACAGCCAAGTTAGAGGGAGCTTCTTCAACTGCAGGCTTCTCGACGAGCGAAGACACTTTCCATACTTCATCGCTCAATGCGTCTCCCGCAATGACACCGAAGCGATCCACTTCTTCCTTGGCAACGGGAAGAACCGCAATAACGCTTGCGCCATTATGAGCGTCAGAGACTTCCTTCATCTTAATGAGCATTTGATTGTCGGGAACAAGCACATCTCCCAAAAGCACAAAGAAGGGCTCGCCCTCGATACGGTCGGCTGCACAGTGAACCGCGTGGCCCAAGCCCAGGGGCTCATCCTGATATACGTAGCTTACATTCAGATTACCCGCATGAGCCACCTTGTCCGCGTACTTGTCCTTACCACGGCTGCGAAGCTCTGCCTCAAGGGCAGGATTAGGCGTGAAGTGCTCTTCAATGGACTTTTTGTCATGGCTGTTGATGATGATTACCTCGTCGGCGGCGGATGCCAAACCCTCTTCAACAACGTATTGGATAACCGGACGGTCTACCACAAGAAGCATTTCCTTGGGTTGAGCCTTCGTAGCGGGCAGAAAGCGGCTGCCCAAACCAGCAGCAGGAATGAGTGCTTTCATGAATCCTCCTGATCGATGTTCAAACGTATAGATTTTAGCAAATGAAAACAAAGATGGCTGGATAGTTGTCTATCCAGCCAAATTGAGAAAAAGAGAGCTATTTGAAAGAGACGCGACTATACCAATAGCATCGCCATAGTGGGGATCGTCCCCATCGACATAATGGTGGTAAGGAAGGTACCTTGACTCATACTCTCAACATCGCCATCAGCATCAATGCACATCATGGTGCCACTCGATGCAGCAGGCATAGCCGTGATGAGTACGATGGTCCCAAGCAGAAGTTGATCATCCAAGAAGTAGCCAAACACGAAGTAGCAAGCGAGAGGCATAACCACCAAGCGCGCTACGCTGGCAATAAGCGCACGCCAGTTCTTGAACGCCTCGAGGATAGAGCTTTTAGCGATAGCGGAACCCAGAACAAACATTGCGCCGGGAAGCGTGAATTGCCCGATGGTGGTGAGGGTATGCGCCGGAACACCAGAATCTGTAACGTTGCCGAGTACCAGCACAACCGAAACCAGACAGGAGATCATACAGGGGCTTATCAGAGAAATACCCAACTTCTTCAAGCGTGCCTTCAGGGAAACCATTTCCCCATCCTTCTTGTTCGCAAGTAGCATTACCCCGATAGTCCACGTGGCAAGAGTGGAGGGAATATTGAAGATGGCGCCGTACACCACCGCTTCGGAGCCGAAAATAACATCCAGCAAAGGAAAACCGATTACCGACACGTTGCAGATCG
>UQVJ01000143.1 GCA_900544455.1 uncultured Eggerthella sp. | reverse complement strand
TCGTAAGCAGGACCGCTGAAAATAGGATGCGTAGCGCATACGTATACTTTTTCAGCGCCCTTCTGCTTCAGCGTAGCTACAGCAGCACACAGGGTGCCAGCGGTATCAATCATGTCGTCGTTAACAATGCAGATCTTGCCGTTAACGTCACCGATAAGAGCGGTGATTTCAGCCTTGTTATGACCAGGACGGCCTTTGTGCATGATAGCCAGGTCGGAGTGAAGCATGTCAGAAAGCTTCTTTGCAGCCTTAGCGCGGCCAACGTCGGGGCTAACCACGCACAGCTTTTCGGTGTCGATGTTCTTCTTGCGGAAGTAATCGGCAAAAATAGGCAACGCCGTAAGGTGGTCAACCGGGGTATCGAAGAAGCCCTGGATCTGGCCCTGGTGCAGGTCGATGGTAATGGTGCGGTCAATGCCAGCAGCAGTCATGATGTTGGCAACCAGCTTAGCCGTAATAGGCTCACGTGCAGCAGCCTTGCGGTCCTGACGAGCATAGCCATAGCAAGGAACAACGGCGTTAACGGTACGAGCAGAAGCGCGCTTTGCCGCGTCGGCCATAATAAGCAGCTCCATTACCGCTTCGTTAACGTTAGGCGTGGAAGTGGACTGTACGATGAAAACGTCTGCGCCACGAACGCTCTCAAGATAACGTGCGTAAATTTCGCCGTTCGAGAACTTCTCGAGCTTCACGTTGCCGAGCGTGGTGCCCAGCGCAGTGGCAATATCCTCAGCCAGCTCGGGACAGGTTGACCCGGCGAACACCGCCATGGTCTTGGTCATGTTGCTCATTAGTTCTTCTTCCTCTCGTTCCAATGCTCAATTTCCGTTTGGCGGGCACGGCCCAAACCAAGGGCCCCCGCAGATACGTCTTTGGTGATAACAGATCCGGCTCCGATAAGGGAGTTTTCCCCCAGCGTTACCGGAGCAACCATCATTACGTCACTGCCAACAAAGCAGTTGTCGCCGATGGTGGTAGGCCATTTCTTTTCGCCATCGTAGTTGCAGGTGATGCTGCCGGCGCCAATGTTAACGCCTTCGCCCATAGTGGTATCGCCGATGTAGCTCAAGTGCGGCACCTTGCTGCCCTTGCCGATGGTAGATTTCTTGATTTCCACGTGCGTGCCCGCCTTGGAGCCTTCGCACATGTGCGTGCCAGGACGCAGATACGCACGAGGACCGCACATAACATCAGTGTCAAGAACAGTTTCGATAGCCACGGTTTCTTCGACCTGGCAATTCGCCCCCACCGTAGTGTCGGTGAGGCGGGAATTGGGGCCAACAACGCTGCCGGTGGCGATGGAGGTAGCACCCATAAGGAATGTCATGGGCAAAATCTCAACATCGGGCTCGATGGTTACATCGGGGCCGATCCACGTGGTGGCGGGATCCATGATGGCTACACCGTTGTCCATATGCATGCCGTTGATGCGCTGCTGCAGCACCTTGGTGGCTTCTGCAAGCTGGCGGCGAGAATTAACGCCCAGGCATTCGGATGCGTCTTCGGCTTTCAAGCCAAGAACACGCTTGCCCTGGTTGCGGGCAATGCCCAAAACGTCGGTAAGATAGTATTCGCCCTGCGCATTGTCGGTGGAAACTTCTTCCAGCGCAGCAAACAGGGTTTCGATGTCGAAGCAATAGAAACCGGAATTGCATTCCGTAACCGCTGCCTGTTCAGGCGTGCAGTCTTTCTGCTCGACGATTTCCTGAACGTCGCCTGCCGCATCGCGGATAATGCGGCCATAGCCCGTGGGGTTTTCCGCTTCCATGGTCAGAACAACCACGGCAGCGTTGGCCTCTTCGCGCGTGCGAACAAGCTCGGCGATGGTTTCAGCACGTACCAGCGGGGAATCGCCCGTAAGCACCACCAGGGAACCGGTGCGGCCTTCAAGCGCACCACGAGCCGCCAGAACCGCGTGCGCGGTACCCAGCTGCTCTTCCTGAACAACCGTGGTTACATCGGAAAGAAGAGGCTCCACCTGTTCCCTGCCGTGGCCCACCACGCCAACAACGGATTCAATGCCCGCAGCATGCGCAGCATCGACGACCCAACGAACAAGGGGCTTGCCAAAAATCTGGTGAGCAACCTTGGGTTTAGATGATTTCATGCGGGTACCTGCACCCGCAGCAAGAATAAGAGCTGATGCTTCCATGGACGCCTTTCTGCTCAATTGCCTATGCGTCCTCAGTATAGCAAACGAAAACCAACGCTATCGCTGCTCCGCAATAACCAAACCGGAGCAAAGCGCATCAAGCAAAACGATGGCGTAATGCTGCGCCGAACGATCAGCGCCAGCGTCTTCCCAGCCCTCTTCAGGCAGGCGAACGGCAATACGGCGCTGATGACCCTCCGTTGCCATAAGAGCCTGTCCAACGCGGTCGGGAAGGCTTTCTTCGTCCACGAAATCTACCG
>UQVJ01000142.1 GCA_900544455.1 uncultured Eggerthella sp. | reverse complement strand
TGCATTTGGCAAATTGCAAAAACGATGAACACTTCGAAGAGGAACAATATCGTATGAACTATATGACTACCGCCGAAATTCGCGAGAAGTACCTGGCGTTCTTCGAGGAAAAGGGCTGCAAGCGTATGCCTTCTTCTTCCCTGATCCCCGACGATCCATCGCTGCTGCTTACTAGCGCTGGCATGGTTCAGTTCAAGCCCTACTTCCTTCATCAGAAGGAGCTTGATAGCCAATTCATTGGCACCACCACTGTTCAGAAGTGTGTGCGCACCAATGACATCGACAACATTGGTGATGCCCGCCATCTAAGCTTCTTTGAAATGCTGGGCAACTTCAGCTTCGGCAAGTACTTCAAAAACGAAATGTGTGCTTGGGCATACGAATTCTCTACTGAGGTATTGGGGCTTCCTGCTGAAAAGCTCTACTTTACCGTTTTCGAGAACGATGATGAGACTATTGAGATCTGGAAGAGCCTTGGTGTTCCAGAAGATCATATTTCCAAGTTGGGTGAAGAAGATAACTTCTGGCGCGCTGGTCCTACTGGCCCCTGCGGCCCCTGCTCTGAGATCTATTTCGATCAGGGTCCCGATGTAGGGTGCGGCAGCCCTGACTGCAAGCCTGGCTGCGACTGCGATCGCTACCTTGAGTTCTGGAACTGCGTGTTCACCCAGTATGACGGGCAAGAGGATGGTACCCTTGCTCCGCTCCAGACGAAGAACATCGATACTGGTATGGGTCTTGAGCGTATCGCCGCAATCATGCAGGGCGTAACCAACAACTACGATACCGATATCCTTCGTAGCCTGGTTGGCGTTGGCGAAGAGCTTTCTGGCAAGGAATACCGCCAGGAAGTTGAAACCGACGTATGTCTTCGCATCATCGCTGACCACAGCCGTTCTATCACGTTCATGATCGCCGATGGCATTCTTCCCTCCAACGAGGGTCGCGGCTATGTTCTGCGTCGTTTGCTTCGTCGCGCGGTTATGAAGGGCCATTCCCTTGGCATCGAAGGTGCTTTCCTTGCCAACTACGTCAACAAGATCATCGAGCTTATGGGCAACGTGTATCCCGAGCTCGTCGAGAACGAAGAGCTTATCAAGCGCGTTGTTCTCTCCGAAGAAGAGCGCTTTGGCGCAACGCTTCGTCAGGGTCAGGCTTACCTCGACGATGCCCTTTCCAAGATGGAAGGCACCGTGCTTTCCGGCTCTACCGCCTTTGTCCTGCATGACACCTACGGTTTTCCCGTCGAGGTAACCACGGAAATCTGCGAAGAACGTGGTTATTCCATCGATGAAGAGGAATTTGCTCGCTGCATGGAAGAGCAGCGCAATCGCGCTCGCGCTGCAAACGTTAAGGACGCCGAAGCTGCATGGAGCACCTACGGCGGCGTTCATGCCGATCTCTTGAAGGAGCTTGGTGCAACCGAGTTCGTTGGCTATGAGCGCCTTTCCGCCGATGCTAAGGTTTGCGCGATTGTGCGCAACGGCGAACGCGTTGATTCCCTCGCTGCTGGCGAGCAGGGTGAAATTGTGCTTAACGTTACCCCGTTCTACGCTGAAATGGGCGGCGAGGTTGGCGATACTGGCACCATCACCGCTGATGGTGTGGAGCTTCAGGTAATCGATACCAAGGCGCCGGAAAAAGGCCTGGTATGCCATGTTGCCACCGTTGCTTCCGGAACACTTGCAGTTGGCATGGCGGTTTCTGTACAGGTTGACGCTAAGCGTCGTGCCTGCATCGCGCGCAACCATACGTGCACTCATATCTTGCATGCTGCTCTTCGCCAGGTTCTTGGCGCTCACGTTAAGCAGGCTGGTAGCTATGTTGGCCCTGATCGTCTTCGCTTCGACTTCACTCACTTCGAGTCGGTTACACCCGAACAGCTGAAGCAGGTTGAAGAGCTCGCCAACAGCGTTATCATGTCCGCTACCGCAACGAACATCTTTGAAACCTCCCTTGCCAAGGCTCGCGAAGAGGGCGTTACTGCTCTGTTCGGTGAGAAGTATGGCGATGTGGTTCGTGTTGTTAAGGTGGGCGATTTCTCCAGCGAGCTGTGCGGCGGTTGTCATGTTGCCAACACTGCTGAAATCGGTTTGGTGAAGATCGTTTCCGAAAGCAGCGTCGGTGCAAACCTTCGCCGCATCGAGGCTTTCACCTCTTATGATGCTCTGGCTTATCTCAATGGTTTCGAGCATCAGATGAAGGAGCTTTCCGCTACTTTGCGTGTTCCTACGTCCGATGTTCAGGCTCGTGTTGAAGCAAACATCAAGCAGCTGCGTGACCTTAATGCTAAGCGCAAGGCGAATAAGGCCGCTGCCGCTACAGGCGAGCTTCCCGCGGCCCTCGATCGCTTCACCGTTGGTTCTGACTATCCGGTATTTATCTACCGCAAGGACGGCACCGATGCTAGCGGTATGCGCAACTTCTGGGATATCGTGCGTTCTCGCCTTCCTGAAGCAGGCGCTTGCGTACTGGCTTCTGGCAATCAGGGCACGCC
>UQVJ01000141.1 GCA_900544455.1 uncultured Eggerthella sp. | reverse complement strand
AAAACAATGATCTCTGCCTGTTCGTCGAGCCTGCGCAAACGTGCTGCAGCCGATGCGCCGCCAGCTACACCGCCAACAATTACAACCTTCATGATTAACGCTCCACCTTTCCTGCGTAGCTGTTTATGCCGCCAATGTTCTTTACGTTGGTGTACCCTTCGCGTTTCAGGAAGCCAACGGCTTGCCCGCTGCGGCCGCCGCTTAGGCAATGGACAAACAGTGGAGTATCCTTCTGTGGGTACTTTTTCAGTACGCGGTTAATGCTGTCGAGGGGGATATTTACGCTGTCGGGAATATGGCCCTGCTGGTATTCGCTTGCGCTTCTTACGTCCAGCAGCACGGCGTTTTCGGTGGCTTGCCACTCTTCAACCCCTTTGTTGATGTTTGCGCTAGTGAATAGGTTGAACAGTCCCATTGCTAACTCCTTTGCTGTATTGCTTAACGCAAGTATGCCAAGTATCCGCATGCCCGTTCTGTGACTAGGTCACCTTCAGGGGGATATTTCTTGGCTAGCGGGTAGGGGGGGGGTGAAGCTGGGGGTGCGTGGCGGTTGAGCGCGTTGTTTCGGGTTTTGGGCTATGCCAGCTGGCGTAAGCCGTTTTCGTTAAGGATAAGAATGCGTCCACGCTTTACTTCGATAAGGCCATTGTCGGCAAGGCGGTGCAGCACGCGCGTTACCGCTTCGCGAGCAGAGTTGATATCGCGCGCTAATTCGTCTTGAGTGATTTTCAGTTCGGGGGAGCTGCATGCTTGGGCGCGTTCAATTAAATAGCTAGCCACGCGCTGGTCTAGCCGCTTGAATAGCATTTGTTGCAGTACGCGCACAACCTGGGAGTAGCGTTCCGCTTCAACTTCAAGCATGAAGGCTTTGACGTAGATGTTGTTGGTTGTTAGATGTTCGCAAAGGCTGGCGGGCACTACAAGAAGCGTGGATTCTTCCGTGGTGGTTACCAGCGTGCCGAAGGATATTTGCTTTATAACGCAAGAAGCGGTGGTAACGCAGCATTCGCCGCTGCCCAGCCTGAAGAGCGTTATTTCTTTGCCTTCTTCAGAGATTAGGCTGGTGCGGATTCCTCCGCGAACAATGAATGCGATGCCGGTGCAGGAGTTGTCGGTGTTGCTGATTAGCTGATTGGCGTTAAACGTACGAAGGAAAGAACGCTCCGATACGAGCGCTTTTTCATCCGAGGAAAGATGATCCCAGAAGGGGAGTTGCTCTACGATGCGTTCGGTCATGGTTCCTTCGACTCCTTTCGTGCTGTGCTAAATGTATCAGGTATCGCATGGCATTCTGCAGCAGAAGGGTGAGTGCAAGTTGTTGGCGTGCGCGCAGGTTGGTGAAGCGGCGGGTGCAGCGGGCGTAGTTGCGGTCATAGATATATCCCCTCGGTCAATACAGTGCTACAGACATAGAGGAAGGCACCCGCTGAAGTGGGGTTGAAGTCAAGCGCGGCGCCCAGTCGTTGAGGACGTCTCCGGTGACTACTCCTGCACCTTGAGGGCTTCGGCCAGGCTCACGCGCTTGATGGAGCGCATGTGCAGCAGCGCTACGACCAGGTACGTTGCAAAGCCGATGCCCACGCACGCCGCCATGGACCAGCCCGGCACGTAAATCTCGATATTGCCGTTATAGGCGAGCAGCATGGAGCGGAAAATGGCAGTGAGTGAGCCGATAATCAACGGCAGGCTCAGCACGAGCGATGCTGCCACGCACAGCGTGATCGAGCGGATGTACAGATGTGAGATCTCGCCATCGCGATAGCCAAAGACCTTCATGTAGCTAATCGACCGGGCGCTATGGTCGATAACAGCCTTGGTCAGCAGATACATAAACAGCAGGAAGATAAACACCGCGAGCCCGACCATCATGCCGATCATTTTGCTCATCATGCCGATGAACTGGTCGCCCACGGCACGCATGTCGTCGGGCGTGGTGTCACCGGCAAAGTAGCGCGCATCGAGGTCGAGTTTCTCATCGCTCACATAGCCGTTGAAGTAGGCTGCATCGTTGCCGAATAGCTCGTTGAAGTGATCGATGCTCATATAGATATTCATGTCCGACTTTGAGCCCCAAGCGTAGTCCTTACCTGCGTACTCAAGGGAATAATTCTGAGCCTCGTACTTGTCGCGGAGTTCTACCTTCTTGCCCTCACTCCAGCCAAACTTGTCGAGCAGGCCGCCGCCAAAGACAACACGGTCATCGTCGATGTTGAGGTCCTTCCAGTAGCGCGAATTTGCCGAGACGCCGTAGACGGAAATTGTCTCCTCGCCGTTTCCGCCGCCGCGGTCGTATTGCAGCTGGTAAACGGCGTATTTCTCGGCCTGCGCAATCTTAGCTGCACCGTTGTCAGTCGTGTTGACCGGATGAATCTCGTCGTTGTCGGCGTCGATCTTCGAGGCTTTCTCGATCAGATCGATGGCCTCGTCGCGGTCGCAGCCAAGGGCATCGGCCAAGTCGTCGAGGCGCGCGTAGAACGTATCCTTCTTGTCCTGAACGTTTGCGAGCGCGCGTTGCATCGCAGACAGGCTTTCGGCAGACGGAGAACTGGCTGCGGTATCGGCTGCTGTCTGCGCGTCATCGGC
>UQVJ01000140.1 GCA_900544455.1 uncultured Eggerthella sp. | reverse complement strand
CTTCGTTTCCGCTAATGGTACCGCCAAGGATTTGTGCGGAGCTTTTAAGGTTGCCCGATCCGCCACTGTCGATTTCATCGGCTGACGCAACAACGGCAACACCGCCGCCCATTTCGCTGGCCTTGTTGTTCGAAATGGTTCCGCCCTTCATGACGAACGAAGATCCGCCGGAAACGAACACGCCGCCGCCGGCAGACGCGATCCAAGGGTAGTTCATGCCGGCATCCGCCCATTTGAAGGAAGAAGTGGCGAAGCAGTCCTTTATTTCGCCGCCGTCCATGGTGAACGAGCCGCCGTAAGCAACCCCTACACCTCCGCCATAGCACATGGAGCCGCCACTGATTCCGCAGTTATCGATAGTGCTGCCGTACATATGGAAGATGCCACCCTGCACGGTTACGCCGCCGCCAAAATAGTTATCGCCTTTACGGTCGGCAATGGTGACGCCGGGGTGCATATTGCACGTGCCTTGGATATACAACAGGCCAGGTACATCGTTGCTCTGTTCGTTTCCGCCGCTAATTTTCAGCGTGTCGCTACCATCTGCCGCGCCTAAGTTCAATTGCGCTCCCGACTGTACGGAAATCGAGCTGTACTGACCAAGTGTTATGGTGTGTCCGTTGCCAACAATGCTTACGGGACACGAAGAGGAGAATGAGGCTCCTCCAGTTTGAATGTCGTCGGTGAGCTCAATAATGTACTCGCCGCTGGATGCACTGTTTACGGTAGCTACCGCATTATCGAATTCGCTACTGTTGCCTATTTCGATAGTGGTTGGCGTTGCTGCGAATGCCGATATCGGCATTACCAATGCATAGAGTGTCAATGCTGCAACAAAGGTCAGCACCATGCGTATTTTGCTCACGGCATCTCGCTTTCAAAGTCTTTTGAATCTGAGCGAGTGCGCGTGCGCTTGTTCGGATTCAGTAAAGGAGCACGAATTAATAATTTGTTAATATAAAGCAAATCCAAGCAAATATGTCGTAGCAAACCATCGTTATTTCGCATGGTTCTCTTCCCGCTCCTTGTTTAATTGGCAACACAAGTCTTTTGGGCTGCAAGTGTGGCATAAGGAGATTTAGAGGCTGATATAAAGTGGCAGCTATCGCACGTTTGCGTTCAAAGTGCGATGTTGTAGCAAGCATAGAAGCGCCCCCGAGCCTCAATACGTTGGAATACCAAAGCTTAACCCGTTAATTGGAAATACCGACCATGCGTCCTGCTTGTTGGCTGGGAAATCAGAGTCTCGTGGGAAAATAACCGTGCATATTCATTTGTGAGCATGCCCATCCCGAAAGGACCTCCATCATGCGTTTTGCGAAGAAGATTCTTTTTATTATTGCGGGCAGCGTATGCCTTGCCCTTGGTTTTATTGGGATGTTTGTGCCGGTACTGCCTACGACGCCACTTGTGCTGCTTGCGGCGTTTCTGTTTTCGCGCAGCTCGGAACGCCTTAGCTCTTGGATTGCTCAAACTCCAATCTACCGAGCATATGTTGAGCCTTTTAAGCAAAGCGGCGGCATTTCGCTACCCAGGAAGGCGAGGATCTTGGCTGTCTCCTATTCGGTGATGGGCCTTAGTGCTTTTCTGGTTCAAAAACCGCTCGTCTGGGTCGTTCTGGCTGCTGTTGCGGTTTTCCTGGCGGTTTTAATGCTGGTTGTTATTCCAACTATCCCTAAGGAAAGGGAACTTGACCATGGCGATGGTCTTGAGATTGATGCTGGCGCAAGGGCATGTGAGCGGGAATAGCCGCATTGCAGCTGGTGCTTTTGGTTCTGTTGCAAGCATCACTATCTGGTTAGGACTCTGCTACCAATCTAGCTCTTTTGGGTTTTAGGGTGTTTTACCCTAGCGCAACATCGAGAACCATCATCAGGCTGAAGCCGACCGCAAAGAACACTGTGCCAAGGTTGGAATGCTTGCCTTGAGATATTTCAGGCATTAGTTCTTCGACCACCACGTACAACATGGCACCTGCCGCAAAACTCAGTAAATAAGGCAGAGCTGCAATTATCAGCTGTGACGCGATGATCGTCAGCACTGCACCGATGGGTTCCACGATGCCGGAAAGCACGCCGCCTGCAAACGCTTTTCTCCTGCTCATTCCTTCTGCCCGAAGCGGCATCGAGATGATTGCGCCTTCTGGGAAGTTCTGAATGGCGATGCCGATCGACAGCGCCAATGCGCTTGCTGCCGTGATCTGCGCATTTCCCGAAAGGAAGCCTGCGTACATAACGCCAACCGCCATGCCTTCCGGGATATTATGCAGCGTCACTGCCAATACCATCATTGTGGTACGGCTAAGCTTGCTTTTTGGACCCTCTGACTGTTCGCTGCCCACATGTAGATGGGGAATCAGGTGGTCTAGTGCAAGCAAGAACAGCACACCGAGCCATAATCCCGCAAAAGCAGGGAAGAACGACAGCGCCCCCATCGAAGCCGATTGCTCTATAGCAGGAATCAGAAGGCTCCAAACCGATGCGGCGACCATTACTCCTGCGGCAAATCCCGCAAGGCAACGTTGTACCAGGTTTCCTAGATTGTTTTTCATGAAGAGAACGCAAGCGGCGCCCATCGTTGTGCCTAAAAAAGGAATCAGAATTCCGAGAACGGCTTCTATTTGCTTCACCCTCTTTCAGTTTCTAGTTGCTGGGTTTCTTCGGTGGAAATCTTTCGTTTCGCAACGGAAACCTCGTGGTGGCAAGGTTTGTTCAGGGCTTTCGTGGATAAGCGCAGAGGCTAAGTTA
>UQVJ01000139.1 GCA_900544455.1 uncultured Eggerthella sp. | reverse complement strand
GGATAGTAACGGAAAAAAAATATCACCCAATTGTTACGTTTAAAAGCTTGATCGAAGAATTCCTACACCGTAATTCGATCTATACGACCAAAGAGCGGAGCCACCATTTTGGAATATCCGCCGATCGCACCTGCCGAAACCATCACTGGCGCCCGCCAAACAAACGCGTTCGTTGCACGTGTGGAAAGTTTTAAATCCGATCAACTGAACAGAACTGATTTTCGAATCAGCTACGAACTGCCGTCTTCATTCCGTCTAAATGAATTTCCCCGTAACGCTTTCAGGGCATTTCCGCACATCATCTTGCGTACCACAGACCACAATTCGACCACCCTCTTCGCCGCCGCCAGGACCCATATCGATAATGCAATCGGCAGCTCGAATAACATCAAGGTCATGCTCGATTACAACTACCGTAGCCCCTTTGACAATCAACGCATCAAACACCTGCAGCAACGTTTCGACATCCCTAGGGTGAAGGCCAATAGTAGGCTCATCGAACACGAAAACCGAATCGGCCTGCTCCCTACCCATTTCACTTGCAAGTTTTAGCCGCTGCGCTTCGCCGCCAGAAAGCGAGGGCGTTTCTTCGCCAAGAGTAAGATACCCCAGCCCCAAATCTCGGAGGGTTTCGAGCTTCGGCCGTACGGAATTAAGGTTCTGGCAAAAGACTACCGCCTCGTTTACATCCATATTCATAAGCTCGGGCAAAGAACGCTCCTCGCCCTGCTTGTTGGTGTAACGAACCTGATTTGCCTGTTTTCGATATCTTGACCCACGACATTCCGGACAAGGGATATCAACATCTGGAAGAAATTGAACATCGAGCGATATGGTTCCAGTGCCATCGCAAACGGGGCACCTGAGGCTTCCCGTGTTGTAGGAAAAATCGCCCGCTTTAAGACCAAGTTCCTTCGCATCTGCTGTTCTTGCATACATCCTTCGCAACGCATCATGCACATTGGCATAAGTAGCAACGGTTGAACGCACGTTGGCGCCGATGGGCGTTGCATCGATGAGCTTCACATGATTGATGCCTTCCGCCTGGATGGAAGAAACATGGCTTGGCATGGGTTTACCGTAACAAAGCGCCTCCAGGCCAGGAATAAGGCTCTCCAGCACCATGGTGGTTTTGCCCGAGCCAGAAACCCCCGTAATTACCGTTAGCTGATGCTTGGGTATACGAACCGAAAGCGGCTTTACGGTATGGATCGAACCGGTTTCCATGCGAATAAGGTCTTCCGAATCAGCAGCAGCGCGTTTTAAGCATTCGTCAACCGCTGCCGCACCAGATAGGTAGGGCCCTATCACAGAATTCGGGTTGCCTTCGATACTCTTCACGGTGCCCTGAGCAATAACCGCTCCGCCTTCGGCGCCTGCACCCGGTCCCATCTCGATAAGCCAATCCGATTCCTTGAGAATCTGGGTGTCATGGTCTACGAGCAAAACGGAGTTTCCGTCCCGCACAAGATCGTGCATTACGCCGTTCAATCCGACAATATTCGCAGGATGCAATCCGATAGAGGGTTCGTCGAGAACATACAGCACGCCCGTCGTACGATTCCGCACTGCCCGCGCCAACTGCATGCGCTGGCGCTCACCTGTAGAAAGAGTGGACGAAGCCCTATCGAGCGTTAGGTACCCAAGGCCCAATTCCATAAGCCTAGCAGCAACTTCCTCATACGACTCACAGATGCTCTGGGCCATAGCGCGCATTTCGTTCGGTACGGCATCAGGCACGCGCTTAACCCATGCAACAGAATCCTTCAATGTCATCTGACAAGCATCCGCTAACGACATGCCCATCAATCGCGGTGCCCGAGCTTCCTCCGAAAGCCTTGTACCGCAACATTCTGGGCATATCTCTTCTTTCAGAAATTTCTCAACGCGCTTCATGCCCTTGTCGTCCTTGACCTTGTTAAGGGCGTTGAGCACCGTTGCGGTTGCGCTGTAGTAAGTCATGTTCAGCTCGCCGGCTGAAGTGCTGTCTTTATTCTTCGGGACATAAAAGATGTGCCGCTTTTCCATCGGGCCGTCGTAGACGATTTCCTTTTCCCTTTCGGTAAGCTCGCAGAACGGGATATCGGTACGCACACCCATTTCTCGGCAGACATCGGTCATCAACGACCACATAAGGGAGTTCCAAGGCGCAACAGCGCCCTCGTCAATGGTTTTGCTTTCATCGGGAATAAGCGTTGATCGATCAACGGTTCGAATCATTCCCGTTCCTCCACAATGCTTGCAAGCTCCCGCAGAATTGAAGGCAAGATCCTCTGCTCCCGGCGCGAAAAAATGTTCGCCGCATTCTGGACAAACCAGATCACCGCCCATTGCTGCAACATTGATACTGGGCTCTACATAGTGACCGTTAGGACAACGATGGCTGGAAAGGCGCGAGAACATCAGCCTCAAGCTATTCAGCAGTTCCGTTCCCGTTCCGAAGGTGGAGCGGATACCGGGAACTGAAGGTCTTTGATGCAAAGCCAAGGCCGCCGGCACATAGAGGACCTCATCAACATCGGCTCGGGCAGCCTGCGTCATTCTTCTCCTGGTGTACGTGGAAAGCGATTCCAGGTAGCGCCGTGAGCCTTCGGCATACAGAACCCCCAGAGCCAACGAGCTCTTCCCCGAACCGGATACGCCCGCAATGCCAACGATGCCGCCCAAAGGAATATCGACATCTACATTTTTCAGGTTATGGACCCGAGCTCCTCTAACTTTTATGCTGGTTGGTCCCTGTTCATCATTCATCCGGACAACCTCCACATGCGATCTTGTTGCTGTTTCAGATACATC
>UQVJ01000138.1 GCA_900544455.1 uncultured Eggerthella sp. | reverse complement strand
CATCGGAATAATCTTCACCGGCAAGAATAGTTAGCGTATCCGCATCTTCAGCATCCATAGCCTCAAGAACACGAATGGTGGCATCTTCAATAGAGTCGGAAACAACCTCAAGATCGCCATCAGCAATGCCGATAACGTCACCATCATGGATAGGGTTGCCATGAACGTCCTTTGAATCCTTGATGGCGCGAGTGATTTCACCCGTCTTCACGTCTTCGCAGGCTTCAGTCATAGCCTCAACGTTTTCTTCAAGAGTTGAATCTTCGTCAAAAGCAAACAAAGCGGAGAAAGCCTCGGGTACGCTCTTGGTTGTTACCACAGCACAAGGCTTTTCGGAAACCTGAGCACACGACTGAGAAGCCATGATGATATTGCTGTTGTTCGGGAGAATGATTACCGAATCGGCGTTTACCGCATTTACCGCATCCAGCAGTTCCTTGGTGGACGGATTCATGGTCTGGCCACCAGACACAACATAATCGACACCAAGGCTTTCCAGAATAGCCGCGTTACCGGAACCAGCAGCTACCGCAACAAAGCCGATAGCCTTATGGGCAGCTTCCTGCTCTGCTTCGAGCTTTTCGGTGCGCTCTTCGCTCTGCAGCTTCATGTTGTGAATGAATACCTCAAAGATTTCGCCACGCTCCAAGAAGTACGCAAGAACCTTGTCGGGCGTGTTCGAATGAACGTGAACCTTGAATTTCGGGGCGCTGCCTACGCACAGCTCACAATCACCCATGGTTTGCAAGAAGTCGAGCGCTTCTTCAGGGTCAAGCGTTTCGGAGTTGACCAAGAACTCGTTGCAATACTTGTACTTGGAGCCTTCCCAGTCGTTGATCTGCTCAATTTCAACCTTCGGAGCTGCCGTACGGGCAAATGCGAGCTCATCAACCATAGCCTCGGCGCGACCAGTAAGGGAAGCGACAAAAGAGTCAAAGAAAATAGCGATGCCGAAGCCACCAGCGTCAACTACCCCATTTTCTTTCAGCACAGGAAGAAGTTCAGGTGTACGCTGCACGGAAGCGTAGGACTCACCCACAATGAACTGCAGACCTTCATCAAGATCCATCTTCTTCTTGCGGGCCTTATGTGCAGCAGAGGCGGTGTCACGCAGAACGGTAAGAATCGTGCCTTCTACCGGCTTGCGAACCGCGTTGAAAGCAACTTCTACTGCGCGCGAAAAAGCATCATCTACCGCAACGATATCAAACTCTTCATGGTCGGCAATACCCTCGCACAAGCCACGCATAATCTGAGAGGTGATTACTCCAGAATTGCCACGCGCACCCATAAGAGCACCTGTGGTAATAGCGCGACGGCGATCTTCGCTAGAAGCGCCAATAGGGAGCTTTGCCAGGTTTTCCACAACCATGGCCAAGGTAAGGGACATGTTAGTGCCCGTATCGCCGTCGGGAACGGGGAAAACGTTCAGGCGATTAATCTCATCCTTACGAGCTTCCAATGCCTTCGCTGCAGCAGCAATGGCATTGATGATGTCGTTAGATGTGTAATTGCTCATAGTTAAGTTGTACTCCTCGAATGACCTATACACCTAAGCAGTGCGTCCTAGCGAACTTTGATTCCTTGAACATGAACCTCCACGCCCTTGAGCGGCGTGCGAACGAATTCCTTCAGGGCGAACGTTACCTGCTCGGCAAGATTAGTGGACACCACATTGATGTTCACGCCGTGCTCCAAGATAACGTAGAGGCTTACCGTGGTGCCCTCTTCGTCGGAGGAAACAACGATGCCCCTGCGAAGGCGAGACTGAGGAAGGATTTTCGCCAGTCCATCTGCGGCATTCGGGGCCGCCATACCCACAACGCCATAGCATTCCAATGCCGCATGACCAGCAACATCTGCAATGACATCTTCAGAAACGATAAGGTCTCCTGCGATTTCGTTACCCATTTATCTATCCTTTCATAGACGCTTTGCCACATGAGCGGGCGCCCAATGACGAATGACCAGTTAACCAGTATAGCTGATGGTGCACGAATGAACGTCTTGGGAGACCTTGCGCACCGAACATTCAAAAATCCTTAGTTTGTCGAAGTATCTACATTTTTTTCTTATGCAAAACCACTATCCCAGCATCAATTTGTCAATTGAGTGCTATCCTTGCTGCTTGATCGCCAAACCTCCAAGAATTTTCTTGGTTGAAGCTTGGGTATGTGGTATAGTATTCAGGCTTTTGGAAATCAGCGGTATTCAGCCGTATCAAAATACGAAGTAAATGGAGTTGATCAAGAATGTCCAAAGTATGCGAGATCTGCGGTAAAGCACCCGTTGCTGGTCGTAGCATCAGCCACTCTCATCGCGTAAGCAACCGCACCTTCCGTCCTAACATCCAGAAGATCACCGTTAAGGTTGACGGCAAGGTAAAGCGCGCCAACGTATGCACCAAGTGCATGAAGGCAGGTAAGATAGAGCGCGCTTAGCGTTTTCCTTCCCCATTACCGAGGGCATTTGCTTCTCAACTATGCAGCCACCCGAAAGGGTGGCTTTTCTTGGTTATAGCGATACCTCGATTTGTAATCCTATATAGAGCAAACCTCTCCAAACTTGAGGTAAAGAAGAAATATCCTTTGCCGTTACCTGGTTAGCGTTGCTTGATAAGGAAAAAAGAAGGGCAACCATAGGTTGCCCTTCTTTACTGAACGCTGATTGCGAAGCGTCGAACACACTACGAAACGAGCAGCATCAATCAAACGAAGCAAGGCTACTTAAACTTGAAAAGGCCCTTGATTTCATTCATGGTGCCTGAAAGCTCGCTTACCACTTCTTTTCCATCGCGATAAATGCCAGCCATGGTTTTACCTGCGTCTTTAAGATTGTCTTTTGCATTA
>UQVJ01000137.1 GCA_900544455.1 uncultured Eggerthella sp. | reverse complement strand
GGCGGATCATCTTCTTACTAAACAGTGCTCGCCATGGAAGTTCGGTAACACCACTAACCTCTTTTTCGGCTTCAATGATTTCTTGAACCTGCTCATCGGTAAGTTCAGGAACAACCTTGCCTGCCTTGCGATACGCCTCTTCTACTGCGGTAAGTGCTGCATCTGCTTCGTCGTAGCGACCCTTGGATGCTAACCAGCGAGGCGATTCGTCAAGAAGCTTAAAGATAAGAATCCAGATGATGAAAGCGCAAACTGCAATCAGGATGAAAATGGGTCGCCAACCAACAACTGGGATAATCAGCATGGTCAAAAGTGCGCCAATCGGAGGGGAAACATTGCCAATCAAGCCAATATATCCAGAATACTTTCCACGAATCTCAGGTCGTAAGTACTCTGGGAATGCTGCATACGAGCCAGGCATTGTTGCGCCCAATCCGATACCCATGATGAAGCGAGTAACGATCAAAAACTGCATGTTAGGAGCAAATGCAGCAACAACCGTTGCAAGCGTAAAGATCATGATGTTGATCAAAAGGGCTTTTCTTCGACCAAAACGATCCCCGAGGAAACCAGATAAAAATGAACCGATAAGATAGCCGAACATGGTCATAGAAGTAAACCATGCATTCAAATCGATAGTAGACCAACCCTCGCTGATGAGCTGGGCAAGGATGCCGCCACCAACGTAATTGTCCAACGAGTCGATAAAGATTGCTCCGCCAAAGAGCCACATGAGTTTCTTCTGCCACTTGCCTACTGGCATTTTGTCAATACGTGCAGCAATACCATGCGTTGTTTTGTTCAGAGCTTCTCTGTCAAGAGCTGCAAGGTTATCCGCTCGCGCCTCTAGTCTTGCTTCAACTTCAGTTGCCATTTCTAAACCTTCTCTCTCCTTGATTCCAAGTGCTTATATAAGAAATCCCCCTTTCTTTTCTTATGGCACTTGTAATGGTGAGAGAGGATGCGAGTATCGTCCAATAGATGCAGAACTGGTTAAATGCGGAAATTTTTATCATAAAAAGAGCCAACAAAAACATTGGCCAAATCGATAAATAGAGTGCTTGAACGGGAATATTGAAATGCCTACCCAGAACAAGAAAGACAAATTTCTAGCTTGCACTGGAACAATTTGCTATTAAAACACGCAAGGCATCGCTCAGAAAAGCAATAAACCCCCGAAGCTCAGAAGCCTTGCATTGCGTCCTTCATTCAATCAATCAAAGAGTTCTTGAGCCATTCGATACGCAGCCACTTATAGGTTTTTGCCAGGCTGCCACTTGCTCCGCAATACCGATAATCAATGAAAGCAGCCGCGATCGGGGAATCAACAGCAATCAAGCGCCTTCCGCGCCGACAGTGACACATTTTACGCGCCGCATCATATTTACAGAGGCGATAATAGAATCAAAGTCGAGAAACGCAACGCCCGCAAAGGAACCCATTATGACCACCTTGATTGAAGATCTAAAATCATTTACGCCCAAGAACGATGAAGAAGCGGCCGACTACGCACTGCTACTCGAAGCCGCTCATCGCGAAGAGGCCTACAACCGGGCATGGCCAGCGCACTTTACCGCATCAGCTTGGGTCGTAAACCCCCTCCACACAAAAACGCTGATGATATATCACAACATCTATCAATCATGGTCATGGATCGGGGGCCACGCTGATGGCATGCATGATCTTTCCCTTGTTGCCGCAAAGGAGCTAGAAGAAGAAACAGGCCTGAGCGAAGCCAAAATGGCTTACTCAGGCCTTCTTTCCTGCGAAACGCTTACCGTCGATGGGCACTGGAAACGCGGGGCATACGTCCCCTCCCACCTGCACCTCAATGCAACCTACTTGTTCGAAGCAAGCGAAGAGGACGCACTGCGCATTGCACCCGAAGAAAACTCGGGCGTGCGCTGGCTCACCTTCGAAGAAGCCCTAACGGCATCAAGCGAGCCCTGGATGGTGGAACACGTTTATCGCAAATTAATAGAGCGCTCCAAATAGCCCCAAAGGCTACAGGGAACCGTGCTGAGGAACAACAGCGAACACAACCAGATCCTCTTCATTAGGGTTCACCACAGAATGGAACTGGCCTTCCCCGCAGTAATGGCACGTACCAGGAGCCAAAGGTTCTTCGCCGCCTTCAACAACCACTTTACCAACGCCAGCTAAGACGTACACGATCTCGGAATTGCCACTATGCTGATGCCAGCCAATGGAAGAGTGTGGATGCACCGTTGCCTTCATGATCCGATTGTTTCCGTCAACGTACGCCTGAGTAGTAACAGAGCCTTCCCCGCCCTTAAAATGCTCAAAGGTTTCAGGTTGAATGGAATCGAAATCTACCTGCATAACTCACTCCTTATCTTCTTACAAGACAGAAAAAAGCACTTACTGCTAGTTTCTTGCCTTGTACTGCCCAGATGTCTCGCAACGTTTCACCGCGAAAGAGCAACTGATCCTTACCCGGTATTCTGCAAACCGGCAGAAACGCCTGTAACGGTAGATAAAATCAGCGCGAGGTAATCAGCCTTTTCCTTAGCAGCCATTTCCTCACCACGAACGCGAATGGCACGAAGAGCACGAACCTGCGCGAGCGAAAGAACGTCAATATAAGGATTGCGCACACGAACAGCGCGGCCCAATACCCGTCGTTGAGCCAGAGGCCATTCGCTGCCAGTAATAGAGAGAACCCATTTGCGAGTCAGCTGCATTTCATCGAATACCTTTTCGGAAAGATCACGCCTATCGCTCAAGCACAAGTACATCTTCGCGATGCGCTGGTCGGTTTTCGCAATAGACATCTCAAGATTATCGATAAAGGTGGCGAACAGGGGCCATTCGCGATAGGCACGACGGAGTTGCTCAATGTCGTTCAGCTTTTCGCAGGCAGCGCCGAAGCCGTACCACGCAGCCAAATTGATACGCGCTTGGGACCAAGAGAACACCCAGGGAATGGTGCGCAAGTCATCAAGGGATTTCGCGCCAAGACCGCGCTTGGCTGGACAACTGCCAAT
>UQVJ01000136.1 GCA_900544455.1 uncultured Eggerthella sp. | reverse complement strand
GCCAAGTGGTAAGGCAGAGGCCTGCAAAGCCTTTACCCCCGGTTCGAATCCGGGCGTCGCCTCCATACGCACTCAAAAAGGATTGCACAGTGTGCAATCCTTTTTTGTTTCGCTCAAGGTGTGCTGCCGCTGCGGGTGGGGCTATAAGCTGCGTGTATCCTTTTTCTCGGAATTTGCTCGTTTTGCGGTGGGCTCTATGAAATGCTTACCTAGCTAAATGGCGTGCCGTCATCGTTTCACTCGGCATATTGCGGTTTTGGGCATAAAAGAAGCCGCTCGTGGCGGCTTCTTTGGTGGGTTGTGTCCTTGACTGGTTATGCTGCTGCTTTGGCGGCTTGACGGGTTTCCTTGCGGTTCTCCAGGGCGTTGACGCATACAGCGGCGGACTGGTCACCGGTGATGTTTACCACAGTACGCATCATGTCCAGAACGCGGTCTACGCCAGCTACGAGGGCGATGCCTTCAACGGGCAGGCCAACGGACTGGAGCACCATAGCGAGCATGATCATGCCGGAGCCGGGGACGCCGGCAGTACCGATGGACGAAAGCACGGCAGTGGCAACGATAACGCATTGTTGGCCAATGGTGAGGTCGATTCCGAATACCTGGGCAATAAAGATTGCGCAAACGCCTTGGTAAATAGCGGTGCCGTCCATGTTGATGGTGGCGCCCAGGGGCAGCACGAAGCTGGAAACCTCACTGCGTACACCCAGTTTCTTGGAGCATTCCATATTGATAGGCAGTGTGCCGACCGAAGATGCGGAAGCGAACGCGAATGCCATTGCGCGCATTTGGCCCTTGAAGAAGGTGAGTGGCCCCATTTTCGCGATAGTCTTAACAGCGCCGGAGTACACGACAACCATATGCAGAATCATGGCCAAGTAGGCGATAAGGATGAGCTTCAGCAACGGCAGCAAGATGTCGGGGCCGTTGGTGGCCACGACGGGGGTGATCAATCCGAATACGCCGAATGGAGCGATAGAGATGATCATGTGCATGATCTTGATGCAGACCTCACTCATGCCGTTTACGAAGTCGGCAACAGGCTGAGCCTTTTTGCCCGCTGCGAGGATACCGAAACCGAAGAAGAGCGCGATGACGATGATCTGCAGCATGCTGGCATCAGACATGGGCTGAACAAAGTTGCTGGGGAAAATGTTAACGATCGTATCGATGAACGAGGGGGCTTCTTTTGCCTCGTAGTTCAGCTCTTCAGTAGAAAGGGTGTAACCCGCTCCAACGTTAAGGACGTTGGCAATTACCAAGCCAATTACGATAGCGCATGCGGTGGTGCACAGATAGTAGGCGATGGTTTTGCCGCCAATGGCGCCTACGCGCTTGATGTCGGAAAGGCTGATGACGCCAGCAACCATAGAAAAAATGACCAGAGGAACAACGATCATCTTAATAAGGTTCAAGAAGATGGTGCCAAGCGGTTTGATGTATGTAGTTGCGATGTCGGGAGTGCTTTGCAGGGCCAGGCCAGCTACAACGCCCAATGCGAGTGCGATGAAGATCCAGGTGGTAAGCGAGAGACGCTTGAACCAAGGCTTGCTTGCCTTTTCGGCCGCGGTTGCTTCCTGAGCCTCCTTTATATCGGCTTTTGCCTCTTTTTCGAAGTCGGTTAATTCGGACATGGATGACCTTTCTTGCTCGATGCCCTCTTCAATTAAGCGTCTGCTGATATGTCATGGGCGGCAGATGCAGACGTAACGATATATTTTACTTCATGGTGAGGGGTGTAGCTTCGTATGGCACGCGAAAAATGCTATGGAGCTAAAATGCGAGCCGGACGGCATGTAAGCTAGCCCGGCTCGCAGTTGTGAATGTGGGTGGTGCGTTGTTCAAGTTGTTTTGGTTATTGCCCGATTGCGCTGTTGAGTGCGGTTTCCAGGAATTCCCATTCTTCTTTTGTTGTTATGGGAAGAAGCTCTGTTTCTTTCAGTGGCATAGCGTTTGCGACTTTGTTGCTCGGTTTGTACGCGGAGGCGAATACCGTCAGGGACCCGTCGGCGTCGATGCTGTTGTCGGTGTATACCAAGTAATTTTTGGTGCCGCAGGCGCTTTCGACGAGGAGAAGCGCTTCGCATTCTGCGACCTTGCCGTTTTGCATGATCAAGGGAAAACGGGTTTCTTTCATTTGGATAGTGCGCATTTGTTCTCCTGCCGATAGATACCCTTTTAACAGGTATAACAAGGAATACTAAAGATAGATTTCGAGCAGTGCTTTTTGGACGATCTTACGAGCGTCTTCATTGAAAACGTTGTGCAATACCCTGAGCTCATTCAGGGTAATCGTTCCTGGATTGGCGTCTTTTTGGGCGAAGGCGTCGCGGGAGAGGAACAGCGCTGAAGCGCAGTCTTCCAGGGATAGCCCGGAGGCTTCGCGCGCTTGTTGAATCCAGTTTTTCATATTCATCCTCCGCACTTGATCATTACCAGATTAACGGGTAAAAACCTGCTGTCAATCTGGGAATACCACCTTATTTGATAGCATGATTCGCGTGGATGGGAGGACCGATGGAGAACTATATTGGCGATAACATTCATGCAATTCGCGGCAATTTTGGCTTGTCGCAAGAACAGCTTGCGGCGATAGCGGAAGTGAGCCAGACTTCCGTTTCCGCGTGGGAATGCGGGCAAACCATCCCGCGTTTTTCCAATGCTGTGAGGATCATAGAATCTTTACCCGGTTTGACTATGGACGATATATACAGTCAGGTGCTCGGCTATGCGCGTAGGGTATTGCAGCAGGTGCAACCAGACTCTGGCTCGTCGTTCGGGTTTGTTCCTCTGTATGGATCCATTGCCGCAGGCGCTCCTATCGAAATGCTGCAGATCGAGGAAATCCATCCCGTGCCTAACACGCTTCTGCTTCGTTATCCGAAAGCTTTCTACTTGAGGGTTAAGGGTGAATCCATGAATAGAGTCCTTCCGAATGGTAGCTATGCGTTGGTGTGTCCAACTGCGGAAGTTGTGGATGGATCCGTGTATGCGGTAAGTGTTGGTTCGTC
>UQVJ01000135.1 GCA_900544455.1 uncultured Eggerthella sp. | reverse complement strand
AACCACGATGCCCGACACGATGTCTTTAGGAAGCTGCTTTTTGAGTTCTTCTTTGCTGCTGTGCTTGATAACGCTGAATAGAATCGGTTTGATCTTATCGTGCTGCATGACGGGGTTTTCGTACTCCTGACTATCGTGTTTAAACTTGCCTGTAAAAGAAACGTTCCACCCGAAGAGTGGAACGCAAGTGCTTTCACGATGCGCGATTAATGCGAAAGCGCTTTATTCTATCGCGCTCGTTCGCTTTTCTTCGATTCCGCATAGGAATTTCAAGTGAACGTGTTCGTGACCTGGTTGAACGGTTTCTCATTGATGTTCTTTATAGAATTGCGAAAAGATGCAATGGAATTCTGGTCTAAGTGGTGCGGCAATTTGGTTATTAATTGACGTAGAGCAACCATGGGATTGGCCCATGGTTTGCCGAGTGTTTGGCAGAGGGGACGGAATCTGCCTGGTTCGAAAACGAGGGAAACGGCACCAAGTTCGTGCGAGGGGCACGGTGCTTGGAGCGCAAAGGGGACCGCAATGAGGGGAATTCAACCGCAGCGAAACGTTATTCTGGCGGCAGGCACGCTTGCCGCAATGGGTACCAGCTGCATCTACATGTGGAGCATCTTCAATAAGCCGCTCATGGCAACCTATGGGTTCAGTGCCTCGGAGGTGTCCATGGCGTATTCCCTGTTCCTGCTGACCACCTGCTTTTCCAGCATGTTGGCTGGCTGGCTGCAGCAACGCATCCAGCCTCGGTATATCGTGGTGTGTTCGGGCGTCTTGTTCGGAATGGGCTGGTTTCTATCCGGCTTTGCCAGCAATTTGGCAATGCTCTATCTCTTCTTTGGCGGATTTGCGGGCGCGGGCAACGGCCTTCTATACAACACCATTGTTGCCGTTGTAATGAAGTGGTTCCCCGATAAACGCGGTTTTGCCAATGGTATATGCATTGGTGCAATTGGCCTGGGGCCGGTGTTTTTTGCTCCTTTGGGTAATTTTCTTATCGAGTCATTCAGCGTTCAGATGGCCTTCCACATTGTGGGGGTTATCTGGCTGGTGATTTACCTTACCGTGTCGTGGTTGCTGTTGGTTCCTCCATCAGGATGGCAGCCTGGTGCCAGTACGGAAAATAGTGAAGGACAAACCGAGGAAAAGCCGCGCCGGGAGCTGAATCTTTCCGCAGCGCAGATGTTCCGACAGCCGTTGTATTATGCATTGTTCTTAGTGATGATGGTTGCTTCAACTAGTGGTCTTATGATTACTGCCCATGCTTCGAATATCGGTCAGGAGCTTGCTGGCCTTACGGCTTCGGAGGGCGCTGTGATGGTTGCCGCTCTTGCTTTGGGCAGTTGCTTGGGTCGCTTTGGCTTCGGTGCTTTGTCGGATAGCATTGGTCGTTACAAGGCGTTGGCCCTTTCCCTTGCGGCTAACGCAGTAGTGATGTTGCTCTGTATCCATGCTGCTACCACATTCGCAACCTTCCTTATTGCCGTTGCAGCGGTTGGTGCGTGTTTTGGTGGCACTATGAGCATTGTTCCCGCCATTGTTGGTGATGCTTTTGGATCGGTGAACTTTGGTCAGAACTATTCGTTTGTGTACCCTGGATATACAGTCGCTTCTTTTGTTGGCCCTATGGCGGCAGCATCCGCCTTCGAGGCGGTGGGCAGTTATGCTCCTGCCTTCACTATTGCTGGCGTGTTGGCATTGGTGGGCGTTGTGTTGGTGGTTGTTTGCTCTAAGTTGCAGAAGCGCTTGCTTGAGTCTTAGATTTCGTTCGCATAAAAAGGGCGACCTGAAGGCCGCCCGTAAATGCGTTATTTGAAGGAAACGTTGCCAAACTCAGAAAGCTTCAAGTTCGGATTGTGCTCAACGCCGTAGCGCAGGTTCCATTCGCTCGTGAACAGCAGCAGTTTTTCGCCGCGCATGTTTTCGACGCGATAGGTATCATGCGTGAGGTTCAACTTGGAGACATCTACCTCTTCAGGGTTAGCTACCCAGCGAATAATGGAGTACGGAAGTCCCTGCCTGCGTACCTCAACGTTGTATTCGTTTTTCAAGCGCTGCTCCAGTACCTCAAACTGCAGAACGCCAACAGCACCCACGATAACGCTTTCCATGCCAGAGCCAAGCTCGCGGAAGATCTGAATGGCACCTTCCTGGGCAAGCTGCTCCATGCCCTTCACGAATTGCTTGCGCTTGAGCGTGTTGACCTGTGAAATCTTGGCGAACATTTCGGGGGCGAACATGGGAATGGAGGGGAACTGCACTTTGCTCTTTGCAGCGCATACTGTGTCGCCGATAGAGAAGATGCCTGGATCGAACAGACCCACGATATCGCCCGCATAGGCTTCGTCAACAATAGCGCGGTCGTCGGCCATCATCGAAGTGCCGGTTGCAAGCTTCAGCTTCTTCTTTCCCTGCATATGGTAGGCTTCCATACCTCGCTCGAATTTGCCCGAGCAGATGCGCACGAAGGCAATACGGTCGCGGTGGTTCTTATCCATGTTGGCTTGGATCTTGAACACGAATCCCGAGAAGGAATCCGACGTCGGGTCTACCGGGGTATCGGTAAGGCAATCGTTGTAGGGGCGTGGCGTAGGTGCCAGCTCCAAGAAGCCCTTCAAGAAGGGCTCAACGCCGAAGTTGGTAAGTGCCGATCCGAAGAATACGGGGGAAAGCTTACCGTTGCGAACCGCATCCAGATCAAGTTCATCACCGGCGCCGTCAAGGAGCTCGATGTCGCTCATCAGGTTGATGTGGTTGTCTTTGCCGATAAGCTCGTCGAGCGTTGCATCGCCCAGCTCGGCTTCGATTTCCTGAACCTTCTTCGATGAGTTGCCACGCCCGTCGCCGTCGAAGGCGAGAACTTGGCGAGTGCGGCGGTTGAAAACACCGCGGAAGTTATGACCGCAGCCGATAGGCCAGTTCATAGGATAGGTACCGATACCGAGTACCGTTTCGATTTCTTCCATAAGATCAAACGGATCGCGGGCTTCGCGGTCGAGTTTGTTAACGAAGGTGAAGATCGGGATATTGCGTAGGGTGCAAACCTTGAACAGCTTTTTTGTTTGGGCTTCTACACCTTTTGCGGCGTCGATAACCATAACTGCGGCATCGGCTGCCATCAGCG
>UQVJ01000134.1 GCA_900544455.1 uncultured Eggerthella sp. | reverse complement strand
CTGCGGCAGATGGTGTTCGCACTGCTTGCCATCGGTGTGGCAGTCGGCGTGTATTTTGGCTTGAAGACGTTCGCGAAATCATCTATCCGAACATGCGTCATGAGATTTTGAATGAGCCGCGTCGTGTTGATGTGTTCACCGATGTTGAGCAGTGGTTCACCGAGTGCGTGGTCATGAACGCTGTGGTGCGCACACGCGAAGTTTCGCAGCCCCATAACGCTGAAGGCAAGGAAGGCGGTGCGCCAGCGAAAGAGGGCGCCGCTGCTGCAGAATCCGGCGCTTCTGAAAACTAAGCAACGCTAAGCCTCAACCCTCCGAAGAGCAAGGAGAGCAGCCAGTATGGGCGAATATGTAATTGCACTTGATCAGGGGACAACGTCTTCCCGTGCGGTTTTGATAGATAGGCTGGGCCGTATAAAGGGCATGTCCCAAAGCTCATTTCCCCAGTTGTTTCCGCAACCAGGCTGGGTGGAGCATTCTCCGAAAGACATTCTTTCCAGTCAGCTTAAGGTGCTGGCGGAATTGCTGGTATCAACAGGTGTATCAGCAAGTCAAATAGACAGTATTGGTATCACCAACCAGCGAGAGACCACCGTTGTATGGGATCGCGTCACGGGCGAGCCCATTCACAACGCCATCGTGTGGCAATGCCGTCGCACCACCGAAATCGTGGAGCGCTGTTGCTCGGATGCGGAAACCGCTGCTGAGGTAACGCGCAGAACGGGCTTGATTCCCGATGCGTACTACTCCGCTTCGAAAATCGCTTGGATCCTGGATGCGGTGCCCGGTGCGCGCGAGCGCGCCGAAGCCGGCGAGCTTGCTTTCGGCACGGTGGATTCTTGGCTTATTTGGAATCTAACCCAGGGCGAGGTCCACGCGACCGACCCCACCAATGCCAGCCGCACCATGCTCTTCAACATTTATACGGGACAGTGGGACGAATGGCTGTGCCGGTTGTTCAACGTTCCTGAATCCATGCTGCCCGAAGTACGTCCCTCTTCGAGCGACTTTGGAATGATGCACCATCCGGTTATTGCCGGCGCTATTCCGATTCGCGGTGTAGCGGGCGACCAGCAGGCGGCGTTGTTCGGGCAATGCTGCTTCAAGCCCGGTCAGGTGAAAGCAACGTTCGGCACTGGCTGTTTTTTGCTTATGAGCACGGGGCAGCGGCTATGCGCTTCTACCCACGGGCTGGTAACCACGGTTGCTGCTTCTGCGCCGGATGCGGCCGGTCTCGAATACGCGCTGGAAGGAAGCGTGTTCATGGCAGGCGCCCTTATTCAGTGGTTGCGCGATGGCCTGGGGATTGTCGACGATGTTTCCCAAACCGAGGAACTCGCAATGACCGTGCCCGATTCGGCGGGGGTGTGCGTGGTGCCCGCATTCACGGGGCTGGGCGCTCCGTACTGGGACGCCAACGCGCGTGGTGCCATCTACGGATTGACGCGCGGCGCCACAAAAGCGCACATAGTACGTGCGTGCCTCGAGGCGCAAGCATTCCAGGTACAGGACGTGCTTCAGGGCATGGCTCGCGATGCGGGAATTCCTGTATCTGCGTTGGCAGTTGATGGCGGAGCTTGCCGCAACAATTTCATGCTTCAGTGTTGCGCCGATATCGTGGGTGCTGCCATCCAACGTCCTGAATGCGTGGAAAGTACGGCCTTAGGGGCGGCTTATTTGGCTGGTTTGTCTACGGGTTTCTGGCGCAACACTGAAGAGATTGCGAGCTTGCGGGGCATTGAGCGCACCTTCATGTCGAATGTGAGCGCCGGCACGCGCTCCCGCATGCTCGACTATTGGCATGAGTGCGTCGATAGGACGCGCTCCCGATAGCGCGCGGCCGCAACGGGCCTTTTCCGTTTCGGCAGCGTTAAGCTGGGCAAGCTTGCGCGCTTCTTCCGTATAATGTGGATAGATTATCTATAGCGGGGCTGTGTGGCCTTGCGTCTGTGTGCCGCCTTAGCGCGGAAAAGGAGAAGGCATCATGAAGATCTCTATCGCATCGGATCACGCTGGCTTCGAACAAAAGCAGCAGCTTGCTGCTTACTTGAAGGGCGAAGGCCACGAGGTTATCGACCGTGGCCCCGATAGCGACAACCGTGTAGATTATCCCGATTTCGCTGTTAAGGTTGGCGAAGACGTGCAGTCGGGCGCTGCTGAGCGTGGCGTTTTGGTGTGCGGTACGGGCATCGGTATGGCCATGGCGGTAGGTAAGATGGAGGGCATTCGCGCGGCCAATGTGGTGCGCCGCGATTTCGCTGTTCTTTGCCGTGAGCATAACGACGCCAACGTCATTACGCTTTCCGGCCGTTTCGTTTCCCTGGAAGACAACGAAAGCATTTTGGATGCCTTTATTGCCACGGAATTCGCCGGTGGACGCCATGCTGGCCGAGTTGAGAAGATCAATGCGCTCGACTAAGGCATTTATCAGTTAATATGGCATATTGCGTAATTGACACGCGTCAATAGCGTCCTTTTTGGGCAAATATGTTTGGGGCAAGCTCGTTAGAGCTTGAAAAGATATCTTTCTGCATTCGTGCGGGAAGACGAATGCAAGGAGGAAAAGATGGACAACGCAAAGACGCAAGCCCGCCATTGGCTTTTGGCGGCAGCCGTGGCGCTGTTCGCGGCAATTCTGTGCCTCGGCCTTGTTGGTTGCGGCCCAAGCGAAGAGGAGAAGGCGAAGCAAGCACTCGATGCCGAGCTTTCCCAGTTCGTCAACCCCAGCGACGATGAGGCATCTAAGCTCGTTGGCCAAATGGGCGGTTCTGACCTGAAGCAGCTCGAGCAGCTGGGTATGGACGGGGAATCTCTGTTCAAGTCTTGGGTGAACGGCTTCGCTTATGAAATTGGCGATGTGAAGGTTGACGGCGATACCGCCAAGGCAACCACCAAGATCACCAGCAAGCAGCTCTACGTTGTTCTTACGAGCTGGGGCGACAGCTTTGCTGATGACGCTATGAACCAGGGCTTCAGCACCACCGACGAGATTTATGCTTATGCAGGTAAGACGTTCATGGCAGCCCTCGATGCAGCAACTCCGGTAGAAACCGAGGTTACCTTTACCTTGACCAAGGACGGCAAGGATTGGAAGCTCGACATGGACAACACCGACAACCAGCAGGCGCTTGCTGACAGTATGT
>UQVJ01000133.1 GCA_900544455.1 uncultured Eggerthella sp. | reverse complement strand
TAGAACAGGTGCGAGCAGTAAGACCGCCAAAGCCATGCTCGGTTACGGTCTGGCATTCGCCGCCTTCGGAGAGCTCGGAGAGGTCTTCACCAGCACAGAATACCTTGCCAGTGCCAGTAACGATGATTGCGCGAACAGCCGGATCGGTTTCGGCGTTGTTCATGATGTTTTCCATGGCCTTGGAAGTTGCTCCGTTAAGGGCGTTTGCCATATCGGGGCGATTGATGCGAATGATCAGCAAGCCGTCTTCGCGAAGTTCCGATACAACCGTATCAGTGCCATAGTAATCAGCCATTGTGTCCTCCTTTGTTGTGTGGCTGTGACGCAAGGACGATCCCCGCTTACTCAGAAGCTCTAAACCTCACGTCGTTGATTCGATAATAGATATGAACACGTTCTAGAGCATCACTAGGGTTCTATGAGCCTTACGATACGTATAATCAAATCCATCATTATTTTTTAAGTAGTGGGTCTGATTTGGGGTTTTGATATGGGGAGAAGCAATTATGGCTCATAGCTTGAGATGATTTTTCGTTTCGCGTTTGCTTTGCAATTACGGCAATTAGGGATAGTTGCTACGTTGATGGTGGCTATCGTGAGGCATAGATGTTTGTGGTGGCATAACGGCAGGAATTACTCTTCGGTTGGTTTGTGCGTCGAATAGATACTATGCAGCTTTTTTCAAGACGAATCGACTGCGCCCTTGTCATGCGCCGATTTTGAGTCGGGGCTAGCCGGAGATGAATTGATTGGTGAGTGCTGCTTGTGTCCATCGTATTTCGCGCTATTCTCTCCTGTTTATGACACGCTTGCTCTTTGCAAGTTCGCTCTGAGTGGTTGTATCGAAATATGCAAAGAAGGCAGCCGTGGTGGCTGCCTTCTTTGTTGGGGAGTTTGCCTCTAGGGTGAGGCTATTTCGTGAAGCGTTTGGTTTGGGTTATTCTGCCTTTGCGCCTTCTTCTTGCTGCTGCTTTAGCTCGAATTTTTTGCCGCGGGTGCGTGCGCACATCGATACGCCGCCTCCCAAAGCGATAAGAGCAATTACATTAGGCAGAACCATCAGCTGGTTGAACATATCGGCAAGTTCCCACACCAGGTCGTTGGAGAGGATGCAGCCCACGAAAATGAAGCACAGAGCAATAACGCTAAACACTGGCACTGCTTTCTTGCCGAACAGATAGTTAACGTTGATCTTTGCAAACAGATTCCAGCTCAGGATAGTGGAGAATGCGAAGAACAAGAGGCAAATTGCGACGAATACGTTGCCGCCAGTTTCGCCGAACAGGCTGCCGAATGCGATCTGTGCCATATTGGTTTTATCGATGCCGTCATAAACACCCTGGGCAAGGGCACCATCGCCAGTGTACAGAACGGTGATAACTACCAGAGCGGTGATGGTAACAACAACAAACGTGTCAACGAATACTGCGATGAGTGCCAGAACGCCTTGATCGTGGGGGTTCTTCACGTTGGCCATAGCGTGAGCGTGAGGAGTGGAGCCCATACCTGCTTCGTTGGAGAAGAGGCCACGCTTAGCGCCCTGCGAAAGAGCTGCGATGATTCCGAAGGTTACGCCGCCAAGTTCCGCATTGGGGTTGAAGGCGAATTCAAATATAAGGAAAAATGCATCGCCTACGTGAGAGGCGTTAGCGATAAGAACTGCGATGCCGCCGATCAGGTACACGATAGCCATAAAAGGTACTACCTTTTCGGTTACCGATGCCAGGCGGGACAGGCCGCCCAAGAAGATAAAGCCTGCGAAAATCACGATGATGATACCCATCAGCCAAGTGGGGATGCCGAATGCGGTGTTCATCGTGGATGCGATAGAGTTCGACTGAACCATGCAGCCCATGAAGCCTAATGCCAAGATAATAGCAACGGCAAAGAATCCTGCCAGGAAAGTGCCGAATTTGCCGTGGAATGCGGTTTTGATGTAATAAACCGGACCGCCATGCACTGTGCCGTCTGCATCAACCTTGCGCGTTTTCTGTGCCAATACTGCTTCTGCATAGTTGGTTGCCATGCCCAGGAACGCGATGAGCCACATCCAGAAGATAGCACCAGGACCACCAATGAGGATTGCGCCGCAGGCGCCAACGATGTTGCCAGTACCAACCTGAGCAGCGATTGCGGTTGCAACAGCCTGGAAAGAGCTCATGCCGCTCTTGTGCTTTTCGCCGTTCAGGCTGAATCCACCAAACAGTCGCTTAAGGCCTTCGCCAAAGCAGCGAACCTGCACGAAGCGGGTGCGGATAGTGAAGAACAGACCTGTACCAATGAGCAGGACAATCAATACGTAGTTCGACAGATACGAGTTGATGGTTTGGACGATTAAGAGCAATTCATCCACGTTTGGTAACCTCCTAGGGTTCTTGTTTTGAAAACCCCAGGGAAACCTTGAATAAAATAAGGGGCGGATTGAAACCCGTCTCTGTCCTTTTGCCTGAGAGATTCAGTTTCAATGCCGCTCCACTGATCGGGAGCGTTCGGCTTGAAACCTTGCACCGTCGGCACTCATTTAAGAGATTCTCCAGAGTTTTCTCCACTTTCGGTTTCGCGTTTGATTCCAAAAGCTTCACGGAAATATGTTGTGGGGGTGATTATGCGCGTCTTGTTTCGTATGTGCAATAACTTTTTTACGAAATTGCGACAAAAGGGTAACGGGTTTAATTTGAACCTGTTTTTTACTCGGTGAAAGGCGTTTTGCTTTTGGTTTTGTTTCGGTTGTGTTTCGTTCTTCCGGCAGATAATCGGATTTCTTGAGCCGTTGGGTGACGTCGATGGCGCCCTTTAGGTTCTAGGTGCAGCGGGACTCGATTTTGAGTGGTTGTTCTATATGACCCAAAATCCAAAATAGCCGAAGGCAATGCCTAGCAAAGCGCCCGCTATCACATCGCAAGGAAAATGCACGCCAGCAAGTACGCGAACCAATGCAAGGCAGACCCCCAACGCTAAGATGAACCATCCAGCCAAGGGTAGAGGGCATGATGCCAGGAAGGTCATGCCGATAATAAAAATTGAAAACGCGTGTCTGCTGGGGAATGACTTTCCATTGGTGTTTTTTGCGATAACCGGCGGAAGGTCGAACGCTTCATAGGGTCGTGGGGCGTTGAACAAGATACGGAATATGCTGACGGCGATGAAGCAGATCGGAAGA
>UQVJ01000132.1 GCA_900544455.1 uncultured Eggerthella sp. | reverse complement strand
CAGGATATCGCCCGCAGCAATCTGCTTGCTGAACATACGGTTCACATTGGTGAGGTAAGGGCGCAGCAGAAAGCCAATGGCGAAGAACGCCAAGAAATAGAGCAGCAGCATCCCCATTTCACCAAGCCACTGCAATCCGTAAAAGCCAGCAATAGTTTCGCGCAATGCATTAATGCCATACGTGAACGGGAATACCGGATACACAGCCTGGAAGAAATCGGGAGTCATCTCAATGGGATACAGACCCGTAGCGCCTGGGATCTGCACAAAGATGAGAATGATGCAGAGGCCCTTGCCAACATGCTGCAGCAACACCGAGAGAGCATACTGGATACACAGATAAGTTAAGGATGCAAACATCGCCGTCAAGAAGAACAGGGGCACGCTTGCCACCTGAACGCCCAAGAACAGGTTGCCAGCGCAGCACACCGCGGCCTGAAGAGAAACCAAGGGGGCAAGGAACAACCATTTGCCCAGGTACCGTTCGCGCGAAGAAAGATTGGGAATGCCCTCATCGTCGACTTCTTGACGCAAAATGACCAAAAGCATGAATACGCCGATCCACAACGTCATGTTCATAAACAATGGGGCCATTGCGGAACCATAAGCATTAACCGAATACAGCTCTTCAGTCTGAAGCTCGGTCGGCGAAAGCATGAAGTCGGCAATCTTGTCGGGATTCAAGCCGTCTTCGCCAAGCAAATCCCGCAAAGTGTTAGCGGTGCCCAAGGCAACAAGATCGGTTCTAACCGTATCGATATCATCTTGAAAGCCAGCAAGCACGCCATCGGTTTGACCGAGCGCAGAAGCCGTGGTCTGAAGCGCAGAATTAAGCTGATCGAGCGCAATCATGGACTGGTCAATAAGCAGCGACTGGTTGGACACCGCCGTCGAAAGGCCCGAAAGAGCATTCGAGAGTTTTGTAGTGCTATCGCTTAGCGCCGGAAGCGTTTCGCTGGTGAGCGTACCGCGGTATTTGTCGGTGTTTTCAAGCGTCCCCTGAAAAGCGGTATTCACTTTTTCGGATGCCGAAGCTATATCGTTCGATGCCGCTTTCAAAGCTGGATAGGTATCCTTCACGCCGGCAACGGCAGATTGCAGCGAGTTGTTCTGAGCTTCAAGGGTCTTGGCGGACTCCTCGATGGCCCGCTTCGTCTCATCGCTCAAACCGGGCGTTTGCTCAAGCGACCGCAGCGAGGCAATTATGGCAGTGTTCATCTTCACCGTTGCTTCGCCCTGGGCAACCGCTGCATCAACCGTGCCCTCTGCGCCTGAAATAGATTCGTTAACCTTGCCCACAGCAGCGTTTGCGTTAGTAGCAGCCTGAGAAGCGAGATTGGAAGACTGATCCAACACGCCCGTCATCTGAACTACAAAGGGACCCAGCGCCTGCTGGGTTTCAGAAAGCAAGCTGGAAGCCTCTGAGAGCTGCTGACTCAAGTTTGCAATATCGCCTTTGGCTCCCTGCAGCTTGTTCTTTGCATCGCTGGTCTTAGAGGAAAGGTCATTCGAGGCAGATGACAAATCGCTAACCGCGTTTCGCGCGTCGGAAAGCGAGGCGTTGGCTTTGTCCAGCTGCTTTTCGATAGAGGTTCGCGCATCGCCGATATTGCCTTCAGCCTGCTTCAGACCCCCATCGATTTCTTCAGCAACTACGCCGCTGACCGTAGAGACAAAGGTGGAATTGATGGTCTCATCCAAGGTGTTCGCGCCCGTGTCGGTAACCTTGGTCGAAACACCACCCGCTTTTTCATTTACGTAATACTCGAGCTTTGGCTGAGCGATGTCGCCCGTCAGAAACGTAGTGACGTCATAGCTGAAATCCGAAGGAATGATAAACGCCGCATAGGCTTTCCCCGATTTCACTTCCTCCATAGCGGTATCGCGATCGGTGAAAGTCCAACCGAGTTGATCGTTGTCGCGAAGCTGATCAACCACCTGGCTGCCCAAATCAAGGTCTCCCATTATGTCGGTTGAGGCACCTTCGTCTTCGTTGACCACGCACACACGGATGTTTCCCGTATTGTCGTAAGGGTTCCAAAAACCTTCTACGTTGAACCAGGTGTAGAGAGAGGGCAGCACCACCAAGACGAACACGACCACCAGAGCAGCCGGCGCCTTGAGCAAACGCAGATAGTCACGCCTTAGAACACGTAGGGCATTCTTCACGTTGAGGAACACCTCCTTGCATAACAATCACAACTGCGCCCCTGAAACAACGAGCGCGCAGATACCGAACACACAGAACCCAGTTATTGTATCTTGCTACCGCGGATAGCCCTTCATCCATCAATCCCTTTACAGAAACTCCCCATTTGTGGACTAATAGAACAACGCAGCTAAATGTCGACTTAATCCGCATCGAGGGGTAAACAATGACAAGAGGCGCCACCCTGCACTCTTGCAAACACCGCCCCTAAAGAGCAAGAGCCCGAAGCAAAACATTGCTCCGGGCTCAATGAAATACAGATAACAAGATCTTGCTACGCCGACCACCGACGGCGCACGGCTTATTCAAAAACCAATATGCAACTAGCCTCTTTGAATTTCGCCCATGTACTGAACCGTCTTTAAGAGAGCAGCCCAACTGCCGATTTGCTTGACGGAAGAGGAATTACTTTTCCGCCGTAACCTCCAGCAGAATGCGGCGGAAAGAATCGACCACCTGCCAACGCTCGGAACGCGATGGGATGCCCAGCTCGATGGTGTAGCTCGACTGGGAAGAAAGGGGGATACGCAGCAAATCGGGGCTTGCCATAGGGGAATAATCGAGCATATCGGTAGGGCAGAATACCGCTCCCAACCCCTCAGAGCACAGGGAAAGCAAGGTAGGCATATTGCCGCTGGTAGCCACGACACGAGGCTTGATACCAGCGTTGCGAAGCTCGGAATAGGCGACGCGCCCTGATATATCATCAACCGATCCAAGGATGAAGGGGCACTTCTTCAGCGCGCCGATGCCCTCCTCCTTCAGGATGCTGATAGCTGATTCAGAGCTGGTTCCCATAGCCTTCGAAAGCACGTCGGACCGAACCGCCAAGACGATTTCTTCCTTATAAATAGGTTCGACCTCCACGCCGGGGCACGTGCCCTCGAAACGCGCAATAGCGACATCAACCTCGCCACGCTCAGCACTGCGCAGGAGATTTCGGTTGGTATCTTCGATAAGCTTCACGCTGACCGCTGGCAACTCTTCGGAAAGGCGATGAATCACCTTGGGCATAAGATAGCTGCCACGTGTGTGGGAAATGCCCACCTTCAACACACCCG
>UQVJ01000131.1 GCA_900544455.1 uncultured Eggerthella sp. | reverse complement strand
CCGTGTCTTGGCAGATAGGCACGCAGTCATCTGCGGCAACGCAAGCGTTTTGCACCAGTTGGTCCAATACGATGCGAGCACGGGCACCGGTCTCGGTTTCGCGGGCAGCAACCAAGCCCGACAAGATATCGTCGGGAACGCGCGTTGCCAGCTGCGGGATAAGGGGCAGCAGCGCCGCCTCGATATCACCAGGGGTTACCGTTAGCATGTAGTCACCTTAGAACGATTGTTTACTCGGGAAGATTCTCGAGACCCTTCTTAACGCTGGCGGCAGATTCCTGCAGAGCAGCCAGCTCTTCGGGAGTGAGATCGAACTCGACGATTTCCTCAACGCCGCCCTTGCCCAAACGGACGGGGATGTTCATGTACAGATCGTTCAGACCGTACTGACCGTCAATGTAGGCACAAACGCTCAGTACTTCCTTGGAATCGGTGAGGATAGCCTCAACCATCTTGGCAATGGAAGCGCCCGGGGCGTAGTAGGCAGAGCCCGTCTTCAGGAAGGAAACAACCTCGGCGCCACCCTTGGTGCAGCGCTTGGTAACCTCGGCGATGTCCTCTTCGCTCATAAGCTCGGTAATGGGAGTGCCCTTGACGGTAGTAAAGCGAGGCCAGCAAACCATGCCCTCACCATGAGCACCAAGCGCCCAAGCGGTAACATCAGCAGGATCGCAGCCAAGCTTTTCGCAGACCGCAAAAGACAAACGGGAAGAGTCGAGCACGCCGCCCATGCCCATAAGACGATTGGAGGGCAGACCGGACTTCTTGAAAGCCAGGTAGGTCATAACATCGAGCGGATTGGTAACGCAGATATAGATAGCGTTCGGAGAAACAGCCATTGCCTGTTCGATGACAGAAGACATGATGCCGGAGTTAACGCCAAGCAAGTCTTCACGGGTCATACCAGGCTTGCGAGCGATGCCAGCGGTGATTACCACGATGTCGGAATCGGCGGTTGCCGCATAATCGTTGGTGCCCGTTACCTTAACGGTGAACTTTTCCACCGAACGCATGTGCATCATATCAAGTGCCTTGCCCTGGGGCAGACCCTCTGCCACGTCCACCAAAACGACGTCGGCGAGATTCTTGGAAGCGATGATGTGCGCAGCGGTTGCGCCAACATTGCCTGCACCTACGATAGTGACCTTGCTCATTATTCCTCCTGAACGGTTTGGATTCGCCACGTGCCCTCACGGCACGTAATTGTTTCATTTTACTCTTTCTTTATTTCCCCTATGGAAAAACACAAGCTACTCTTGCATGCCGTGCGCTCACCTTTCTCCCTCGAGCGTTCAAAGGGGAAAGCGCATAAAGAAAGCGCCCACAAGAGGGCGCTTTCAGAAACTATTCGCTTTTTTCAGCCGTTTTCTTTGCGGTAGTTTTCTTGGCTGCGGTCTTCTTCTTTGCCGCAGGCTTCTTGGCAGCTTTCTTCGCCTCGGCTTTTTCGGCCTTCTTCTTTGCCGCCTCTTCCTTGGCGGGGCAATTGAAGTTCGGGCAGAGCTTCCAAGGCCCACGCTGCGTGGTGACGATAACCATGGGAGCACCACAGCTTTCGCAAACTTCCTGCGTTGCCGTAAGCTTGCCATACTGCGGAAGCGGATAGCCCGTTTCGCATTCATCGTAGTTCTCGCAGCGGATGAAACGCTTCAACGTACGCGGATTCTTACGCGCAATAAGCTTCTTCTCTAGGCCCTTTTCCTTGCACGTGGGGCAAATACCCACTTCCAAATCGGGCTCTTTGTTTGTTTCGCATTCTGGGTCAATGCACAAAACGCGCGGCTTGGAGCGGAATGCCGTGACCTTGATCTGAGGCATACCGCAAACAGGGCACTTCTCATCCAAAGCTTCGATCTTGCCCTTAGGCAGCGGATAGGTGACGTCGCAATCGGGCCAGCCCGCACAACCGATGAACATTGAACGCGTTTTCTGCGAAGAGCGCAGCTGCAGATCTTTGCCGCACTTAGGGCACGGACCCACGTAAGCATCGGCGGCAACAGCATCTGCCAGAGCATCCTTCACTTCTTCGGAATGAGGGAGCAAGCTCGCCAGCTGCTCGGAAAGCAAATTGCGCGAATTGGTTACCACCTCGGTCTTTGTTTTCTGACCCTCGGCGATGTTGTCCATTTCCTCTTCAAGCTCTGCCGTCATTTGGGGATGGGTGATGTGAGGCGCGAACTTATCGAGAGCATCGCACACTGCCATACCCAGCTGGCTAGGCTCGATAGGATCGTTCTGCACATATTTCACCGTATACAGACGTTCGATAATGGAATGGCGAGTAGACTTCGTACCCAAGCCAAGCTTTTCCATCTCCTGAATCAAGCGACCCTGCGAATAGCGAGCTGGGGGCTTCGTTTGGTCTTTCGTGCAGGTTGCACCGTTGAAGGCGATATCCTGACCTTCTTCCAACGCAGGCAGCTGCTCATCTTTCTTCAAGCCGTAAGGATAGATGCCGCGGAAGCCCGGCTTCACCAAAACATCGCCCTTAGCCACAAACTCTTCGCCGCCCACAACAAGCGAGACCTTCGTGCCTTCCACGATTGCCGCATCGGAGAGCGTTGCCAGGAACCTACGAGCAATAAGGTTGTAGAGTTTGTACTCCGCCGCGGGGAGGTTATCGGGCGTTGCCATGGCCGTAGGATAAATGGGCGGATGGTCGGTGGTTTCCTTCTTGCCGCGCGTTGCATGCAAAGGACCGCCCGAAAGCAGCTGCTTGCAATAAGGGGTATAAGCGGGATTGCCCATGATTTTCTTCACAGTGTCTGCCAAATCGAGCGAAGAAGGGTACACCGTGTTGTCTACGCGGGGGTAGCTGATATAGCCATCCATATACAGGCTTTCCGCCAAACGCATGGTTCGCGCGGGGGTAAGGCCCTCGGCAGAGGCCGCAGCCATAAGGCTTGTGGTGTTGAACGGCACAGGAGGTGCCACAGTGCGCTTACGCTTCGTGATGGATTCAACACGCGCCGAGGTTTGGCCTTCGACATGGGCCATTACCGCATTGGCTTCCGCTTCAGCTTTGAAACGGGCCGTTGCATGAGGAGCGATGAAAGCGCTTTCACCTTTGTCGAAAGAGCCTTTGATTACCCAATAATCTTCAGGAACGAACGCCAAGCGTTCGCGCTCGCGAGCAACGATAAGCGCCAAGGTTGGCGTTTGCACACGACCAGAAGAACGCACGTTGCCGTAGCCGGCAAACTTCACCAAGGTGAGGTAGCGCGTGAGCACCGCACCCCAAATAAGGTCGATGTCCTGGCGCGAAGCGCCCGCACTAGCCAAGTTGGTATCGAGCGTTACCAAATTGCTGAATGCGTGAGTTATCTCTTCCTTGGTAAATGCGGAATACCGCGCACGG
>UQVJ01000130.1 GCA_900544455.1 uncultured Eggerthella sp. | reverse complement strand
TTGCCGGCGCAGACCTCGACGATGCCTCCTTCCAGGAGATTCTCGACGCCGTCTCGGCAGCCGAGCCCTCTCTCGAGATCGACTCTCACCGTGGTGAGCAGCCGCTGTATCCTATCGTTCTTTCTGTTGAATAGTACCCTCATTAGGAACGGCATACGTGTCGGTAAATAGAACAAATGATTCTCTGAAGGCGGTCTGCGGCGCAAGCCCAGACCGCCTTCATGCTACCTTGGCGCTTGATGCTCCTGTCTCCTCGGTAAAACAGGTAAGTCCCGCGCGTGCGCAGGCTCTTGCTCGTGCGATGGGCGTTGCTACTGTTCGTGATTTATTGCAGTGCTATCCATTACGGTATGTTGATATGTCGAAAGTGGTCACTGCGCAAAGTGCGCAAATTGGGACTCGATGCACGCTTGCAGCTCAGGTTTATGAGGTAAAGCTCAAGCGAATCCGTTCAAAGCTGACGCTCACAGAAGTGTCCCTTGTTGACGAAACGGGCTTGATCATTGCTTCATGCTTCAATCAACCTTGGCTTTTCGAGAAGATCACAAAGGGGGATTTGGTCGTCGTTTCGGGGAAAGTTGAATTTTCCTACGGTTTTAAACGAATGACAAATCCGCTTATTGAAAAGCATGAACCTGGAGAAGAGGTTCGGGGCAAGTTTTTGCCTATTCATCCTGCAACCTCGAAGATCTCGCGAGCAATGATAAAGCGAATTGTTGGGAACGCATTGGAGCAAGTGCAGGGCACCTACGATCCTCTGCCTCTCTTATTCCGTCGCAAGTACCGTCTCTATTCGCGTTTTGAGGCATTTCGCGGGATCCATGAGCCTGTTTCGCTTGATGATTCCATTCAGGCTCGTCGACGCCTTCGCTACGAAGAGCTATTTTTCCTTGAACTGGAGTTGGTTGATCGCGAACGGAAGCGTGCAGAGCAGCATGCTCCATTCCAACAGACTCTTTCCGATATAGACGTGAATCGGATTAAAGCTTGCTTGCCTTTTAGCCTTACTGAAGATCAGGAAGCGGCGGTGGGGGATATCCTTGCAAGGATGGCTGAGCGGTATCCTATGAACCATCTTTTGTTGGGCGACGTTGGCACGGGTAAAACTATCGTTGCTGCATTTGCGCTCGCATGCGCTGCGCTGAGTGGCCATCAGGCTATGCTCATGGGCCCTACAGAGGTCTTGGTGTCTCAATACGGGATTTCCCTTGGCCCAATTCTCGATGCTTGCAATGTGCCTTGGTCAACTGTTATGGGGCAAACCCCCCGTGAAGAAAAAGAAGCAGTAATTGCTCATTTTGCCCGTGGAGACATTAAGGTTTTGTTTGGTACGCATGCCTTGTTCCAAGATGACGTTGTTGCGCAGGATTGTTCGCTTGTGTGTATTGATGAGCAGCAACGCTTTGGTGTCGAGCAGCGCCAGGCTTTGATCGCCAAGGCTCCAGGTGCCGATATCCTTTCAATGACGGCCACACCCATTCCGCGCTCGCTTGCGTTGGCTCGTTATGGTGGCCTTTCGCTCTCTTACCTCCATCAACCTCCCGCAAAGCAAGGCGGGCGCAGCACAAAGGTATGCCATTTCTCAGAGGAGGGGATAGCGTATGATGCCTTGCGCGCTGCTCTATCTCGCGGTGAACAGGCATACGTTATCTGTCCTCTGATTGGCCTTGAGCTTCCTAAAAGCATGCCTGCCGAACAAGACGAAGACGATGATTCGTCTATCGAATATGCGGCAATTGAATGGGGAATCGAGCACGATGCGATTGGCGATACCTTATCTGCTGCCACTAAGCACGCTGAGATACTGCGCTCTCAAGTTGCGCCCCAGGCTTCGATCGCTCTTCTTCACGGTAAGATGGCACCAAGTGAAAAGAACGAGGTGATGCGTCGGTTCCGAGACGGGGATATCGATGTGTTGGTATCTACTACCGTGGTCGAAGTTGGCGTTGACGTTCCGAATGCCACGGTTATGATCATCGAAGATGCTGATCGTTTTGGTTTGGCTCAGCTCCACCAGCTGCGTGGTCGTGTCGGTCGTGGCAGTTTGCCGGGCCAGGTTTTCTTGGTGTCCCGATCACGTGCCCCCGAGGCGCTGGAACGTTTGGGTGCCATGGAGAAAACTGAAGATGGGTTTGCCCTTTCTGAAATGGACCTATCCCTGCGTCGTGAGGGTGATATCTTTGGAGACCGGCAGCATGGCGCTTCGCCATTGAAACTGGTTAACGTTATGCGAGACAAAGCGGTTATCGAAGCTGCGTACCATGATGCGCGAAGCGTCTTCGAGGCCAATGCTTTAATGGAAGATGAACGAGCAATTGTTATGCAGGAACTGCAGACCTTACAGGAGATGAGGAACCGATGAGGATCATTGCCGGCGAATTTCGCGGTCGCTCTTTGAAATCGCTTAAGGGCGACGAAACCCGTCCCACTACTGATCGTGTTCGTGAAGCGCTTATGAGCTCGCTTGTGAGTGTGCGGGGAACATTGGAGGGCGCTCGGGTTCTGGATGCTTTCGCTGGCTCGGGTGCATTGGGTCTGGAAACATTGAGCCGTGGGGCCGCTCATGTTTTGTTTTCGGAGCAAGGTAGAGAAGCGGCTCGTATTGTGGAAAGCAACGTAACCTCATTGAAGCTCTCCCGAGATCGCTATACGCTTCGCCGTGGAGATGCGTTTAGCCTTCCTCAGGTTAAAGGGCCAGCCTTTGATCTGGTTTTTCTCGATCCCCCGTACGCATTTGAAGCCGAAAAGGTACTTGGCTTGGTTCGCGAGCTTGATGAAGCAGGGCGCATCGCTTCTGGCGCTCTGATTGTCTATGAGTACGCCAAAAAAGACAAAGCCGCTGTTGAGCAGGCATGCGATGCGTTAGAATACACGGTGGTATCCGTAAAGAACTACGGAGACACATCGCTGGTAACCCTCAGGAAGGATGCATAATGAAACGAGCGGTTGTACCGGGAACATTCGATCCCATTACCGCAGGTCATTTCGATGTTATATCGCGTGCTGCACAAATCTTCGATGAAGTGGTTGTAGCTGTTGCCAAATCGGCAAAGAAAAGCCCCATTTTTGATTTGGAAACCCGCGTGGGATTGGTGGAAGAAGCAGTTGCGGGCCTTTCCAACGTGCGTGTGATCAGTTTCGAGGGATTGCTTGTTGATTGCGTTCATCAGCTTGATGCTCATGTTGTAGTCAAGGGATTGCGCGCTATTACCGACTTTGAATATGAGTTCCAGATGACGGCTTTGAATTACGAGTTGAGCCGTGATTTGGAGACGTTCTTCATTATGTCGCCTCCGAAATTCATGTATCTTTCCTCTTCAATCATTCGTGAAATGGCTTCTATGGGGGGCAGCGTAACGGGCTTTGTTCCTCCTTGCGTGGAAACTGC
>UQVJ01000129.1 GCA_900544455.1 uncultured Eggerthella sp. | reverse complement strand
TACCGTACGCATGATGTTGTGCGGACCGCGAAGTACCGGTTTCCCATTTTCGTTGAGGGTAACTTTAGGAGCACTCGATTGATCGCGCTTCTCGCTTAATCGAGAAAAGGAACTTGCAACCGAAAAAACGGATCCCATACCAGGAGCAGAAGTAACAACCCGAGCGGAATCCGTATTCTGACGAATCGAATACAAGGCCATACCTCGTCCATGCACTCCCCACCTATCAGCATGAAAACTGTCGAGTTTAGAGGTGACGAAAGGCTCGAAGATGGTGTCTTGCAACTGAAGTGGCACGCCATCACCGTCGTCAAGCATGGTAAGGAATCGTTGCTCTTTGGTTGACCAGGTTGCAACAAAAATTGCCTTCGCATTGGCATCGCGAGCATTACGAAGCATTTCAATCACTACGTCTTCAACCGAACGTATATCCTGCTTTGCCTGACGCCGCTGAGCCTCGGCTGCGCGAAGGCGCACAAACCCGTTTCCAAGATCATCTTGGACGCGTGAATGATCTTCACCTGAAAGATCCTGAATGAATTGTTGAAGCGAGGTATTAGCCATAGAGAAAATAAGCCCGCGCAAAGAGCGCGGGCCGGAACTCATTATTTTGCAAAATCCACAGCGCGAGTTTCGCGAATGACGACAACCTTAACTTGCCCAGGGTACTTGGTCTCGCTTTGAATTTGATGAGCGATATCATGGGCCAAAACCGTAGAATGCGCCTCATCAACCTTCTCAGGAGAAACGATTACACGCACTTCACGGCCGGCCTGAATAGCATGAGTACGCTCAACGCCCGGATAGGAGTTAGCAATCTCCTCCAGTTTCTCAAGGCGTTTAATATAGGACTCGATATTTTCCTTACGCGCACCAGGACGAGCCGCGGAGACAGCGTCAGCAGCCTGAACCAAAACATCAATAACGCTATTGGGCTCAACATCGTTATGATGAGCCTCGATTGCGTGCACGATCATAGGCTCTTCACCGTATCGACGTGCAAGATCAGCTCCGATCACGGCATGAGAGCCTTCGATCTCATGATCTACCGCTTTGCCGATATCATGCAAAAGGCCCGCTCGCTTTGCAGGAACAGGATCGAGGCCAAGCTCTGAAGCCATCATTCCGCAAAGATAGGCGACTTCAAGAGAGTGGTTTAAGACATTCTGACCATAAGAGGTGCGGTAACGCAATCGACCGAGAATCTTTTCCAATTCAGGATTCAGGTCATGAATACCGGTATCAAAGGTTGCCTGAGAAGCAGCTTCTTTGATCTGCTGGTTAACGTACTTTTCGGCTTTATGGAACATCTCTTCAATACGCGCAGGATGAATACGTCCGTCGCTAATGAGGTTCTGCATAGTTACGCTAGCAATCTCACGACGAACGGGATCATGGGTCGAAACCGTTACGCATTCAGGAGTGTCATCGATGATGAGGTTAGTGCCAGTTATTTGCTCAAAAGAACGAATATTGCGACCCTCGCGACCAATAATGCGACCCTTTAGATCATCAGAGGGAATGTGAATCGTAGAGACAGTTATCTGAGAGGTATGATCTGCCGCCAAACGTTGAATTGCAACGCTTAGAATTTCACGAGCTTTTTTATCAGCTTCAGCTCGAGTACGAGCTTCAGAATCGCGAATGATGGAAGCGGATTCATGAACGCACTCTTCTTTCAAGCCGTCAAGCAATTCGGTTTTGGCTTCCTCTGCGGTCAAACCAGCAACCTCTTCCAAACGAGTTGCAACTTCGGCCTCCGCACGCTCAACGTCTTTTGCTCGACGATCTACCTGGCCCTGCAAGGAAGAAATTTGATGTTCACGATGATCGAGGGCTTCGGTTCGCTTATCGAGGCTCTGTTCGCGCTGATTAAGATGATTTTCGCTGGAGCGGACAGCCTTCATACGCTCCTTGCTCTCACGCTCGGCATCTTGCTTCATCTTAAGAGCTTCATCTTTTGCCTCAACAAGAGCTTCGCGCTTCAAGCTCTCGGCTTCTCGCTGAGCATCGGCAAGCGTATTCTGGGCTTCAAGGGCCGTAGCATCATTACGTTCCTTGAGCATCTTCTGCATCAGAAAATAGCCAATCAAAAAGCCAACAACAATCGCTACCACGGCGGCGATTATGATTTCAACCATGTAACTCCCTTTCGTTCATGCTGCGTATTAACTAGGAAGGCAAAAGGGCAAGAAAATTGCCCTGGTATACCGGGGCAAGAGCGCACGACAAGGAAGAATGACACTATTACATTGTAGAAAATATCTAAAAGCACCAAAACCCGGTGCGTAAGCTCAAGCTATTTGATAATAGCCTAAAACTGTGAAGAATGCGCCGAGAACAGCATGTCACGCGACGAGATGCGCCGTTTTTCCCAAGAAACCCAAAGCTGGGAACAACTCAGTGGTTGTTTTTGCGCTCGTACCATTTATTTGTTGCTTCAGCTGCAATATCAGCAGAATAACCTGAGCGAATCAACTTAGCATATGCTGCCCTTTTTTTATTCTTAGACTGCAGTGGCTTACGACACAGCAGGGCAATAGCGGCATCCAATTGACTCGGCACGTTCTCTAAATAATCATCGGGAAAACCCTCAAGTTGCTCAAAGGGATCAATGCCGTGGGTGCGAAGCTCCCGAAGAATCCCCGACATGCCTTTACCAGAACGCAACCGCGAGCGAACAAGAACATCGGCAAAACGCGTATCATCCAAATACCCCACCGATAAAGCTCGCTCAATAGCAGCATCAACGGCATAGGAAGAGAAGCCATCGCGATGAAGACGGTTCCGCACCTCAATGACCGACCTATCTCTGACTTTAACCAATCGCTCGATTTTGCCGAAAGCGTCCTTTTGTTCATCGGATTTAGCACTTTCGCGCACCGGGTCTTGGAGTGATGAAAGAGACGCTTGCGGAAATCGCTCCGCAAGCGTCTCGATATCAATAGCAATCATTCGGTTTAAGCCTGATCAGGATCTGCAGACGGGGCAACAGCTGCAAATTCTTCACCGATTGCAGGAAGATCGTATTCCGCTCGTACCTTATTTTCAATTTCATTACGAATATCGGGATGTTCCTTCAGGGTGCGCTTGGCCGCTTCGCGGCCTTGGCCCAAGCGTTCATCACCATAGTTGAACCACGAACCGCTCTTCTTCACGAAGCCTGCTTCAACGCCCATATCAAGAACGCAACCCTCTTTAGAAATTCCCTCTCCATACATAATGTCAAATTCTGCCTGCCTAAACGGCGGAGCAACCTTGTTCTTTACCACCTTGACTCGAACCCTATTGCCAATAAACTCACCGTCTTTTTTAACAGAGTCAAAACGACGAACATCAAGACGAACACTGGAATAGAATTTCAACGCACGACCGCCCGTGGTTGTTTCGGGATTACCGAACATGACACCG
>UQVJ01000128.1 GCA_900544455.1 uncultured Eggerthella sp. | reverse complement strand
GTTCGGCGCAAACACGCCGTTGACGGTCTTGATGTGGTGCGTCCAATGGCCGTTGACATTCATATCGCAGTCATCGCCCACGGTAATGCCGTCCTTGAGCCGCAGCTCAACGGAATACATGTAGAACTTGCCCTCTTCGAAGTGGTCAATTTTCTTCATGCCCGGCGTGTACTTTGCGGGGTCGGAATACCAGAAGGCAACGGGTACCGATTCCCCAGATCCCTCATCGAGCTCCATTTCCTCCCAGCACTCGTAGGCGATCTCGTACTTGTCGGCATCGGCGGCAGGGATCGTCGCGGTCGCGCGCGGGGCCTCACCGGGCGCATAGTCAGTCTTCACGTCGTTGACGTTCAGATTCTCAAGGGTCTGCTGCTGGGTTGCGGCAAAGGTGAGTTCGCTGCTGATGTTGTAGCGGAGATAGTAGTCGTCCCTGGTTTCGTTGACAACGACCGAACCGCCTGGCTTATAGGCGTTTAGGATATAGTCGGGGTCACCGACTAGGATGTTGCCACCTTCATAGTCGGTGTTGGTGTAGCTGAGTGTCGATGCAACTTTCTTTTCTTTCTGCAACGTGAGGCTGTAGCTGGCATTTGGGTCAACGTTGCCGCGGTGAACGTCAGTGTTCCTTGCATATGATTTCCTGTTGGAACCATATGCAGCATTACGACAGATTCGGAGGGGTTTTCCGTTTCGACAAGGGCATGGGAAGATCCATCTGTTTTGAAGTACACGGTATCTTCAGCAAGGCACTTGGCATCTGTATCGGGAACATCTGCGAAGTTGATGGTCTTGCCTGATCCTTGGGTGAGGGCGAAGGTTCCGCTTATCGCGCAGTCAGCGTAGTGGTTAACGACTGTCGTATTTATTTTGATGCCGCCTGGGTTGTCGGTTGCATCGGTTACGCCGCAGGTTTGGATGGCGTTAGCCAGCATTGCGCTCTTTGCGGAGGTGGCAGGCGTTTGGGCGGTTGCCGCTGCTTCAGGCTGGTTGTTCGGTGTGGGTGCAGCCGACGTCACAGCGCTTTCCCTGGCTGCGCTCTCAGGCTCTGAAGAGTTTGCTTTCGGCGTGGATTGTGCTTCTGGCGCTGCTGCAGGTTCCTTGCTTGTCTGGATCGGGGTCGACTGCGTTTCGGTTGTATTCTTCGCGTTACTGCTTGCGGCTGGGGCAGGAGTGGCTTCTTCTACTGTGGCGGTCGCAGCGTTGTTTGCCTTCGTCGTATCTTGGTCAGTTGCCTCAGCTGCCAGCGATATGCCCGGCATCATAAGCTGGCCTGCTATCAGTGCACTGACCCCGACGCGGGCCATTCTGGTGCTTGCGCGGTGCCCTGTTCCGTTGGTAGGCGAGTAGTTGCGATCGCGTTGAGCTTGCTGCGCAACGTGTTTCCTTCGCATGGGGAACTCCTTGGTCGTGGGTGGTGTGTGTAAGACCACCGTGCATCAGATTGATTCGCATGCCAAGGTTCGTAGATACGAACCCCCTTGTGACCTGCGGTTTCTTATTTCGATGGCATTACTTGTCCGACAACGGCAAAATTCAAGGAGAGGGATGGTTCGCACATTGCAGTGCGGCTAAAACCGATCTTTAATGCAGAAGGACCTGGAATGGTTTTTCATTCCAGGTCCAAAATGCAACTGCTTGTTGAAGCTCGGTTTTTTGTTAGATGCTGGCAAGTGTGAAATAGCATCAGCTGTCGCTGAAGGTAAGATGGCCAGCGTTTCCTTCGGTTATATATCCGATGCGTGCGGGCTTGCGACCGGAAAGCTCTTCGAAGGTCTGCTCGAATAATGCCGAATTCTCAGGGGGAATAGCGGCTAGCATGCCGCCTGATGTTTGCGGGTCGCAGATAACTCCTAGGCGGTTATCGAATTCTTCTTCCTCGATATTCCCTTGATCGATGAAGCCTTCGAGGTCGTCCATGATGGAGAACGTACGGCCGGGACGGCAGTAGTCGCAGGAAAGCTGCCATACGTGCTTAAACAGAGGGAGCGATGCGAAATCGATAACGGCGCTGCAATCGCTCGATTCGAGCATTTCGTGCAAATGACCCGCCAGCCCAAAACCGGTTACGTCGGTGGCGGCATGTACGCCTGCGGCTCGCATGGCCGCACCGCCTGCCGCGTTCAATTCCATCATCGAATCAATAACGGGCCTCATTTCGGCTTCGGTGATCTGATCGATTTTTACCGCAGCACTCATGATGCCGGTGCCCAAGGGCTTGGTGAGATACAGCACGTCACCGGGGCATGCTCCTTCGTTGCGCACAATAGCATCGGGGGCAACCGTGCCGAATACCGAGAGGCCATACTTTGGTTCCGTGTCATCGATGGTGTGACCACCGGAAACGAAGGCTCCCGCTTCAGCTACAGCATCCGCTCCGCCTTGGAGGATAGCCGCTGCGACATCGGTTCCAAGCGAGCAATCGAGCGCCAACAGGTTCAGGGCAACATGAGGCTGAGCGCCCATGGCGAATACGTCCGAGAGGGCATTAGCTGCCGCAACGCGTCCGAATTCATAAGGATCATCAACTACAGGAGTGAAGAAGTCGACAGTGAGCACGGCCGCCAAACTGTCGTTGAGCTGCCAAACGGCGCAATCGTCGCTGGTTTCGAATCCAAGCAATAGGTTGCTAGCTGCGGGTGGTGCGCCTGCAGGATGGAGGGAAGAAAGTATTTCCTTGAGATCGCCCGGACCCCACTTTGCAGCTCAACCGCCTTTCGAGGTTAGCTGCGTAAGGCGTATTCGCTCTTCTTTCTCGCTCATGTTCCCTCCTTATAACGGTATTCCAGTATATCAGGTCAAGCGATTCGGGCTTATTCTTCTATGCTGCAAACATTGGCTTTTACCTGGTATTTTGAGTTATTTCCAGTTGAGAATCATTTAAAATAATCGACCGTTTATCGATATTTTGCAGAATGGCGTCTTTTTTCGAGATGGTCGATCCCGAAGGCTTCGATACGATACGCCCGTAGAGTCCTGCCCGAACGGCAGGGAAGGATAGCAATCGAAAGGAGTGGGAAATGGAGCTGTCGCGCAGAAGCTTCTTCAAGGCTGCCGGTGCCGCATTCGCAACCAGCATGGCCTTCGAGTTTATGCAGCCCTCACCGGCTTTGGCAGTGGAATCCTCCTCCGAGTGGAAGCTCGTCAACACCGAAGAGTACACGAACATCTGCTGCTACTGCGCAGGTGGTTGTGGCTCGCTTTGCTCGGTACGTGATGGTGAGCTCATCAACTTGGAAGGCGATCCCGATCATCCCATCAATCAGGGTGGTTTGTGCCCCAAGGGTGCAACGATGTTCCAGTTACGTAACGTCGTAAACCCCGAAACCCATGAAATCGAAAAGAGCAAGGTTCGTCAGACCAAGCCATTGGTTCGCCGTCCCTTCTCAAAGAAGTGGGAGCCCATCACGTGGGAGCAGGCAATTCAGGAAATTGCCCGCAAAACCAAGGAAACCCGTG
>UQVJ01000127.1 GCA_900544455.1 uncultured Eggerthella sp. | reverse complement strand
GATCTTGCACCGAAACGCAAAACCATCGTTGCATGTATTGCGTTACTTGTTGTTTTGGTTTTCTGCGGTATAGATGGTCTTCTAAATGGAAATAAAATCTACGGAGGAGTCACAATTGGCGATGTCGCTGTTGGCGGTCTCACAAAAGATGAAGCGATAGATTGTGTTTCCGGCAAATACTCTCAACGGGTTTCTTCCAACGTGGCGACTTTCTTTACTACGCAAGAAAATTTAAATAACCCAAAAACCAGCGACACCGATGCAAATATCGAGGAACAAATTTCATATGAAGAGTCTTTGGCGAATCGCACCCAATGGACGGTTTCGGGCAATGAGGTAGAAGCAACGCTCGATGTCGACTCTCTCGTCGAGCAGGCTTTCGAAGTTGGAAGAAGCGACGGCAACATCATTGGTCGCATTGGCGCTAGCATTTTCGGCAAGAACATTCCGTTAACCTGCTCCTACAACAATGAAAGGGTCTCTTCTCTTGCGGATCAAATGACTTCTGCCATTGGTAAGAAGCGAGTGAATTTTGGAATTACTATTAATGATGGCATTGCGTCGGTTACCAACGGAAACGAAGGCAACGAAGTAACCTCAGAATGGCTCACCGCTCACTTAAATGAAACATTCCTAGGAACCGAACCATTGACTAAAACGGTTATCGAGACTCAATTCTTGCCACTTCAGGCTAATGAGGAAGACGCTCAAAGAGTAGCCAACACCGTGAATGCTTCGATTGCAGCTGGAGCCACGTTTGTCTATGGAGACCAAACATGGAACGCCTCTTCTTCTGATTTGGGAAACCTTATCACTACCGATCTTTCGGAAGATGGGGGCAAGTGGAAACTTTCTCCTGTTTTTGACGAGTCGAAAACGAAAAACGCTCTTCTTACCTCCTTTCATTCAAATATTGATTCGGATGGACTTCAGGTTTCTTTCGACAAGGACAGCAATGGGCAGATAACGGTTTCGTCTAATGCGAAGGGAACCGCCCCTGTCGCGAGCGATGTGTTAGATACGCTGAATACTTCGTTCTTCATCTCAGATGCGCGCACGCAGGCTCCCCAAATCGATGTGCCCTCCGCCGATATACCATCTTCCCTTTCGTTCGAAGACGCGAAGTCGTTTGGCTTGATTACCGATATATCCTCATTCACCACCCAATATTCTTCAGGCAACGAAGCTCGCGTGAACAACATTCATACTGCTGCCGATCTGCTTTCAGGCTCTATCGCCAAAGCCAATGGTGGATCATGGTCGTTCAACGACACCGCTGGCGAGGCAACCCCTGATAAGGGCTATCAAGCAGCCGGCGCTATCGTTGGAGGAGAATATTCCGATGCGGTAGGCGGAGGCATATGCCAGGTTGCAACAACCGTATTCAATTCGGTTTACCTTGCAGGTTACCCAGTGGAGAAAAGATACAATCATACGCTGTACATTGAAAGCTATCCCAAGGGCAGAGACGCGGCAATTGCTTATCCTGATCTTGACCTGGTCTGGAAAAACGATACCTCTTCCGATGTTTTGCTGATGATGTCATACACCTCAACATCGGTAACCGCTACACTATGGGGAGTCGATCCTGAGTATCAGGTTTCTACAGAGTACGGTGAATGGAAGAAGGATGAGCCGTATTCAACAACGTATAAAACCGATAATACGGTAGCTTCTGGTAAAGAGTACGTAAAAACAACAGGGGTCGACGGGAGCAGCATTACTATTGCTCGTACGGTGAAAGATCATGAGGGGAAAATCCTTCATGAGGATAGCTTCACCTCTACGTATGCCCCCAAGAACAAAGTAATTGTCAAAGGCACAGCTTAATGGCGCGGAAGGAGCCTTTAGTGTACTATCAGCCGGAAATCGAGACCATGTCGCGTGAAGACTTGCAAGCTCTCCAGTTAGAGCGTTTGCAGGCATTGGTAAAGCGAGTTTACGAGAAGATTCCTTTTTACAAAGAATCGTTCGACAAGGCGGGAGTAAACCCCGCAGACATCAAGTCGCTTTCCGACCTTACGAAGCTCCCCTTTACGATAAAACAGGATATGCGCGATGCTTACCCCTTCGGTCTATTTGCTGTTCCGCGTAAAGACGTGGTGCGTGTTCACTGCTCATCTGGCACTACTGGCACTGCTACGGTTGTTGGCTACACGCAAAATGACCTTGATAATTGGGGAGACTGCTTCGCACGTGCACTTTATGGTGCGGGGTGCGGCCCTGATTCCGCCCTGCAAATTGCCTATGGCTATGGCCTGTTCACTGGCGGTCTTGGTGCTCACTACGGAGGAGAGCGAGCGGGTTGCACCGTTCTTCCGATGTCCACCGGCAACACTAAACGCCAAGTTCGTCTCATGAAAGATTTTGATGTCGACTGCCTGTGCTGTACGCCCTCATATGCTTTGAATATCGCAGAGGTAGCAGAAGAAGAGGGTTACGATCCTCGCGAGTTCCCAATTCATGCTGGGATTTTAGGTGCCGAACCGTGCTCCGAGGCAACACGTGCTGAGATCGAACAGAAAATGGGCATTCAGGTTTACGATATCTATGGACTCTCTGAAGTAATGGGTCCAGGCGTTGCATGCGAGTGCGAACAGCAACATGGGCTTCATGTCTGTGAGGACCAGTTCATAATCGAGATCCTTGACCCTAAAACCCTCCAACCAGTTCCCGATGGCGAGTGGGGCGAAGTCGTGTTCACCACGCTGTGCAAGGAATGCTCTCCTTTGGTACGTTATCGCACTCGAGACATTTCGCGCATTCTTGTGGGCGAATGCGAATGCGGACGCACTTTCCGTCGAATGGACCGTATTGCCGGACGCACGGACGACATGATGATCCTTCGTGGCGTAAATGTATTCCCGTCTCAAATCGAAGAGGAGATAGTATCGTTCCCTGAAATCGCTCCTCAATATCAGCTTATTCTCACCACGAAGGGCACGCTTGACCATGCTGAACTTCGCGTAGAAACTGTTCCCGAATTCCCGTTCGACGAAATTCGACGTCTTGAAAAACTCAAGAAGGACCTTCAAAAAGCTCTGAAGGAAAACCTCCAGATCGCTGTTGACGTTAAAATCGTTGAACCAAAAACTATTGAGCGCGCTGAGGGCAAAGCAAAGCGCATTATCGACATGAGGGAGAATTTGCACTAATGATTTCGCAGCTCACTGTATTCCTAGAAAACGAAGAGGGTCGTTTGGCAAGTGCCGTTCGCACCATTTCCAATGCAGGTATCAACATGCAGGCATTGTTTTTGGCTGATACCGCCGATTTTGGTATCCTGCGCATTTTCTGCGACACCCCCCAAAAAGCATGTTCGGCGCTGATCGATGCGGGTTATCGCGCTAAGCTCATTGATGTCGTAGCGGTAAAGGTTTCAAATAGACCTGGTGAGCTGGCTAATCTTATGGACTACCTGAACGATACCAACGTGAATGTCGAATACGCACATTGCTTCATTGTGGGTGATTATGCTTATGACGTCCTAAAGGTATCCGATCCTTCACTAGACGTGAAGCTTTCGGCAGCTGGCTTTGATGTATGCAAACCGGAAGATATCTATGCCGTTGATTAAATATCGCGTAAGATCGGAA
>UQVJ01000126.1 GCA_900544455.1 uncultured Eggerthella sp. | reverse complement strand
GCCAACCTGCTGGAAGTAGGTGAACTGGGTAACTTCCATGCCGTTAAGCCACACTTCCCAGCCAAGGCCCCAAGCTCCGAGCGTCGGGCTCTCCCAGTCGTCTTCGACAAAGCGAATATCATGTTTTTCAACTTCGATACCGATAGCGCGAAGCGATTCAAGATACAAGTCCTGAACATTATCGGGAGAAGGCTTCAGCAGAACCTGGAATTGATAATAATGCTGAAGACGATTGGGGTTTTCGCCATAACGACCGTCGGTGGGTCGACGGCACGGCTGCACATATGCAGTTTTCCACGTAGCGGGACCAAGACTGCGCAGAGTGGTAGCCGTGTGGAAAGTACCGGCACCAACCTCGTTGTCGTACGGCTGCATGATCACGCAACCCAAATCTGCCCAATAGCGCTGAAGACGCAGGATCATATCCTGGAACGACAGCACCTGAGAGGCATCGGCATTCGCCTTACCTACTTCGTGGTTAGTCATAATGCTCCTTATCGATAAACGATGAATGTAAACTAATTCAGCAGTCCGATGCGATTAATCGGCCAGTACGTTACCAGGGCCTTTCCGAAAATTGAATCAGAATCAACCGGACCGAAGTAACGCGAATCGGAAGAGTTTTCGCGATTATCCCCCATTACCCATACTTTGCCAGCAGGAATTGTGTAGGGAAATGAGAGGGAGATGTTGCTAGCCGTTTTTGAGAGCGGGTACGACAAACCCTGCGTATAGGGCTCGGAGAGTTTTACCCCATCAACGTAAACGTATCCGTCAACCAGGTTAACCGTTTGGCCCTCTGTGGCTATGATTCGTTTTACCAAAACGCGAGAAGGAACCTGGGGGTCAGAGAACACAACAATATCGCCCGCTTTCGGTTCCGAAAAATGGTAGCTAACCTTTTCGGCAAAAAGCCTATCGCCAGTCATGATAGTGGTTTCCATAGAAGCAGATGGCACTTCAAAAGGCTCCACAACAAATGTCCTAATGCCCCATGCCGCCGCCAAGACTATGGCAATGCAGACAACGAAATTAACGAATCGCCGAATAATACCGGGACGGCGCACGCCAGCGTGTTGTCCGGAATCCAAACCTATCCCATCCCTTCAAGGGTGTTAACCAACAGTCGAATGCTCCAATGATAGAGCAAACAACGCATCACTGACAAATTACTTCTACTCTACTGCATCGAGGAAATCGCGTTCCTTTTTCGAAAGATTAGCACCCTCAAGCAAATCAGGACGCCAACGCTTAGTACGCAGCAAACTCTGCTCGCGACGCCATTGAGCGATTTTTGCATGATGACCAGAAAGAAGGATATCGGGCACATCCATGCCTCGATAGCTTGCAGGGCGCGTATATTGGGGGTATTCCAGAAGCCCGTCATAGAAGCTTTCGTCAACAGCGCTGCCTTCATCGCCCAATACACCGTCTATACGGCGCACTACAGCATCAATAACAACCATCGAGGCAAGCTCGCCGCTGGTTAAAACATAATCACCCAAAGAAATAACCTTGTCAGCAAGTGAGTAAGCACGTTCGTCGATGCCTTCATAATGGCCGCAAATAAAGAACAAATGCTCCTGCTGAGCAAGCTCAAGGGTCATGGCATCATCAAAACGCTCTCCCGTAGGGGAAAGAAAGATGACATAGGGCTTCTTTTGGGCAGAAGAAAACAACTCGTCTGTAGCCTCAAAAATAGGCTCGCATTTCATTACGAGACCCTGACCACCACCGTAAGGCTCATCATCGGTAGTCCGGTGCTTATCGTGAGTCCAATTACGCAAATCGTGCGCTTTGAAATCAAGGAAGCCCTTTTCTTGCGCGATGCGCATAATAGACTCGTTCATGACCGAGTCGTAGCACTGGGGAAACACCGAAAGGGTTTCAATTTTCACGTGAGCTCCTATAGATCAAGCAAGCCGTCAGGAAGAGACACTCGTATCTCCCCCATTTCCTCTTCGACGGCCACCAAGAACTCATCGACCAGAGGAATCAAGACCTCATCTTCCCCGCCATCGGGCAAATCGGCATCATCGGTTCGCTCAACTACAAGCAAAGCATGAGCGGGGTTTTCATCAATGCGAACCACCCTACCAATGACGCCGGCGCTTTCGTCGACAACAGAAAAGCCCGTAAGATCGATATCCTGATTATCCATATAGTTTTCAGGTAAACAGGAAGTACGCACTAAGCAGAAATGGCCTTCCAGCTTCTCGGCATCGGTTCGATTATCAATGCAATCAAACCAAACCATATATCGGCCTTCTGACATTTCCTCAACATCTAGCACCTTGCCAGATCGGGGTATGCGCAACACGGGAGGAACGAAGGTGACTTCCATTCCTTTTTCAAGCAAAAAAGGAAGACCTTCCGTCGGTTTGACGGAAAGCCCTCCTTCGTTTGTTTTAGCTCGCAAAAGAGCTGCAACGTTAGTCCAAGAACCCATGGCACCTGAACCTATTCGTCGATAAGCTCGACTTCGACATCGAGACCATGACGAGAACCCGCAGCGCGAGCAAGCGTGCGGATTGCCTTGATTACACGACCCTGACGGCCAATAACCTTGCCAGCATCTGCCTGGGCAACACGTACCTCAATAAGGACGGAGCCCGTCTCGGTGTCAGAAGACTCGATGCTTACCGCATCGGGCTCGTCGACCAAAGGCAAAACCAGGGCTTCAACCAAACCCGAAATGTCTTCGCGGGATTCCGCCATCACTAAGCGTTCTTACGCTCTGCCTCAATGAGGCGTGCAACAGTATCGGTGGGCTGAGCGCCATCAGCGATCCACTTGTCAACCTTTTCAAGGTCGATCTTTACATGCTTAGGGGTGGTGGTGGGGTTGTAAGAACCAACCTGCTCAATGAAGCGACCATCGCGACGAGCACGAGAATCAGCTACAACGATACGATAATAAGGTGCCTTTTTAGCGCCGTGACGGGCGAGGCGAATCTTGACTGCCATCGAGTTGTACTCCTTCTAAACTTTTAAGAGCAACCTGACAGGCTAATACTGCACAGGTCGCAAAACAGCGATTACTGATATTACCTCTTGAAAGCGGATTCATCAAGACCGCTCATCATCTCTTGCATCTTCTTCACATCGGCCATAGACATACCGCCCATTCCGGGAAGGCCCATACGGCGCTTGCCGCCCTTACCCTTCTTGCCTTTCTTGCCCTTACCTTTGCCTTTGCGGGCCATTTGGGCTTCCTGAGCGTTCATCATACTGCGAACCATCTTCTTGGTTTCCATAAACTGCTTAAGCAGCTGGTTAACCTGGAAAACCTTAACGCCCGCGCCAGCGGCAATACGAGCCTTACGGGAACCGTTCAAGATTTCCGGATGCTCACGTTCGCGCTTGGTCATAGATCCAATGATAACCGCCATTTCATCAAGCGCATGCTCATTAACCTGGCCTTCGCGCATAGCCTTATCTCCACCCGGAAGGGCACTGATGAGCTTCTGCACGCCACCCATTTTGCCAATCTGTTGTTTCATGACCAGAAAATCGTTGAGCGTCAGGTTGCCTCGCGCCATGCGCTCAGCTTCCTCTTGCTCAATTTCCTCAGCGCGAAGCTTCGAAGCGGACTCGATAATGCTGACCACGTCGCCCATGCCCAAAATACGCTTAGCCATGCGATCAGGGTGGAAGCGTTCAAGGGAGTCGGGTTTTTCGCCCTGAGAGATAAAGGTGATGGGCTTGCCCGTAACCTGCTTAATGGAAAGTGCAGATCGGAAGAGCACACGTCTGAA
>UQVJ01000125.1 GCA_900544455.1 uncultured Eggerthella sp. | reverse complement strand
CCCGTGAGGCTTGTGAGGCGCTGCGGATAGAGATATTGGCGATGGAATGTCATAAAGATCATGTCCATCTCTTTCTGAAATGCTGGCCCTCGCAATCCCCTGCGGAAATTATGAAGAAGATTAAAGGAGCTTCTTCTCATGCACTGAGAGACGAATTCCCTCGGCTATCGGGCATGTCCAGCCTTTGGACTCGGAGTTATTTCGTTTCTACTGCTGGCAACGTCAGCAGTGAGACGATTAAATGGTATGTTGATACCCAAAAGACAAGGGGGTAAATGCAATGATTAAAACGTACAAATTCAAGCTGTATCACGCTAAACGCAATAAAAAATTGCATAGACAGATTAATGCAGCTGGCTTGACCTATAATCATTGCATTGCCCTGCATAAACGGTACTACCGTTTATATGGAGTCAGCTTAAAGAAGGTCAGGCTCCAAAAGCATTTAACGAAGCTCAAGAAATTGCCGAAATTCAGCTACCTTAAGGAATTCGGGTCGCAAGCGGTCCAGAATGTCACGGAACGGATTGAATTTGGCTATCAGAAATTTTTCCGAAAGGAGAATAAGCGACCGCCGAAATTCAGGAAGGTCAGGAAAACCAAATCATTCACACTTAAACAGACGGGCTGGAAGTTGGATGAAGCCCACCACACCAACGCGCCTGTTGCTTACCTCGAGCGAATTCAGCGAATCGTTCCTACCGTAAGAAACATCGAAAGCATAGCCCTGGTTGTCGTTGGAAGAGACAACCATACGTTCGTTGCGCGGATTGTCCGGATTGGAATCTGCCCAGTTGATCAGGAATTGCTGATACTCGGCGCCAGCAGCGCCGGATGCAACTTCATCGCGGGTGAGCACCAGGTAGTTGCCGTCCGCATCTTGTGCATCGTCAACCGAAAGCTCGCGAATGTAGACATCTTTGGTCTGGTCAAGTCCACCAACCCCGATAGGGAACTCGGAATACCAGCCGTTATCCTCGGACAGCATGGTGTCGCCGATCTTCTGATCCTTGGTATATACGACCTGACCGTCCTTCTCGATATCATGGGCCGCAAAGACACCCACCCTCACAGGCACACGTGCCGATGTGTTACCGCCATCGCTCCAAGTTTTGCTTACCCGCACAATGGAGGCGTCCTCGCCGGGCCTGTTCTTGATTTTCGTGAGATTCGGGACCCCATCGGCGGAAGGATCGTCGGGGTCCTCTTTGTAGTTGTGATGGTACTCGTGCTGACGAACGTAGCCCTCGCTGCCCTCCATAACCATATAGGTGTATTCGGCACCGTTTTCATCGTACTTGGGCAGGCCGGTGAAATCCATGTTCCACGGTGTGGTCTCCTGATAGAAGAAGACAGTTCCATCATCAAGGGTAACCTTGGTCGGTTCGTCTTGCGCAGTGCCAGTCAGGGTGAACTGATGCAAGGCATTACCGTTCCTCGTAAGCGTGACGCTGACCGGCTTGGCATCGTAACCGAGGTTGCTCGCGTCCTGCGTATATTCGCCTGAGCTCTCGCTCCACCAGTACTTTTCCGCACGGGCGGAGGTCTGGTCTACGTACTTATTTACCAACACGCCCTTTTCTTTGTCGTAGTAGCCCTCGAAAATGAGCGGAACATGTTCGCCAGACGCATCGGTAATGGAAGACAGTACCGCAAACGTGCCCGTCATAAGGCTCTGACCGGTTGTATGATCGATGTCTTAGGCAAAGAAGCTGAACGAATCCGGCTTTTCGACGTAGGACTCGCTCCAACGGTAGACCCATTCCTCGCCGTTCGCATCGAAACGGGGCACTTGAGAACTTACCGTTTGCGTAAGGTTTTCCGCAGTCCAACCGGTGACCACCTTGCTCTGATCTTCGAAAGGAACGTCATCGCAGTATGAGAAGCCATACGGAAATTCATTGGTTTCCCCTGTATCGGGGTCGGTAACCGTGTAAGTGTCGCCGTTTGCCACCCAATAGCCTAGATTCTCATCGAAGCGGGCGTGCTTCTTTAGAATTCGCTCGAGCTTGAACGTCACCGATACATCGGCAATCTGATCCTGGAAAGATGCTGCGTCCCAGGTCTTGGTGAGCTCAGGCGTGGTTATCTCGGATCGACGGTTGATGATAGTGCCGCCCGAATACACCGATTTGTCGCCCTCGGCGCGGACGAAGCCCTGGGTGACATCAACCTTGCCAGAAAAGTCGTCATTGTAGTAGTTCGGCGCAGTATCGCCCGTAACCGTACCGTCTTCGGCATCGACACCGGAACCAAACAGGCGCTCATAGCCCGCCGGCGTATCTTCGCGCAGGAAGTACACATAGGGATAACCAGCAGGATCGTATTTGGCGGTGGATACATCTTTATACTTGCTGCGCAAGAGAGCACCCAGATCTATCGTGCCATCGGGGGCATTTCTACTCTGTTCCGCCGTAAGGCTGATGGAGATATACGCACCACCATCTTCGCGCACGGTCACTTGGGATGCGGTATCGGGACCTTCCCCATCTTTAGCGGAATAGCGCCACAGCGTGTAGTTGGTGTCGGGGCGTGCAGAAGCATCGTCGTCGAGCCACTTCTTCGTAAAATCAACACGCGTGGTGCCCCTGTGGATGACGGATACCGTGCCATTGTTGTATGCCGCAGAAACATCCGAACCGTAATTCGGCGTATTGGCGTTGTTGTACGTTACCTGGTAGGAATCGGTATAGGTTGAGCTTGTACCGTCACCGTTGTCGATCGCGGTGGTGTGCTTCTCTTCGTCTTGCTTGAAGCTATAGACCAACGTCGATCCATCGGGGTGATACAGAGGCCAACGAGCAGGACCGAGCGCGCCTGATTTGCCATCGTCGGAGATGCTCAACTTCAGGGTGCCAGTCGTGATGGCTTTATAGAATTCGCCGTCTTTGCCTTCGCTCCCCTTTTGCACCAGCGTTTCTTCCACAGCACCGTTTTTCACCTTTTGGGTGATGATGGAAGAGAGCACACCCCATTTTTCAAACCATTTCTCCATGCGCTCATCGTCGGACATGGCGGCAAGCTCGTTTGCCTCGTCACCGACATGCAGGCTCAAATTGAACGTAACATCGCCAAGAAGCTGCAACACTTCTTGGGTGTCGGTAACGTAGCTGGGGTAACGATCCCGAGAGGCAACCACATAGGCATTGTTATATACAACGTCATCGCAATTAAAGCCCTCGTGTTTGATTGCCCACGTGATGTTCTTGGCGGTCTGGGTATAGACAGGATTCTTGTCTTCATCAAGAGCAGGATTTCCCTCATCGTCGCGAAGGAGGGTTTTGGTTATAACCTGCGAATACAATTCATTCGCAGAAATGGAATACGTATTGGTCTGCGTTTGCCTTACCTGAATGATGCGATCATTGCCGGGATCCCGCAACGCCTCGAATTGTTCCTGGGTCATGCCCAGCAGGCGCTTGGCATCTTCCGAAAGAACGTTGTTGCCCGCATCGTCGGTTTGGGTGAGACAATACTGCTTGTCGTCGCCTTCGACCTGGAAATAGATCCGATACTCGTAATTGTTCATGAGCTGGCTGACGGAAAGACGCATTGCAGAATTGCCGTCGGCCCACACCGTGGTAAATTCTGCTTTGCCCCCACGCTCGGAAGAAAGAAAGGTCTCGGAATCGACCAGCGCGGCAGCATCGCCAGCATTGGACACGGCAGCAGGCACTCCTTCGCCACCAAGCGTATTAGCAAGTCCCGCCATAAAGGCAAGCGTCGCCTTAGAGGGAATGGAAAGCTTGACGGATCGATCGTCGGGCGCACCTTGCTGCAGCTCCCAATCGATTTCGCTCTCGTCGTCTTGAGCAAGCTGGGAGTCGAAGGAAACGGGAACGCTCACAGATCGGAAGAGCGTCGTGT
>UQVJ01000124.1 GCA_900544455.1 uncultured Eggerthella sp. | reverse complement strand
TTCAGATACATCGTAGCGAATCAATTGGAAAGATCCCGCTCAAGCGCATCATGCCTCATTGCTTCCCTGCTGGGACGTAAAGGATCATTTTGCCCTACACGCACTTTTTGAGCATAACCTCACCAGCCCGCCATTGAGGAAAGCCGCGGTATTGCATTTGACTCGAGGCAATAAAAAAGGCTGGCGACCCTTCCGTCAACCAGCCCCACGTTCCTTAGAACAAGCGAATCAATGGGCGTGGCCACCATGACAACACGCACCGTGTTCATGGCCATGGCCCCGACATTCGCCATGGGCCTGTTCGTGACCCTGGCATTCCCCATGCGCATGCTCGTTGCCATGACGGCATCCGCCGTGGCTGTGACCATGGTGATGACCGCAAACCGGCATAGTGCTCTTCTCGAGGATGCCAGCCAACAGGCACGATACGGCATCGTCCGCCAATCCGGACAAGCCGCCAAACAGCTCGATCCCCTGAGCCGCAAGTGCGCTCTGGGCGCCGCCGCCGATGCCGCCGCACAGGAGAACATCAACGTCGTTCCCCTTAAGGAAACCCGCCAAGGCACCATGGCCTGAGCCCTGGGTATCAACTACCTGAGTTGATACAACCTGGCCCCCATCAATGTCGTACAGCTTGAATGTTTGAGTTCTTCCAAAATGCTGGAAGATTTCGCCGTCTTCATACGTTACTGCAACCCTCATAAGGGCCTCCTTTTTCTTGGGACTGCCTGCAGATGCAAATCCGGCTTCACCGCACGGAGGAAACACAACGTTGCCGCCCTCAATGCGCAGCCGTTTACCATTCACCAAACTATCTGCCACTTTCGAACGGGCTCGTTCGTATATGCCCGTTACCGTGGTCCGCGAAACGCCCATGCGAACGGCAGCTTCTTCCTGACTCATTTTCTCTAAATCGAGAAGGCGTATTACCTCAAGCTCGTCATAAGCAAGCTCCACGGTATCCCCCGTGAGAATTCCATCAGGCACGAACCCAACGAATTCAGGCACGATACCCACAAACCGAGTTCTTTCTTTCCGTCCCGCCATAGCATTTCCTTTTCTGACATATGTCACAATTTAGTCTAGAGGCATAATCATGCAATGCAACGTTATTTTTGACATATGTCAACTTTAATCTACGAACGGCGTGGAAAATGCTTTTGCACCGAGCCACAGGAAAACAAAAGTCGCATCTTCGCCAAATCAGCCGCAGGATTACAATGTTCGTCAAACACTATCTGCAGAAAGCAGGACGCAATGAACCAAGCCCGCTATTCAATCCTATTCAGCAGCAGCACCGGAAATACCAAGTTGTTAGCTGAGACTATCCGCGAAGCATTGCCCACGGAATGCTGCGACTATTTCGGTGCTTGCTCTGCAAACGAGCCCGAGTCAAACACAGTCTACGTAGGCTTTTGGACCAACAAGGGCATTGCCGACGACAACGCTCTTCAGCTGCTGAAGGTGCTGCGAAATAAGAAGATTTTCCTGTTCGGAACCGCAGGATTCGGGGGCAGTGAAGCCTATTTCAAAGGCATCCTGGATAAAACCAAGAAAGCCATCGACGCAAGCAATACCGTTGTCGGGGAATACATGTGCCAAGGCAAAATGCCCCAATCCGTGCGGGAACGCTACGTGAAGATGAAAGAACAGCCCAATCACATGCCCAATATCGATGCGATGATCGAAAACTTCGACGAAGCGTTAAGCCATCCTGACGAAAACGACCTGAATGCGCTCAAAGAACTTGTGGCCAATACTGCACAGCGATAAGTGCGAAAATCAAGCAAAAATGACAGCATGCACCAGCGGCGGCTAAGGGGTTTTCCTTAGCCGCCGCTTTGTATTTTCAGAGTTATTCGCGCACAGCCAATTCGAGTCGTCGCAAAAATTCCTCGCAAGCACGAGAACGCAAGCGGTACTTCTTCCAGATGACAAACGACGCAATTTTCAAAGATGGCTCTAGGGGAATAAAGCGCAAATCGGAAGCGTCATCAACTTGAAGCAAATGGTCGATGCCCATTGCACAGGCAACACCCGAACGCACAAGATGCGATGCGTTGCCAATAAGGTCAAAACTTCCAACCACATCAAGATCATGGAAGTTGAACGCTCCGCCTGACCAGGAGACAAGATCAACTGCCTTGTTCGACGTGCGCGAGCTTACCAAGAGCGGCATCTTCGCAACATCAGCGGGAGTTGCCACCTCGAGCGTGCCCCAAGGCCCATCGGCAGAAACCGCCAGCCCTACGCGATTTGCATCGGGCATACGAATCCACTCGTATTTCTCCAGGTTTACAGGCTCGATAACAAGCGCAAAGTCCAATAGACCACGCTCCAGACGCTCTTCCACGGCATCAGCGTTTCCCGTGTAAAGCTCGCAAGTAACACCTGGATAATCGCGTCGAACATCAGCAAAAGCACCTAGCACCACCTGCATGGCGCGCGTTTCACCAGCGCCAATGCGAATGTTCCCAGCAACTCCAAGCTCCCGATCGGCAAGCTCTCCTTCAGTTTGCTCTACAAGCGAAATAATTTCTTCGGCACGCTGACGCAAACGCATGCCATCGCTTGTAAGCACGCATGAACGATTGGTCCGCTCAAACAGCTCAACGCCCAGCTCGCGTTCAAGATCAGCGATTTGTCTTGAGAGCGTAGGCTGCGTTACATGCAGCACATTGGCTGCCTCGGTCATATTTTCTTCGCGCGCTACGGCCAAAAAATAACGAAGGGTTCGAAGCTCCATATCCATCCCCTGCTGGAATTACGATCTCTCAGAATTGGTATACGTAATTTGTATATCTAGGAAGTTGTTATAAGCAATATACATCTTCATCAGAGAAATCTACTTTTGAGAAAAAGCGCTTTAAAGCAAGGAGGCACCATGGAATACACAACCCTCGGCCATTCAGGCATAGAGATTTCAAAGCTCTGCCTTGGCGGCATGAGCTTCGGCGAAACAAGCCCCAACTTCCACCAGTGGACCATCGGTCCCGACAAAACCCAAGCGTCGCCAGTTCAACATGGCAATCACCCCTTAATTACCCCTTACAGCCCCCTTGCCTCCGGCCACCTCTGCCGTCCCACCTGGGAAAAACAAAGCATTCGCAGCACCACAAAGGTTGTGACCACGAGGTAGATCGTGGACGACAGAACTTTGGCAAACCTTCAGGACGCGGGATGCAACGAAGCATTTGTTGCCGAATTCGACAAGGCGACAAGCATATGTGCCCGCATCTGCCTTCTTAAAGGATATCGGCGTGAACTGCTTAACGGTATCCACACAGAGCAGAAGAAGCTCGAAAACCTCGACTTCCTGATGTATCAACTGCGCACAGCCGATACTAGCGGTTGCGCATGCGACCGCAAACGAAAGGAGTAACCCATGACCACAAAACAAACCGCAGGACATGATGCACTGGGGGAATTCGCCCCCGAGTTCGCACATCTTAACGACGACATTCTCTTCGGAGAAGTTTGGAGCCGCGAAGACAAGCTGCCGCTGAAATTGCGCAGCATAGTGACAATAAGTGCTCTTATCGGCAAGGGGATTACCGACAGCTCCCTTGCCTATCACCTAGCAAGCGCTCGAAAAAACGGGGTCACGCGACAAGAAATGGCAGAGATCCTTACGCATATCGCCTTTTATGCTGGATGGCCAAATGCATGGGCGGCATTCAATATGGCGAAGAATGTATACGCGGAAGACGAGGATAACACCGTGGTGAACGGCGCCGAATCTCATGGTGGGTTTTTTGGCCTAGGCAAGCCAAACGATGATTTTGCGCAGTACTTCAGCGGTCGTTCTTGGCTCAATCCCGTAGACGGAGAAGGCAGCTACCTCCCCATCTTCAATGTGACCTTTGAACCGGGATGTCGCAATAACTGGCATGTGCACCATGCAAGCAGCGGCGGTGGACAAGTGCTTATCTGCGTAGACGGCGAGGGTTGGTACCAGGAGGAAGGAAAACCCGCTCGATGTTTACATCCAGGTGATGTGGTTGAAATTCCTGCAAACGTCAAGCATTGGCATGGCGCAACAGCTGATTCCTGGTTCAGCCATCTAGCATTTGAATATCCAGGCGAAGACACAAGCAATGAATGGCT
>UQVJ01000123.1 GCA_900544455.1 uncultured Eggerthella sp. | reverse complement strand
CTTTGTTAAACATCTGTCGGGTAAGTTCTCCTAGTCTCCAATCAACAAACTTCCCAGCCCTTACATCTCCATAGCGGTTCTGAAACCAGCGTTAACTGCCTCCAATGTCCTAGTAACCGTCCCCTTTGGACAAGTTGCGTCCCCAATAAGTCGAGCTTGCGGGAAGGAAGACTTGATTTCATCGAACAAAGCATGGTCTTCCTCGACTCCAAGTGCAAGCAGGATCGTGTCGCATTCTATGAGCGTCTGCTCATGAGTTTCGGTATTCTCGACCAAGATTCCGTTTTTCTTGATTTCTTTCACCTTGGTACATGTAAGTGTTTTCACGCCCTTGCCCTTCAAGGCGTTGATAGTCGGTTTCCTGTCAACGACCCCGATTCCGTTGCCAAGCTTCTTAGACTCTTCGACAAGGGTTACCTCTCGCCCTTCTGTCATTGAGCTGGCACATTCGAGCCCGGCAAAGCCGCCACCCACAATTACGAGACGCTTGCCAATAAGCGTATGCATCTTAAGACCCATTCTCATGAAGGGAACAGTTCCACCTTGGGTCTTGATAGCTTGCATGGCACTCCACCAAAGGAACCCTTTCCCTTCCGGAACGGTGCCTGACACCAAATCCTTTACGTCCTGAGAGCTTACGACATTTTTGTTGCTAACCCCAGGAACATCAAGCATTATGATCTTTCCACCTGGAGCAACAATAACCTCGTCGGGATTAAGCGAACGCAGGTACTCTGGGGTTGCTTTGGTGTTGAGGCGTATATCAATGTTCGGATGCTCTTCGATTAGAGCATTCCAATAGGCAACATAAGGCTCGAGGTAAGGATTGAGGACTTGCGCCATGTTCAAAAGCCCGGCGATCCTGTCTGATTTTTCAACCAAGGTAACCCTATGCCCTCTGATATCAAGCACACGCGCCGCTTCCAAAGCAGCGGGACCAGAGCCAACAATCGCAACATGCTTTTTTGCTTGCGCAGGTTTGTTCTCCGGAAGACCCATGTCATGATTGGTGACATTAGCATTTACCGAGCATTGAATGGGCTTACCCAAAAGGCTGTGATCAAGGCATCTACTGCACACAATGCATGAACGAATGAGATCCGTTCTGCCAGCCTCGGTCTTGTTAACAAACTCTGGATCTGCAATCAGCGAGCGAGCCATTCCAACAAGATCGCCATAGCCTTCTTCCACTACCTTTTCGCACATTTTCTCAGAGGTAATTCGCGTTCCCGGATAAACAGGTAAATCGGTAGCTTCCTTCACTTCTTTTGCAAAGTGGATAAATTCACCTTCGGGCACTAAGAAGTTTGCGACTGGTTTCGGCGCCTCATGGAACCCAACCTGCACATTCCAAGCATCGATACCATGCTTTTCTACGATCGGAACGATCTCAAGTAAATCCTCGATCCTGCTCCCACCAGGCATGAAATCATCGGCAGAAGTACGGACAATGATCGGAATACCAGGGCAGCTTTCATGAACAGCATCTATGATCTCGGTTAAGAGGCGAGCCCTATTTTCGGCAGATCCACCGTACTCATCATCTCGATGGTTTGAGTACTTCGAGAGAAACCTCATAACCATGTATCCGATTCCTGCGTGGATTTCAATGATATCAACGCCAGCTTTTTCCAGCCGCTTTGCGGCATCGGCATATTGGTTAACTAGGATCTTGAGTTCTTCTTTTGTGAATTCCGCTTCAGGCATTCCCGCAAAAGGCCCAGAGACGACGTCTATCGAGGGCGCATAAACTTTCAATTCCTTCGATGCGTCAGGTCTCCACTCGTAGCAAAGCTGAAGTTGTCCAGCCACTTTAGCTCCGTGCCTATGACAGGCATCGGCGAGTTTTTCCCAGCCTGGGATGAACGAGTCATCCCAGGCTCCTGCGGCACCTGAAGTCGTGTAGTACTTCGGTTCGGTATCAAAAAGATCGCTTACATAGACGGATCCAATTTCAATTAAACCCGTCCCCCCCTTTGCACGCTGCTCGTAAAAATCTACCATTGCATCAGTGATGTAGTAGTTGTCAGCGAACATAGTGGTCATCGGAAGCATTACGAACCGGTTTTTGATTTCCACATCCCCAATTGCAATGGGGCGGAATAGTGTTGTTGACGAATTCATGACGTGTCGCTTCCTTTAAATCGATTAGATGATTGAGTCAGGTCCGTAGCTTGGCTCGAGAACGCAACCCTTTAGTTCTGGTCCGTCGTAAACCTTTACAGCCTTGCCCTGAACCAGAGCCTCGATCTCTTCATCGCTGTAACCGTACTCTTCCATTACGCTCTTCGTGTCGTAACCAATTGGCCTTGATCTGTAGATAATCGGATCACCAACCGATTCGAGCCTAATAGGACTAGTCGTTAAGGCTTTTTCCCCGAAAGCGTCATAGGGAAGCTTCCTCAGGATGTCGTTGTCGTAAGCTTCTTCATCAACCAAGATGTCCTCAAAGTGATAGAGGCGATGATACGCAATCGAGTTCTCATCGAAGACCTTCTGCCAATAAGCAAAGTCATGCTTAGCAAATGCTTCCTCCATCCTCCTGATGGCCTCAACGTTCGCTCCAGTGCTGTTCATTATCTCGAGCGAGCCAAATTTCTCATCTTCAAGCAATTCATCAAGCTCGAGCAATTGCATAATGAGCGGGAAGTAGGTATAAGAGCTTCCCATGCACATGACAAACCAAGTTCCATCTCCTGCCATATAGGTGTTATTGGTTGGAGTTGTAGCCCTCTTCCTCGACTTCGGCCACTTGTCACCAAACTGCGTTGAAGCGAGACCAATCTGCTGAGCCCAACATGCAACGTGATACAAATTCACAGTTACCTTATCGCCCTTTCCAGTTTTCTCCCTGCGATAAAGGGCACTGGTAATTCCAGCAGTCAAAGCAAGAGCGCATTGGAAATCGCCAAATCCATTAGGCATGTTTACCGGAGCGAAATTATCCGACTGAGGCAACGAGGCGAAGACACCGCCGCGACCGTTGTAGGCGGTATTGTCGAATCCGCGAGAATCCTTTTCGGGACCGCGCCAGCCATAGCCGCGCATCTGTGCCCAAACAAGCGAGGGGTACTTCTTCGAGGCAGTTTCGTAATCGAGACCTAGCCGTTTCAGGCCACCATCTCTAAAGCTAGTAACGAGAACATCGGCCTCTTTAAGGAGCTTGTCCAGAAACTCAGCCCCTCCTTCAGTTTTCAAGTTGATGCTAACAAAGGTTTTATTTGTTGAGGTTAGGTCAAAGGCTGGATCGTCGATTTCAGTCTTCGACATCCCGAAGCCACTGGCATTGTTGCGGTAGTCATCACCTTCAAAAGGCTCAATCTTGTAAACCGTCGCACCCATTTCCGCCAAGATTCGAGGGCATGCTGGACCTGCAACATAGCTAGTGAGCTCAACTACCTTGAGTCCTTCTAGTCCTTTCATAGCTATCCTCCTTTCAAGGGATCAAACATCTCGTTAAACCGATAAAACTTCACAGTAATCAAGATCTTCAAACGCTTACTTCTTGGAGTGCTCCTGGAAGTCCTTAATAACCTCGTCGTTAATCTTCTCGAGAGTCTGACCACGAGTTTCAATACCACAGATTGCGATAATGAGAGCCATTACGAAAACGGTAATTCCGACAAACGTATATACCGCACCAGCCGGGTTAGCAGCAGCGAAGCATCCAGCAATGATGGAAGGGCTCACGATAGCCGCAACACGACCCATAGCGTTTGCGAATCCGCCGCCACGCAAGCGCAGCTGAGTTGGGAAAACCTCACCAAGATAAGCGGAGCACGTAACCAACGCGTAGTAATAGGTAAGTGCGCAGAGGACGAAGCCGGTTACCATGATGACCATTTCATCAGTCTGCATCGACCAGATATAGCCAGCAATAGCAATCGCAATAAGAAGTACTACCATGCCCCACTTTCGTGGATGTTTGTCAACGAGGAGGGATTCGAGCAATACACCGACAGGACAGCCAATCAGCATAATAACGGTCATGTAGAGTGACTTGCCAACACTAACACCCTGCATAACAAACAGAGTAGGAGTCCAGTTAACGATGGTCTGTACGACCAGGTTCATTGCCATCAAACCAACGCTAACCGTAATCGTGCGGCGGATCATC
>UQVJ01000122.1 GCA_900544455.1 uncultured Eggerthella sp. | reverse complement strand
ATACCGTTGCGCAGGCGACAAGCAGGTGAGCAAGGAGAAGAGCCTCGTAGGCAACAGCCCCGCGCGGGTTGCGATTTTCTTTTCGTGTGGCAACAAAGAGCACATGGAGCATCTGCCCGACCATAAGCCCGAACAGCAGAACGATAAGCGCAATGAGAACCACCGATTTTATGTTGAACAGGTGGCTCATAGGGCGCTTTCCTTCAGCTCGATTTTGACGGCGATTTCATCGGCCTCAATCTGATGGCAGATGCGGATGCCTGCTTTGGTCAGACTGTCGCAGAAATATCGTAGCGAAGGTTCGAGTATTTGACATTCTTCGCATTGCAGGACGATGCGAACCATCAAAGCATTGCGCTCATCGTTTTCCCCGAACAAGAGCAGGGTGGGGTTTTTGACCGAGAACGCCAGTGAGGCGAAGTCGTATGCGCAATCGTACAGATGGGCCATGGTGGTGGGCGATAAAGGATTGATTAAACGAAAGAGTGCGGCGCTTTCAATTCCCATGGAACGGAAATCTGCCGCTGCTTCGGTAAACACCAGTTCAACTTGTGCCTGGGTGAAGGAAACCCCCTCACGTTCGGCGACGATAAGGCTTCCTTTGCGCTTGCAGTAGGCGACAAGGAATTTAACTCGGGTCAGGTTTTTGCGCCTGATGGCTGCGCTTTCGGGCGAGTCGTCTTCGGGAAGATCTTCGATAAGACGGTTGATCTCGGCGGTTTTCTCCGCCAATGAATTGCTGATTTGTTCGAACAGGTCACGTTCCGCTTCTCGTAACGCAAGACCCTGGCGAATGGTAGCGCTGCGTTTCAGCAGCTCGGATGTATTGATGAGTTCCTCTTTTTGCTTTTTGAGCGCAGATCGTCTGGCGTCGGTTTTGCTTACATCGATGGAGAGTAGTGCTGTGCCGCCGCTGATGCCATAGGCGCGTTTGAGGGTATGGGGGTTGCTTGGGACGCGGAAGTCTATGGTCGTGCCGTTGAGCGTGCCAAGTTCGGTTACCTTTTCTGCGGTTTCAGGCGAAAGGGGCTTTGCTTGTGCGGTTGAGTAAGCAAGTTGTCCATTCCTGGTCAGCACTTTCAGGTCGAAAGGTAGTTTGTAGAAGGCTTCCCGATACCACGCATAAGAGGGAAGGATTCCTGTTGCGAGAGTGATTTCGACGGCTACGACAATAAGGATGGTATAGGTGAGTGCCAGGTTGGTGCTGAAGAAGTGAGCGTTTCGAAGGATGTAGAGCAAACTGTAGGCAATTGCCAAGCCTGCGATAATCGCCAAAGGGGCAAAAGAGGGACGTAGCTGCTTTCTTGCGGCAGGGAACAGCAAGGCAAAGAATGCGCCGTAAAGCAGGACGAACCAGCCAGCAACGAGCCAATAGCCCCACTCGTAGTGGTAATTACCAATCCAACCAGGATCGTCAAAGCTGAATGAAAATACTGCATGGTGGAGGTTGTTCGTAAGCACGAACAGGGCAAGAAGAGCGCTTCCTGCGAAAGCGATGGAGCGTGCAGTTTTTCCTGTCTTGGTGGTATCGAGGCAGGCGGCGCGGAGGGCGCAGGCAGAGGCCAGTGCGGGAACAAATAGCATGGGAATGTAATAGAGGTACCAGCATATAGAGGTGCCCAAATCACTTTTCATAGGGTACTTCACGATAACGTCGAGCAGCCAAAACGCCAAAAGGGCAGCGATGGTAACAAGCTGGTTGCGGATAGTGGCGTCGGGGCAGCGCACATAGAAGGAAAACGCCCATGCGGCAAGCGCCGGTCCCAGCAGTACCATGAATCCTGTTGTGCTCGAAGGGCCGAGGCCGAGACCGGAAAACGAAGGTGGTTTGCTGGGAAGAAAGATCTCAGCGCAAATGAGGAGGGCGAATGTCGCTGCGGCAATGCAAGCAGCAACAATTAAAACCCGACGTTTTGGGCTGCTTTGCGTATGCCGTTCTGGATTCCCCATAATCTTCCTTGCCTCGATACTTTCAAGTATAGGGGAGAAGCTCGTTACTGCGGTTGCAGGGTGAGTTAACGGACGTCGTTTTGCGTTCGGTGTCGGGGTGTCTTTGGGCATCGTTGGTGGAATCTGATTCTGGTTATGGTGAGGAATAGGTGCCCTCTTCGCTTGATGCCCTATGTCTCGGTATCGTTTTCTTGGGTACAGATTCTATCTAATGAGCTCTTTCGAAGAGGACATCGTTAGCTGCTAGACTGATTGCGAAAACATCTATTACTTTTGGAAAGAAAGCGAGTTGGCATGGTGGCGGAATCGGGTAATGGCTTGACGCACGAAGAGATCCAGGCAGCAGAAGGCCTGTTGCGCTTCATAGAGGAAAGCCCCAGTGCATTTCACGCGGTATCCGCTTTGCGTGCTCGGTTTGATGAAGCGGGGTTCGTTTATCTTCCTGAAGCACAGGTATGGAGCTGCAAGCCAGGAGGGCGCTACTACACGGTGCGCAATGGGTCGAGCATCATTGCCTTTAAAGTGGGTGGTGCCGTATCGGAAGGCTATCATTTTCAGATTGCCGCTTCGCATTCTGATTCGCCCCTCTTCAAAATCAAGGCTCATCCCGATCTGGAAGGCCCTGGTTCATATAGACGCTTAAACGTTGAGGCATATGGTGGAATGATCGACTACACCTGGTTCGACCGTCCTCTTTCCCTTGCGGGCCGCGTTATGGTCCAGATAGAGAATCGCATTGAGGGCAGGTTGATCTCGCTTGATAGGGATGTTGCCCTTATTCCGAGTTTGGCGATCCATATGGATCATGGTGTGAACAGTGGCTTTGCTCCAAATCGACGGATCGACTTGTGCCCGCTGATTTCCGCGGGAGCGCTGGAGAAGGAAGCGCTACAGCTGCTTCTTGCCAATGAGCTGGATATCCATCCTGATCAGATCTTGGGCTATGACGTGTATTTGGTGAATCGCCAGACGCCTTGCATCTGGGGTGCGGCCGACGAATTCATCTCTGCCCCCAGGCTCGATGACCTCATGTGCGCTTACGCTTCGGCTGAAGCGTTTTTGCAGAGTTCTAACGATTCCAGCGTTTCGGTGTACTGCTGCTTCGACAACGAAGAGGTGGGGTCCAATACCAAGCAGGGCGCGATGTCCACGTTCTTGCCCGATGTGCTGATGCACTTGAACGGAGCCTTGGGCGGCACAGACGAGGGGTATCGTCGCGCATTGGCGGGTTCCCTGCTGGTAAGCTGCGACAATGCCCATGCGGTACACCCCAATCATCCCGAAAAGAGCGATGAAGGTAATCGTGCTTATTTGAATCAGGGCATTGTTGTTAAAGAGGCAGCAAACCAAAAGTACTGCACTGATGCGTTTAGCAGTGCCGTGTTCTGTGCGGTGTGCAATAACGCCAGCGTACCGTTCCAGCGGTTTGCGAACCGCAGCGATATGGCGGGTGGCTCAACCTTGGGCAACCTGTCCAACATACAAGCAAGTATGCATGGCGTTGATGTGGGCTGCGCCCAGCTTGCCATGCATTCGGCGTACGAAACCGCCGGCGCACGCGATGTCATGCTTGCCACTCGTGCGTTGTTGGCTTTCTTCGATGCTGACATTCAAATAAGCGGAGCCGATTCCGCCACGCTGCGTTAAAGACGCTGTGCTGGTCTCCTTTGCTTATTGGGAAAACGGTATCCGCCCCCTATTTCTCCGCCGAGGGGGGCGAAGGCTAATCGGAATGGTGCAACCGCTCGATCGGGATTAGCTCCTTCTATCCCGTGATCCGCCAAAGGAAGTGTTTGTTTGTATGTCTTGGGTAATGGCCGCCGTTGCCTCGGCGTTTTTCGCGGGCATAACTTCGATTTTGGCCAAGTGCGGCCTTTCCGAAACCGATTCCGATGTTGCCACGGCGCTGCGTACTTTGGTGGTACTGGTGTTTGCGTGGGCTATGGTTGCCGTGGTGGGTTCGGGCCATACTATCGCTCAGATAACTCTGCAGTCTTGGTTGTTTCTTGCTCTTTCTGGTTTGGCAACGGGTGGTTCGTGGATCTGCTACTTCAAGGCGCTTTCCCTGGGCGACGTAAACAAGGTTGTTCCCGTTGATAAATCCAGCACTGTCATTGCGGTACTGTTGGCAATTGTGCTATTTGGCGAAACGAACCATTTAGAAGTGAAGCTTGTTGGCACCGCGGTGATTGCCGTGGGAACCCTCATGATGATCGAGAAGAAACAGGGGGCTTCAGGAGGACAAAGCCGTGTCTGGTTGGCGTATGCGCTGTTGGCTGCGGTGTTTGCTGCCCTTACTTCGGTGTTGGCGAAGGTGGGTATCGAGGGCGTTGAATCGAACTTGGCAACCGCCAT
>UQVJ01000121.1 GCA_900544455.1 uncultured Eggerthella sp. | reverse complement strand
TGTGTGGATGCAGCGATGCACTGCTCCTAATGGGTTGTGCTCTTCCTCGCTTGAGGGGCAAAAATCGATTTGTTCCGGCAGCTCGTAAAAACGAGCAACATGAAGAGCGTGGTCTACGAGTTCGTCCACGCCCTGATTCTTTGCAGCGGAAATGGGAACAACGGGGATGCCGAGTTCCGCTTCGAGTTCGTTGACGCGAATGGTTCCGCCGTTCTTTTCGACCTCGTCCATCATGTTCAACGCAAGCACCATAGGAATACCCAGTTCCATAATCTGCATGGTGAGGTACATATTGCGTTCGATGTTGGTGCCGTCGATGATGTTGATAATGCCATCTGGCTTTGATTCGAGCAGGAAGTCGCGCGTTACAATTTCTTCATTTGAATAAGGAGAGAGCGAGTAAACTCCAGGCAAGTCGGTAACCGTGGCTTCGGAGTGGCTGCGGATAGTACCGTCTTTCCTATCAACGGTGACGCCGGGAAAGTTGCCAACATGTTGATTGGCTCCGGTTAGCTGATTGAACAAAGTGGTTTTGCCACAGTTTTGGTTCCCAACCAAGGCAAAGGTCAGGGGGCCGGTTTTAGCGGTTTCCCTTTGGGTGTGGCGTCGGTAATCGCCAGCTCCAGAAAGTTCGCCTAGGCCGGGGTGAGCGATGTCTTGGTGGATATGCTGGCTTTTATGAAGGGCTGCTTGCTTGTCCGAAGGGGTAACCTGTACGTTATTTGCCTCTTCAAGACGAAGGGTTAGCTCGAACCCGCGTACCGTGATCTGCATGGGATCTCCCATGGGAGCGACTTTTTGCAGGGTGATCAGGGCGTTGGGGGTGAGTCCCATATCGAGCAAATGACGTCTAATGGCGCCAGATCCGCCCACTGAATCCACTATGGCATTTTGTCCTGGCTCAAGCTCGCTAAGAAGCATATGCTTAGATCCCTTTCGATTGGCCTATTGTGTGGTGCTCGATATACAGAATGATAACCCTCAAAACAAATCAGCTGGTGATGGAAGCAAAGAAGTAGGCGATTTAGCCAGGATCGCTAAAGTATCACCAGTTAGCTTAATCCCGAATGCAAACAAAAAAGCAGGTCAGAAGAAATTAATCCTCTAACCTGCTGATTTAGCTGGTCGGGTTGACAGGATTCGAACCTGCGACCCCTTGACCCCCAGTCAAGTGCGCTACCAAACTGCGCCACAACCCGTTCGGTTACTGCCGAAGCAGCTCCGCTATAATAACCCAAACAACAAAGCGATGCAAAGGGATTTTTCAAAATAATTTTTAAAAATCTTTAATCTGATTATCTTCCCAGGTCAAGATGATAATCAAAACGATTAATCAATTCGCCGTTGATATGGAAAGAGCTTTGTCAAGAATGACATGAGCCAGTTCGGTTTTAGGGGCAGGGTCGATATGCTCCGCGCCAGTTTCGGTTACAAGCCAGATTTCATCGTCGTCTTTTCCGAAAGTTTTATTGGCGCCAACTTCATTTGCGACAATTATATCCGCGCCTTTTTTGGCCAGTTTCTTGCGGGCATTCTCGATTACGTCATTCGTTTCAGCGGCAAACCCAATTACAACCTGACTATCCTTCTTATTGCCAAGCGTTGCTAAGATGTCGGGATTTTCGGTCAACTGAATAGCGGAAAGCTCGCTGTCGTTCTTGCCTTTTTTGAGTTTCTTGTCAGCTGGATTTGCGGGGCGCATATCGGCAACTGCTGCGGCAAACAGGGCGATGTCGGCATTGGTGAATGAAGCTTCTGCAGCGGCAAGCATGTCGCAGGCGCTTTCAACGTATCTCATTTCTACGCCAGCGGGTGCTGGGAGTGCAACAGGACCGGAAATCAAGGTAACCTGAGCCCCACGGTTGGCGGCTGCCGTTGCCAGTGCATAGCCGAATTTGCCGGACGAGCGATTGGTGAGGTAACGAACTGGATCGATGGGCTCTACCGTGGGGCCGGCGGTAACCATAACGCGTTTTCCTGCAAGGTCGTTATCGATTTCTGCCTTTCCGTTGAGCACATCTAGGACGGCAGAAACGATACGTTCTGGTTCGGCAAGGCGGCCGCGTCCAACATCCCCACAGGCAAGATAGCCGTCGTCTGCTTCAACGAAACGAAAACCACGTGATTTAAGGGTTTCCATATTGGTTTGCGTGGCGGCATTTTCGTACATATGGACATTCATGGCAGGGGCAACAACGATTGGTGCCGTGGTGGCAAGGAGGGTGGTGGAGAAAAGATCGTCTGCGATGCCGTGAGCTGCTTTTGCCATCACGTTTGCCGTGCACGGCGCAAGGAGCACGACGTCAGCTTCTGCTGCTAGTGAAATGTGATGAATCGGATCGGAGGGGTCATCGAATAGACCCACCGCAACCGGTTCGTGGGTGAGGGAACGGAAGGTGAGTGGGTCGATAAAGTGCGTGGCATGTTCGGTCATCATCACTTTAACTCGAATGCCCGCTTTTTGGAGTCCTCGTACGATTTCGCATGATTTATAGGCGGCGACTCCTCCGCTGACGCCTATAAGTACGGTTTTCTGTTCCGCGGTATCCATCAAATTCGCTCCTTCAGCGATAAAAGGTATAAAAAAGCGCTGCCGATATTGTACGGCAGCGCACAGGATTCTTAGTTGGGGTATTGGCTAATCGCGTTTGCCGTCTGTGTTGCTTGGCGGTGCTTCCGGAAATTCTCCTGCGCCTTCGTTTCTTCCGTTATCGACTACGAGGGGGCCTTCTACAGTTGTGTCTTTCGGAAGGGCAAAGGAGAGCACAACGGCAGAGAGGAATGTAAGGGCAACACTGTTGCCCACGAAGATGTTCTGTAAAAGCTCAGGGAAGTAAACGAATATCTCTCCAACTTGAGTAAAGCCAATGCCTAATGCCAGAGAAATGGCAGCAATAGTGATATTGCGCTGTGAAAAACCTGCGCTTGCGATCATCTGGAAGCCGCTCAGGATGATATTGCCAAACATCATGATGGTGCATCCTCCCAAAACAGCATCAGGGAGGGAGCCGAATACGGCGCTAATGACCGGAATGAAGCCTGCAAGTACCAACACTCCTGCGCCGCAGGCGATAGCACGGCGGTTAACGACTTTGGTCATAGCCACAAGGCCAATGTTTTGAGCGAACGTGGTGAGCGGAGAGCAGCCAAAGCAGCCAGCAATGGAGCTGGTAAGGCCGTCGGCAGCTACGGCACCCGAGAATTCCCGTTCGGTCGGGATGCGCTTGAAGCCGATGGCGGCGAGCGCTGCGGTGTCTCCTAGCGTTTCGGCGGCGCTAACCAGGTATAGGAGAGCGACGGCGATAATTGCTCCAGGATGAAACTCGGGCACGAATGGCATAAGTTGAGGCATGCTAAACAGGCCTATTCCCTCGAATGCCGAGAAATCAACCTTGCCCATGATAAGTGCTAAAACGTAGCCTACGCATAAACCAAACAATACCGAAAGCTGCTTTGCGTTGCCTTTCACCAACCCTTGAAATACCAAGCAGGAAATTAGAGAGACAAAACCCAAGGTTAAATTCTCTGGAGAACCAAAATCGGGTGCTCCAGAACCTCCGCCGAACGATTGAGCTCCAACTGATAGCAGGGAAAAGCCGATGGAGGTTACCACTACGGCCGAAACGATAGGTGTGATGAATTTGCGCCAGTATTTGGCAAATAAGCCCAACACACCTTCGAGCAAACCGCCGACTATGACGGCTCCCACTGCAGCAGGATAACCATAATTAACAGCAATTCCGCAAAGCACGGTTACGAAGGTGAAGCTTACGCCCATAACGATAGGCATTCGTGCGCCAACACGCCAAATGGGGAACAGCTGTATGAAGGTGCCAATGCCTGCAACGATCATTGCATTTTGGATAAGCATGGCAGTAGTCGCATCGTCGAAGCCGGCAGCAGACGCAATGATTGCGATCGGTGCCAGGTTCGCGACAAACATGGCAAGGACATGCTGCAGGCCGTAGGGGAATGCGCGCATTATTGCTATCTTGCCGTCAAAGTCCTCGAGTTCGGATTTTGAACCCGAAACGGTTTGAGGGGATGAGGGGGAGGTCTGCGTGCTCATCGAAAAGTTATTTCGCCTGATTCAGGGTCCATTGCATCAACAATGGCAAGAGATTCAAGTTGATAACCGCGCTGGCGAAGCTTTGCGCCGCCTTCTTGGAAGCCTTTTTCGATTGCAATGCCAATGCCTTCGATCGTCGCACCGGCGTCCTCGCAAACTTCAATGAGTCCATTCATGGCGCAACCATTCGCCATGAAGTCGTCGATGAGCAGCAGATGGTCTTCAGGTCCAACGAATTTCTTTGAAACGATGACAT
>UQVJ01000120.1 GCA_900544455.1 uncultured Eggerthella sp. | reverse complement strand
TGTTGCGGCTCTTGCGCAGGTGGGATTTTCCTGCACTCTTTTCGAGTGTCGCCCTGAGTTTGCCCAATCCGAAGATTTCCCTGACGCAGAGCAGATTATCTTGGGCGATTACGAAGACATTGCTTCGTCTATATCCTTCGATGAGCGCGACTACGTTTTCATTATGACGTACAGCCATGCGTTCGATTATGCCATCCTCGAGCAAGCGCTTCGTCAGCCTTTAGCGTATGTGGGCTTCATGGGCTCGCGTCGAAAGATCGCCGTAGCACGGCAGCGTTTGCTGGAAGCAGGCGTTTCCGCAGAGCTATTGGATACGGTTCATATGCCCATTGGCTTGGATATTAAGGCAGAAACACCTGAGGAAATCGCTGTTAGTGTCGCAGCGGAATGCATCTTGCATCGCGCGACCCATTAGGGAATTGCAAACATGGCGTGCTTGGCGGCAACCAAAATCTCCTAGTGCGGCATTGTCCTGGTCGAACAAGCCGTTTGAAAAATGCAGTTCGACCGTTTCTGGCATTGATGCGCTCTTATAGCGCACTGAATCGCCTCACATTTCTTTTGTCCAAGAAGCGTGAGGCGATTCGGCTTATCAAGCGGGGCAGCTTTCCCAACACCCAGAAACGAAGACGATCAGTTTCAGCCGCAGGGCTCTTTCATTTTTGAGGCAGTTTTGCGGTAGGTGTATTGGCCATGAGCATTGGTAGCTTTGCCGTTCCCGTAGTAAATCGAATAGTTCGGGCACCTATGTAAGCAGCCTAGACACATGGTGCATTCTTGCCTTACCCATACGGGCGCTTTGTCCCTCATTTCGATTGCCTGAACCGGGCACTTCTTGGCGCATGAGCCGCATCCGCTACATGTTTCAGATACAGAAAGCTTCTTAGTCTTTCGAACTTTGTTGTTATAAATGAGTTTGCCAATGGCTCCAGCACATTTAGGAGCGGTGGGTCCCATGTGCTTTCCCGTTACTTTGGCGGATAACTGCTTTTTCAGCTCGTTGATTTCGGCTTCTGCCTTGGTAATGGTTTCGGCAACCTTCTTTTTGTTGGAAAGATCAAACAGCACCGTCCAGGTGTCCGGCATGCAAATATCGAATTTGGCGTCTAGCGCAAGGCCTTTTGGCTTCATTATTGCGTCCGTAATAGCTGAAGCTGCTCCTGTGGTGGTGCCGTAGGTTCCCACATAGAAGGTGTAAGGCTTATTGTCGAAGCGGACATCGAGCTTTTGAAGGAATTCTTCGACGATGCTTGGCAATACGAAATCGTAGGTTGGCGTTATGATGCCTAGCCTGCTTCCGCTTAGCTGGAACTGGTACGTACTCCTTCTGGTTGCCTCTTCAATGGAAATAATCGTTTCGTCGTTAAGCTTAATTTTGTCTACAACATGCTTGGTGTTGCCGGTTGCGGAAAAGTAGAACAACATCTAGGGGTATTCCTTTTTTGTTTTTCTGCCACATGTTTGATTAGTTGCATTGTATCGGCTCCGATATCGCTTTGGTGATCTGTAAAGAAATTGGAAACGGACCGATTAAGCTGCGGGGAGAGGTTTTTGTGCCGATTGGAAGCGGACCGATTAAGCTGTGGGGCTCTTGTGCCGTAGTGCTGTGTATATAGCACCGTTTGTCGATCTTTCGATTTCGGGTTTGTTGCAGATTCTCACCTTCGGTAGAATGGCGCATTAAACGCAGGAGATATTTGAGCGTGGTTGACCATCGCTTTGTACTGCCAGATAACAGAGGTAACTGACTCAGGCCTAAGCGCCCGGTCGCGTCGGGTGCTTTTTGCGCGCCAGAAAGGACGAGCGGCATGAAGTGGAACGTTGTTACGGATTCGAGTTGCGATCTTCTTCCGTCGAGTTATCAATCTGACGTTATTGAGCTTTCCAGCGTGCCATTTGTGATTACTGTTGGCGATCAGCATTTCGTCGACGACGAAGATCTTGATCTGCAAAAAATGCTCCATGATATGGAACAGGAAAAGGAAGCTAGTCATACTGCGTGTCCGGCTCCTGGAACGTGGTTGCAGCACTTCGAAAAGGCCAGCCACACGTTTGCCATTACCATTTCATCTCAGCTTTCAGGAAGCATGAACAGCGCCCTTACTGCCATGGATATGGCATTAGAAGAGCATCCAGAAAAGAAAATTGCTGTCTTGGATTCAAAGTCGACGGGACCAGAGCTTGTTCTTTGCGTGCATGAACTTGAAAGGCTCGCTCGAGAAGGCGTTGATTTCGACGAGGCGGTTGCCCGCGCCAATACCTTCCTTGAAAGAACCAAGATCCTTTTTGCGCTTTCTTCCTTCGACAATCTTATTAAAAACGGCCGCATGGGCAAAATGACCGGTTTCCTTGCAAGGGCATTGGGCATGTGGGGGATTGGCACTGCAAGCGAAGAGGGCACGATTGTTGTCGAGGGCAAAGCCCGAGGGACGAAAAAGGCCGTTCGCGAACTAATTAACCGCATGAAAGAACGAGGATTTGCCGGTGGGCGTGTTGCCATTAGCCATTGTGATAACCTTGCCGTCGCGCAAACATTGAAGGAAAACATCTTGCAGCTGTGGGGTAATTCCGAGATTGAGATTATTCCTACCAGGTGGCTTTGCAGCTACTATGCCGAACGCGGTGGCTTGATCATCGGTTTCTAAGAAAGGCACCAAGGGGGGCTGCTCGATGCTCCCTTAGGATCCCATCGCGAATCGGCGGCAAGTCTAGGTTGCCCCTAAATCCCGTTGCGATTCAATGGGCGAATGCATATGAGGTTGTCGGCAGAAAGGCTCCGCTGTGATTCGTTGAATAGGCGCGAATGAATGCGTCTGCCGATGTGCGGCAAAAAACGCGTATTTTGTACCCCTGCGCAGCCAGAAGGCCGCTTTCTGGCAAGATATTCGCGAAATGTACCCTCGGACAGCTTTTTTCCAGTAAAAAGCGTACAAAATAAGCCAATTTCGCCAAAAAAGCCTGTTCGAGGGTACATTTCAGCAAGATCTTGCCAAATAGCAATGATATTTCTGCCCGAGTGTACAAAATACGCTTATCTTGCCAGTCGTTAATGATTCCACCTGGTGCATCGGCCATGAGTTGTCTCGCCTGGAAGATCGGCGATTCTATTGCGCCTGCGGTGTGGCTCTTTCGGTTGAAGTATCCGTATTTTGGGAAAGAAGGACCTCTAACTGTCCATAGGAGTCGGTGCGTCGGTAGGTCCCGACTTAAACATTGAAGCGCTGCGCGCGAAACGCGCCATTCGTGCAAGCGTTTTAGTTTCCTGATTGGCGCATGGTAGAATATCCAAAACTTTGCCGCGCGTAAAAGCGCGGCCTCTTTTTATGAATAACTGCGACGTTGAACAGGGGCTACTGAGCTCGAACGATTATGTGGGGAGCGATCGATGATCATGGAACTTCCTAAAGCAAACCGAATGGCAAAACGAACCATTGATCTTGTTCGTCTTTTTGCTGCATCTGTCTGGCTCGGTGGGTTTGCCGTTCTATTTGTTCTGACCCTCAACGACGGCGCGGCGCTAGGGCTGTCAAACCTCGACGCTCCCGTTGCCATTGATGCATTTCGTTCGCAATTCATCGTGCCATGCATTCCGTTCCTGATGGCAACGGCAGTGTTGTATGGCGTTTTGACTTTATGGGGTTTCGCCAAGCATAGTTGGCTGGTGGCGAAGTGGGTTCTGAGCATTGTTGTTATTGCTGGCTTTGCATTGCTGCCGTTTTCGACGGCAACGGTGGGCGCAATGCTCGTGTGCGTTATTGCGCTATTTGCCCTTTCGGTATTTAAGCCTGGTATGAAGAAGTCGAAGAAAGCTAAGGCGAAAAACATGGATTAAGGCTTTTGGCGGCATGTTGTTTGTAGAAGCTTAAGGAGAAACCAATGCTCGATACCAGTAAAACAGCTCCCTCTGTTGACGCATGGCTGCGCGAAGCGAAGGCCGACCGTACCGCCGCGGAATGCGGTATGTACTTGACGCACAATGGCACGGTTCGCGCTACACCTAAATCGGAAGCGCGCGGTGTCGAAACCGATGGGGTGGCTCCTGGCAAAAAAGTGGGCGGCATGCTGTTTACCTACGATGCCGCTAAGGTTCAGGCTGCTATCGAAAGCACCCTTGCTATGCCTGGCATCAAATACGTGCGTGTTTGGTTGGCTGATGGTCAGCTAGCAGTGGGGGATGACATTATGTTCGTGCTCATTGGCGGAGACATTCGGCCACGCGTAGTTGATGCGCTGCAAGCCTTGGTGGGTACTATCAAAAACGAATGCGTAAGCGAAATCGAGCGCGAAGCGTAATTGACCTGCCGGCCCGAACTCCTCACCTCTTTGCCGAACGGCATCGATACTGCAAAAGATAGTGGCGTTTTTCGCCATAAGTGACGAT
>UQVJ01000119.1 GCA_900544455.1 uncultured Eggerthella sp. | reverse complement strand
TCAGCTGGGAGAGCGCATGGCTGGCAGCCATGAGGTCAGGGGTTCGATCCCCCTATGCTCCACCATTTATTCGAAAGGGTCCGCTTAAGGTGGGCCTTTTTTGCGTTGTACCGCAGTCTTTTGAGGGCTATTCTTGCAATGCCCAGACGGGAGATAATCATGAAAGTTGCAGTTAGCGCATGTTTATTAGGAGTCCGATGCCGTTTCGATGGTCGCTCAAAGCCTTCCATGGAAGTACAGCGTTTTCTGGAAGACCGCGGATGTCAGGTGGTGAAAATCTGTCCGGAGGTTATGGGCGGACTTTCCATTCCCCATCCTCCCCATGAGCAATGTGCTGTTGACGGACAAATCCGTGTGGTTGATGGCGAGGGGAACGATCATACGGAAGCATTCGAGGCGGGTGCTCGTGCTGCTTGCTCATTAGTTTGTGATTCGGGCTGCACCCATGCCATCTTGAAGGCGAAAAGCCCTTCATGCGGCGTTGGGGAAGTGTATGACGGTACTTTTTCGGGCGTGCTGGTGCCAGGCGATGGCGTTGCGACAAAAATGCTTAAAGAAGCTGGTGTTGTTGTGGCAACTGAAAATAATTTCCGTCAGCACTTCGGCTGCGAGTAGCATCTGATGGCGTTGCGCCGCTAGAGTGGGACTAACGGGGAAGGCGTACGTATTCCCCGGCTATCTAGCAAGGCCGATTCCCTTGCCGAGCACGTCAGCTTGGCGGGTACGCTGCTGGGAGGGGGTTATCCCAGTGCTGCCAATTCTTCAGGGTTTGCTTGTTTCAGGTAGTTATCGGCGGCGGTAATTGCCCGACCTTGTGCGCCCTTCACCACGGTAATGCCAGCGGCCTTCATGCTTTCTGCATCTTTTTCCGAGATGGCGCCGCATAAAAGAACCTTTACCTCTATCTGACGTAAGAAATTTGCCTGCGATCCGCAAAGGTGCCCTTGGCTAGGGAGGTTCCGAGAGTCTACGAGCTTGCCGTTTTGAACCTGGTAGAAGTTAAAGTTGGTACAACAGCCGAAATGGCTGCTGACATCCAAACCCTCACTTGCAACGGCAATTCTCATGACTTCCTAACATCATTTCTGGTATCTGAGTCAACGATAGTCTTTTCTACGGTTTTGAAATACACCTTTCGTCCAAGGGTGCTATCTGGGGTGCGATAGGGATCTGAAAAAAATTTTCGAAAAAGTACTTGCCATATTTTCTGAGCTTTGCAATAATAACCGAGCTGTTGCTTCGCAGTAAGCAATAAGTCCCCATCGTCTAGCGGTTAGGACGCGGCCCTTTCAAGGCTGAAACACGGGTTCGAGTCCCGTTGGGGGCACCATGAATGAACAGGCTCTGCTTTGCAGGGCCTTTTTTCTTATGCAGGCAGACTAAAGGAGTTGGCTTGAAGAAGCTCATCGCCCAGTTCATGAAATTCGGTATCGTTGGCGTCATCGCGTTTGTTATCGATTATGGCGTGATGATCTTCCTCACCGAGGTATTTGGCGTTCCCTACCTCATCAGTACCACGGTTTCTTTTGTCGTTTCGGTGATCTTCAACTACTTCGCTTCTATGCGCTTTGTGTTCAAGCGCAAAGACGATATGAGTCGCAGGCGCGAATTCATCATCTTCATTGTGCTTTCTGTTTGCGGCTTGGGCATCAACGATCTTCTTATGTGGCTTATGGTTGACAGCCTCTACATCGACTATCGTCTGTCAAAGATCGTTGTTACGGTTGTTGTGGCGGTATGGAACTTCGTAACTAGGAAGATTTTCCTCGAAGCTCACGATTAATTCGGGCGATAATATTCTTTGCTGAAATGGTGCAAGGCAAACATTTCAGGAAGGGAGAGGCTCATGAATGTATCGTTCAAAACCATCCGCCGTTCGGGCGATAAGGTTTACATCTTGTCTGAGATTTCCGGTTACGACGAGCGTCTTCCCGTAGTGCTTGCCGCTTCGACGGAATCGGGTGCTCGTATTCCGTCCGACACTTTTCCCTATTGCGACGTTGCCGACCCGCTGGCTTTGCGTCAAGTTCTTTCCGACGGCGCGTTGGCAAACAGGGAAATGCCTTTCCCTCCTCTTCACACCAAGAATTCTGCCGGTGTGCGTTTTTTCGTTATCGTGCTTCCTTGGTTGAGCTGTCGTAAGTGGGAACTTGAGTTCAATGCCATAGACTCATCGGGCAACGTTATTACCTCTTGCCGCAAGGCGCTCGATGTTCGGGCAACCAGCCTGAAGGTGATGGCGCCTCAGCGCGGCACAGCGGTGCCTTCCCTTATCGAAGATCTCGATGGCCGCTTTATCCACGATCGTATCCACGTGAGCTTCTTGCGTGCGTTTGAGACCGAAGGCAAAATCCGTGTTTCGGCATTGCTGGAAATGCCGTATCACGAAGCAAGCGTGGTCGAATGCGACTTCCTTGATAAGACGGGGCGCCGGCTTGATCTCCGGCCGATCATCGTAGAGGATTCCGTCTCGCAAAGCCCTGGGTATGGCGCTTTGCGACGTCGTTATATCGAACTTTCGTTCTTGGTCGATGCCGATAACCCCCAGGTATGCCTCTGCGCAACCGACACCGCATCTACCGTGGCACCCGGGTTTGCCATGTTGGGCAATCGCACTCTTGAATCCCTTGTTGCCGAATTCGACGAGCAGACTACGAGTGCGGCGCTTGACTCCGAATACCATGAGTGGTTCGTGGAACAGCATCGTGCCGATGTCCCAGATTTGCTCGAGCAGGTGGCAACCCGTTTCGATTACGAGCCTCTTTTCAGCATCGTTTGCGTGCTTGACGACACCCCATCGCACCATGTTCACGATCTTATGAACTCCATTGCGCTTCAGAGCTATGGCCGCTGGGAGCTTATTTTGGTCGATGCTGGGTCGTCGGGCAGCGAAGCCGCCGATTTGAAGGATTCGCTTGATAGCGATCGCGTGTACGTGGTGGAAACCGACCAATCGCTTGGTATCAATGAGCGCTTTGCGGCTGGCATGGCAACCGTGGAAGGCGATTTCGTCGTGTTCATGAAGCCGTGCGACGTTATGGCTCCCGATGCGCTGTTCGAATGCGCCCGCGCTATCAATGAATATTCTGATTGCGATGTGCTCTATACCGATGTGGATGCCTTCGATGCCGACGGCATGCACTTTCAGCCTGTGTTCCGCCCAGACTTTTCGCCCGAGCTGTTGCGTTCGTACAACTACTTGCGCGATCTGGTGGTGGTGCGCTCTTCTTTGCTTTCCGGCTTGCCTAACCTCCCGTATGCCATCATGGGCGCAGCAGGCTACGATTTGGCGCTTCGCGTTACGGAGAAGGCCCGCCGTGTATGTCATGTCCCGCGTGTTCTGTGTCATCGCCGTTTTGCCACGATCGATACCTCTGAAGGCTTCAAAGCCACTCAAATCGAACAAGAAGCTGGTCGCAAGGCGCTGGTTGCCCACTGTCAGCGCGTAGGCATCAACGCCGAGGTGCTGAACGACCGCGAACCGGGCCATTATCGTGTACGCCATGTGCTTGCCGAATCGCCGCACGTTTCGGTGGTGCTTATCTTTGAGGGCAATGCGCCGCTGCTTCGTACGTGTGTGCGTGACCTGTACGAGAAAATCGACTATGCCAATTTTGAGATCGTGGTGGTAAGCACTGCTGCGTTTGCCCAGGAAACGAAAGCCTGTCTGGCCGAATTGACCGAAGATCACGATAACCTTTCGGTTCTTGAATGGGACGGCCCATTCAATAAGGCCCAGATTGCCAACTTTGCGGTGAAGAACACGCAAGGCGAATTCTTGCTGTTCCTCAACGACGACGCTCGCATCCTTACCGATTGTGCCCTCGAGCAGCTCCTGGGTTACTTCCAGCGCCCCGATGTGGGCGTGGTGGGCCCCAAGCAACTGTTCATCGACGGCACGGTTGAGCATGCTGGCATCGTGGTGGGGGGTTCGCGCGTGGTAACGCCCCTCTTCCGCCACATGGATGCGGAAAGCCAAGGGTATTTGGATCGCGCCGTTGTTGCCCAGAACGTTTCGGCAGTTACCGGCGATTGCATGATGCTTCGCCGCAGCGCTTACGAAGAGGTGGGAGGCTTCAGCGAGGAATTTACCTTGTTCTACGCCGATGTCGACTTCTGCCTTAAGGTGCGCAATGCCGGCTACTACACGGTATTTACCCCCCATGTGCTCCTGAGCCATCTTCATAGCGTTTCGCGTATGCGTATCCGCTCCAAGGAGATCAGCATCCGACGCCGCAGGGAAGCCGCCTTGCTGCAGTCGGCGTGGCCGAGCATCTTCGTTGAAGGCGATGCCTTCTACAACCCCAATCTGAACCCCGACAGCTCTTATTTCGCCATGAAGCGCGGAAAACCCCGAGGATAACTGCATGAACGCACGAATCGAAAGCATGAGTCACGGCGATGGCAAGGTCTAC
>UQVJ01000118.1 GCA_900544455.1 uncultured Eggerthella sp. | reverse complement strand
ATGTTTCTTTTTCCTTCGCCATAACAAGCCCTATTTCATGAAAACGGCCATTGCGCTAGACAGAACGTCGGCAAGACCTTCCGCCTCAGATGCACTTTCTCCGACAGTGAACAGATACACCTTCACTTTAGGCTCAGTGCCGCTGGGCCTAACGATGACTTTGTTGCCCTTCTCGAGATCAAATTCGAGCACATTCGCAGAAGGCAAACCGCCAACACCTTGCTGGTAATCGAGGAACTGCTCAACCTTATACCCTGCGATCTCGGAAAGTGGCTGGCTTCGGAAAGCGGCCATGATAGAAGCCATGGTCTCGGCACCAGCAGAACCCTCAAATGCATAAGAAACGGTTCGGTTGTGATGGAAGCCAAACTCGCGATAGATATCCTGCATTGCCTGGTAGAGGTTCTTGCCCAACGTACGGTAATAGCGTGCCATTTGGCAAATAAGCATAGAGGCAACCACAGCGTCTTTATCACGTGCATGAGTGCCAGCAAGATAGCCATAGCTTTCTTCGAACCCAAAAATGAAACGTTCTTTTTCGCCCCGCTGCTCAAGGTCGGCGATCACGCCGCCAATATACTTGAACCCGGTAAGCACACGACGCATATCAACGCCGTATTTAGCAGCTACGGGGTCTACCAAACTCGTAGACACAATAGTGGTAACCGTCACAGGATGCTCGGGCAATGTTCCATTCTCCTTGCGCATGCGGCAAATAAAATCAAGCAGCAGCACACCTACCTCATTGCCGGAAAGGAGCTGATAATCGTCACCATCTTTCACTGCAATGCCCACACGGTCTGCATCGGGATCGGTCGCAAGAAGCAAATCGGGGTGCACCTGCTCACACAGCGAAATACCGCACTCCAGGGCTTCACGAATCTCGGGATTGGGATAAGGGCACGTCGGGAAATTGCCGTCGGGCTTCGACTGCTCTTCAACCACATGAATATCGGTAACACCAATACGTTCCAGGATGCGCGTTACGCACTCCAAGCCCGTACCATTCAGAGGCGTGTATACCACACGCAAATCTGACCGCTCCTGCTCTACATGCTGGTCATACACGGAATCGAGAAAGGCATCGAGCACTTCTTCTTGTATATACGCTGCAAGACCCGCAGCCTGAGCATCCTCGAAAGGCATCGTGCGCACGTCGTCGAACATGTCGACACCTTCTATTGCCTGCGTGATCGCATCGGCAATCTCGGAGGCAATCTGGCACCCATCAGGACCGTAAACCTTATAACCGTTGTATTTGCTGGGATTATGGCTCGCCGTAACGTTAATACCGATAGCGCATCCCAAATAGCGCGTAGCAAAAGATAGCGCGGGCGTAGGCTGAAGACGTGGATACACATACGATTTGATGCCATTGGCAGCCAAGACACTTGCTGCAGTATGGGCGAATAGTTGAGAATTGATGCGGGAGTCATAGCAGATAGCAACAGTACCAGGCTCACCATCGTTTGCCTGTCCATTAATAAAATTGGCAATACCCTGAGTAGCCTGGCCCACAGTATGAATATTCATACGATTGGTGCCAGCCCCCAAAACACCGCGAAGGCCTGCCGTGCCAAATTCAAGCGTGCGATAAAATGCATCTTCAATTACCGCTTCATCACCAGATTCGTCCATTGCCTTCAAATCAGCCTGGAGCTCAGGGTCGGTAACCTTTTCACACCAGAGGTCATACAGAGAACGGCAATCCATGAAGCACTTCCTTACTAATGTAGGTTGAAACGCAGATAACTTCGTAAGTATAACAAGGTTACAAGCGCTCTAGCGGCTCTTCGCATAGTTCGCGAAACGCACGAAGGCTGCATTTGGGGCTATATGATTTCCGATTTTTACCACACAGCAAAGCATGCCAAACCGCAAATCGCAAATTGGCAACACAAAGCAGGTTCAGGCAAAAAGAAACCCCGCCGCTTTGCGGCGGGGCACACACGACCAGACGATAAAGCTCTTACCCTGTACCCTCTGATTCGGGATTATCCCGATTTCGGCAACACTCGTTTTCGGGCTTCACCACCTGTAAACGAACAATTTGTTATCCGATTGATACCGTTATATACCGCCCTTACCAATTAGTAAAACAGTAATCTATTATATAGGTATTAAGTATTCCTAAAAGATAGAAGCACACATGGACACTTCCCGCTACCGCGCTTTCGTTCAGGCAGCTGATCGTGGCAGCCTTTCCAAAGCAGCAAAAGCACTCAATTACACTCCATCTGGGGTGAGCCAATTGATTACCGCCCTTGAGCGCGATCTGGGATTTTCGGTGCTTGAACGCAGTCCGCACGGCGTTCATCCTACCTCTGAGGGTTCGCGCATCTTGCCCGCGGCACGCGCAGTGGTCCAAGAAGAAGAACGTCTTCTGCAAATGAGCTCCGAAATAAAAGGGCTGGCGATCGGCGAAGTAACAATTGGATCCTATCCAAGCGTTGCCGCCCATTGGCTACCGGGCGTCATCAAAGCATTTCGTGAACGATACCCCAACATCGAAGTTCGTATCATGGAAGGCATTCATCAGGAAATAACCGCATGGCTCGATTCAAAAGAAGCCGACATTGGGTTCATGAGCTACGAACCCACACTTACCTATGATTGGATCCCTCTTGCACGAGATCCAATGGTTGCAGCATTGCCACTAACCCATCCGCTCGCAAAAGAAGAGTTCTACCCCATCGAAGAATGCGCCAACGAGGCATTCATCATGCCAGGCAAGGGCCAAGACATTGACACCACCGGGGTTCTTTCGCGTCACGGTCTCAACCCAAACATTGCCTACGAAACGATCGAAACCGTAGCAACTCTGGGAATGATCGAAGCGGGAATGGGAATGACCATAATCAACAGCCTGGCTGTTCAAAAATACAATTTCGACCTGGCCCTTGTTCCCATTGAGCCACCCGAGTCCATCCTTTTCGGTATTGCAACTTCCTCATTGAAAACCTGTGCGCCAGCAACGCGTCACTTTATCGACTGCGCCGTAGCCCATCTGGAGGAGTAAGCCGACCCGTTCCTTTATTTCACCAGGGAATCGCCGCGATCTTCAACGATCCGATAACCTATACGATCCATCCTCATATCAAGGCACCAACGACATTCAGCAGCCTCTTCGCCTGTGCATATCTTATTGTCGTAAAGACTGTAGTCTTTACGATGAACGACTGGGGAAAGATTGGGCATTACAACATTAGCGCCTGCCTGAATTCCCTGTTCTCTGCCATCTGGAGCAATTGTTCCCAGCGCAGTGGTGGCAGGAATGAGCGCATCAGGAAACGCCAAGCGCAACGCTGAAAGCATAAACAATGTCAGCTCGAGCGAGCCTTGCGGCTCATGAGCAAAGGGCGTGTCTTTGTGCGGAACAAAAGGGCCGATACCGATCATATGGGGTTGTAGCTCTTGCAGAAACACCATATCCTCAGCAAGGCACCGAGCAGTTTGGCCAGGCGACCCCACCATAAAACCGCTACCTACCTGATAGCCAAGGGAACGTAAAACCTCCAGACACTTCTTGCGAGAGTTGACGCTCATTTCATTCGGATGCAGTAAATCATAATGAAACGGATCTGCGGTTTCATGGCGTAGCAAATAGCGATCAGCTCCGGCTTCGCGAAGGGCGCGATACGATTCCTCGGAGCGCTCACCAATCGAAAGCGTTATCGCACATTCCGGATAAGTTTCATGTATGGAAGAGACGATAGAGACCATACGGACATCGGTGTAGTACGGGTCTTCCCCGCCCTGAAGCACAAATGTGCGAAAGCCAAGCCCATAACCCTCTTTGCAACATTGAAGAATCTCTTCTTCGGATAGGCGATAACGATTTACAAGCCTATTGCTTCTACGGATCCCGCAATATAAACAGTCGTTTTTGCAATAATTGGTGAATTCAATCAAACCGCGCTTAAATATCTTCTTGCCATAGCGCTCGTCTCTTAGCGCGCAGGCACGAGACTTCAAATCGTTCGCAAGCTTGGGGGTGCGCCCAGAAATCAGGTACTCCCATTCATCAACTAAAAGAGCATGATTGCATTCAAGCCTATCGACCAAGGCATACAACGAATCCGACAACACAGCCTCCGATCATCTCGCATCATTGTAGCGACTTGCAAGGTCAGAAAAAGAACGGCAGCCTTTATAGACAATAAATACTAGATGAGCTGCAGAGAGATCGCCCGCAAAGTTGGCCATCACGTACAATGTTTACCATGGATAAAGAAACGTACAAAAAAATGACGGGTTTCTTGCATAGCCACCCCAAGCAAGCCAAAACCGTCGTTGCCACCAATAAAACCATTACCTACGCGATCTATCTCGCTTACCCGTGTCTTCTTCTGTGGCTCACATTCCACAATGGTGCATCAGTATTGTTCGAAGGACGAATCGACCCCTTGCTTCCTAGGGCGATTCTCGTTCCCGCGATCGGCTT
>UQVJ01000117.1 GCA_900544455.1 uncultured Eggerthella sp. | reverse complement strand
AAAAAGCAAAGCGAATTTGAACCCCAGCCAAAAGGGCCCAGCGGCTCAAAGGGCGAAGCGAATTTGAGCAAACGCCCAAAGGGCGTTAACAAAGCTGGGGGCATGCGCCAGTAAATCAGCGAGCGGCGCCCTGGCGAGTGCAGCTGACTTGAAAGCACGAAGCATAGGCCTTATGGCCATGTTGAGCGCTTGAAAGCCAGCTGCGCCGCCAGGGCGCCGCGCAGCGTCATCCCGTATGGAGCGAGTGCACAAAGAAAAGGCACCCCAAAGGGTGCCTTTTCGAGTGCACGAGCGGACGCGCAAACTATTCTGCGGACTTAACCCAAGAAAACATTTCGCGGATCTTAGCGCCAGTGGTCTCGATCTCATGAGTGTTGATCTTCTCACGCTGCTCGAGGAGCCACTTGTGATCATTCTCGCAGTCAGCGACGAATTCCTTGGCGAACTCGCCGTTCTGGATACGCTTGAGGATGAGCTTCATGGCCTCGCGGGACTGCTCGTTGATAACCTTGGGGCCGGCGTAGTACTCGCCGTACTCAGCAGTGTTGGAGATGGAGTAGTTCATGAAGTGGATGCCGGATTCGTACATCAGGTCGACGATCATCTTCATCTCGTGATAGCACTCGAAGTATGCCAACTCGGGCGGATAGCCAGCCTCGGTCAGAGTCTCGAAGCCAGCCTTTACCAGCTCTACGAGGCCACCGCAAAGAACTGCCTGCTCGCCAAAGAGGTCCTCTTCGGTTTCCTCAGCGAAGGTTGCCTTGATGATGCCGGAACGAGCACCGCCAACACCCCAGCAGTAGGACATGATGATGTCCCAAGCGTTGCCGGTTGCATCCTCGTATACGCAAGCCAGATCAGGCACACCAGAACCCTCAGTGAACTGACGGCGAACAATGTGGCCAGGACCCTTAGGAGCGCACATAACAACGTTAACGCCTTCGGGAGCCTTGATGTAGCCGTAGTGGATGTTGAAGCCGTGAGCGAAAGCAAGGGTCTTGCCGGGCTTGAGGTGCTTCTCGACGTGATCCTTGTAAACCTGGGGCTGCTTCTCGTCGGGAACGAGAATCATGATGAAGTCGGCTTCCTCAGCAGCCTGATCCATCGTGGTGACCTTCAGGCCAGCCTCTTCTGCGACAGCCCAGTTCTTGGAACCCTCACGAAGACCAACGCGAACGTCAACGCCGGAATCCTTCAGGTTCAGTGCATGTGCATGGCCCTGAGAGCCGTAGCCGATGATAGCTACCTTCATGCCCTGGATTACCTTAGGATCGACATCCTCTTCGTAATAGATCGTTACAGCCATGGTTCATCCCTTCTTCTAATGACTGACTGTTATTACCATATGGTGAATTGCGTCACACGACAGGTGGTTTAGCTCACCTTGGAGCCGCGGGACATTGCAATTATACCCGTGCGAATAATCTCCTTGATGCCATAGGCACGCAGGAGGTCTTCAATGCCCGAGATCTTTGACTCGGTGCCGGTGACTTCGATGGTCAACGATGACTTGCCCACATCGACGATGTTGGCACGGAACACGTTGGCAATCTCAATGATCTCGCCTCGGCGCTCAGGGTTAGCGTGAACTTTGAACAGTACCAACTCACGCTCGATCGCCTGCTCTTGGGTGAGGTCGGTGATCTTATGCACGCTGATAAGCTTATGCAGCTGTTTGGTGATCTGCTCATATGCAACATCATCGGCGATCATGATGATCGTCAAACGGGAAAGCGTCTGGTCTTCGGTTGGGCCAACGGAAAGAGACTCGATGTTGAAACCGCGGCGGGAAACCAAACCGGTAACGCGCGAAAGCACGCCTGGCTTGTTTTCAACCAATACCGAAAGGATATGCCTCTGCTGAGTGCTCATTATCGGCCTCCTTCATTGTTGGCGCTGTGCGCAGCCGCATTTGCCTCGGCAGCGTTCGCAAACGGCAGATTCTCGAATCCCTCAAGCATGTTGGAGATTGGACCAACATTCACCGCACCGATGATATCGTCGAGCGGAGCACCGGGGGCGACCATAGGGAATACGTTTTCATCGCGATCGATGCGCATATCAAGCAACGCAGGGCCATCGTAATCAAGCATCCACTTCATGGCATCTTCGAGCTCGGCAGGATCGGAAACGCGTTTGCCGCCCCAGCCGTAAGCCTCGCACAGCTTCACAAAATCAGGGTTGTCGGGCAACAGCGTTTCGCTGTAGCGCTCGTTGTAGAATAAGCCCTGCCACTGATGAACCATACCCAACGCGGAGTTATTCATAAGAAGAACCTTCACGTTGATGCCCTTGACGGCAGCGGTTGCCATCTCCTGAACGTTCATCTGGAAGGAACCATCACCCGCAATACACACGACCTGTTTTTCAGGGCAAGCAACCTTAGCGCCGATGGCAGCCGGGAAACCGAATCCCATAGTGCCCAGGCCACCGCTGGAAAGGAACGTGCGCGATACGTCGCGATCGATATGCTGAGCGGCCCACATCTGATGCTGGCCAACCTCGGTGGTCACAATGGAGTTCTCGGGGTCGAGCAAGCTGGAAAGCAAATCGAGCGAACCCTCAGGCGAAATAGAGCCAGTAGGCGTGGACACGCCGGGGCTGTAGAACGGATGGCGGCTTCGCCATCCCTCGATTTGAGCGAGCCATTCCTTCGTGCAAGGTTCGTAGCCCGTCTGCTCGAGCTGCTCGTTAATGCCGCCCAGAACGACCTTCGCGTCGCCCACAATAGGTATCTGAGGAATACGGTTCTTGCCGATTTCGGCAGGATCCACATCGATGTGGATAACCTTCGCATCAGGCGCAAAATCGGCAAGCTTGCCAGTAACGCGGTCCGAGAAGCGCGCACCTACCGCAATAAGCAAATCAGAGTTGGTTACCGCATAGTTCGCGAACTTGGAGCCGTGCATGCCCACAAGACCCAGGCTGAGCGGGTTGGATGCGGGGAATGCACCCTTGCCCATCAGCGTGGAAACCACGGGGATCTGCAACTTTTCTGCCACCGCGAGCAATTCCTTTTCGGAATGGGACGCAATGATGCCGCCGCCGATGTAGAGAATGGGGCGCTTCGCTTCCTTCATCATCTCGCATGCCTGGCGGATTTGGCGAATATTGCCCTTAACCGTCGGCTTGTACGAGGGAATAAGCACATCCTCAGGGTACTCGAACACCATCTCCGAACCGGCAAGGTCGGAAGGAATATCAATGAGAACCGGGCCAGGACGACCAGAGTTGGCAATATAGAACGCCTCACGGAAAGTCTTGGTCATATCGTCGCAGCTCTGAAGCAGATAGCTGTGCTTCACGATGGGCATGGTGATACCCACGATATCGGATTCCTGGAATGCATCGGTGCCGATAACGCTGCGGGGAACCTGGCCAGTGATTACCACCATGGGGACGCTGTCCATGTAGGCGGTGGCGATACCGGTAACCGTGTTGGTGGCGCCAGGGCCGGAAGTCACAATGACGACACCGGTTTTGCCCGTGGCGCGGGCGTAGCCGTCGGCCTCATGAGTCGCGCCCTGCTCATGACGAGCAAGAACATGGTTGATCTTCTTCGAATCGTACAGGGCATCATAGATCTTGATAGCTTGACCACCTGGATAACCGAATACCGTGTCCACGCCTTCGGCTTCGAGCGAAGCGATGATAGCCTCTGCTCCCAACATCTTCTTGCCTTGTTTTTCGGTATGAGGACCGAGGCCCATCTTGGCTTCGTATTCCTTATCGATCACGCTCATCCGAAATATGCCCCCTTGTCAGCACTGGAAACGAGCTTTGCGTAGCGAGCAAGAACGCCAACCTGATACTTGGGCTCAGGCTTCACCCAAGCAGCACGACGGGCCTCGAGCTCTTCATCGGATACTTCAAGCGTAAGGGTTCCTTCATCGATATCGATGTCGATGATGTCGCCCTCATGGACCAAAGCAATAGGACCGCCCGCAGCAGCCTCGGGGCTTACATGGCCGATAGCAGGACCCTTGGTTGCGCCAGAGAAGCGACCGTCAGTGATAAGGGCGACAGACTTGTCCAAGCCCATGCCGCAGATAGCGCTGGTGGGCGTGAGCATTTCACGCATACCGGGGCCGCCTGCAGGGCCCTCGTAACGAATCACCACAACGTCGCCGGCGTTGATCTTGCCGCCGAAGATGGCCTCGCAGGCCTCTTCCTCAGACTCGAAGACACGTGCCGGGCCGCGATGCTTGCGCATATCGTCGGAAACAGCGGACTGCTTCACTACGCCGCGGTCAGGGGCAAGGTTACCGTGCATAACGCGCAGACCGCCGTAAGGGCTGTAAGCATTTTCAACGGTGCGAACCACTTCACCATCAACCTGCGGACATTCCTTAATCCATTCAGCCATGGAACCGTGGCACGTAGTGGCCTCGCCATCGAGCAAGCCGTGACGGCCGAGCTCACCGATAATAGCGGGGATACCGCCAACCGCATTCAAATCCTCGATGTGGAGCGGACCGGCAGGAGCGATGCGCGTGATGTTCGGGATCTGCTG
>UQVJ01000116.1 GCA_900544455.1 uncultured Eggerthella sp. | reverse complement strand
GCTCTTCCGATCTGCAGGCGTTCTTTCTTCCGCATATTTCTACAACCCATACTACCTGTGCGCCGACACCCCGAACGTAGGCGCTGCTGAGAAACCGGGCTTGTTCCTTAAGAACGCCACCATAACCAACAACACAGCGAACCAGGACGAAGGCTATGGCGCTGGCGTGCTTGCAATAAAGATGAAATCACCTGCCGCAGCTGAAATTCGCGACTGCACGATAACGAATAACAACGCCGCGGTAGGCGGCGGCGTTGCATCGTATGGCGACTTCACCGGCATGACCATTGACGGATGCACCATCACGGACAACAAGGCGTCAAATTACGGCGGAGGCTTTGCCGCAGAATCGAATTCCGGCGAAGGTGCAGGCACCACCATCACCAACACCAAACTGTGTAATAACACCGCAGACAAGGCGGCTTCCGACGTCTACCTGGACGGCTCCATTGCAAAATTGTCGGCCGCAAAAGACATGAGCGAACAATACCTTGGGAAGCCTGACGATGCGACCAACCAGAAAATCGATGGCTGGTACCTAGACGACGAGACATCTCGCTACACCGCCCAGTCGAAAGACGAACGTAACGAGTACACCAACTATGAAAGCATCGAGCCTGGAAACAAGGTCTGCCTAATTGCAGCAAACAACCCCACTCTTGCAAAAGTTACCTTCACGAATGAAGACGGTAGCTTGATTTACAGCGAAAACCACTACGCCGTTGGAACCAAAGCCGACCAAATTGCCATTCCCACCCCCACCAAACCGTCAGACGACACCTACAACTATTATTTCGACTCATGGCACACCACGATCGGGGATGTCACGGGCGACGTTGTTTACAAGGCTCAATTCAAAAAGGTCTTCAAGAAGTTCAACGTCAAGCATGCGTTCAGCTGCGCTTCTTCGGGCAAACAGTTGCCGGACGAGGTTTTAGCGGTACTCCCAAAAGACACAAACAACTATGTGTATAACGATGCACTAAACGCTACTGCGCCCTCCCAAACGACCGTAGAAGTTGCCAACGGAACCTGGATTTTTGTGGGCTACGACAGAGATTCAGCCATTGCCGATATGACTACGGCAGATTCAGAGGGCAATGTAACCTTCACCGGTTCCTGGAAATTCGTTGAGAAGAGCGACACTCCGTCCGCGCCAGACAATAGCGATCAGGGCGGAGCAAACGGCGACGATAAGTCGCAGCGACAAATCTGGAACTGAACAGGAAGCAGATTCGCCTTCCCCCAACACGGCAGACGGCACAAGTGCCGGTTTTTGCTACACGTTGCTTATAGCCGCCATAGTGGCGCTGGGGAGTGCTGCGTATGCAAATAGCAGGATAAGACGTAGACGAAACTATTAATTCCGATCCGTATCCGCAGAGCGGCAGAAGCTCCGAATCGTTTTCGGAGCAAATACATTACCCAATCAGGGAAAAATGTTCCCAACTGGATATAATTAACAGATATGAAATATGCGTTGTGTTATACGCGGCGCATTCCAATCGAATTTAAAGGAGCTCTGCATGGATCCCAATAAGCGCCCTGACAACATGGTTCGTATCACCACCCCCGAACTCGCCCAGGCATTCATCGATGAGCAGATTGCTGCAATTCGCGAGCAGATCGGCAGCAAGAAGGTTCTGCTGGCCCTTTCCGGCGGTGTTGACAGCTCCGTTGTCGCCGCACTGCTGATCAAAGCTATTGGCAAGCAGCTTATCTGCGTACATGTAAACCATGGCCTTATGCGCAAAGACGAAAGCGAGCAGGTTGTTGACGTATTCAAGAACCAGATGGACGCAAACCTGGTGTACGTAGACGCAACCGACCGCTTCCTGGACAAGCTAGTTGACGTAAAAGAACCCGAAACCAAGCGCAAGATCATTGGCGCTGAGTTCATCCGCGTGTTCGAAGAGGAAGCTCGCAAGGTTGGCAACGAGGTGAGCTTCTTGGCTCAGGGCACCATCTACCCCGACATCCTTGAGTCGCAGGACGGCGTGAAGGCCCACCACAACGTAGGCGGCCTGCCCGACGACCTGCAGTTCGAGCTGTGCGAGCCTGTTAAGTTGCTGTACAAAGACGAAGTGCGCGTTGTTGGACGCGAACTGGGCCTGCCCGAAAACATGGTTGAGCGCCAGCCCTTCCCCGGCCCTGGCCTGGGCGTTCGCTGCCTTGGCGCCATCACCCGCGACCGCCTGGAAGCACTGCGTGATGCCGACGCTATCGTACGCGAGGAAATCGACAAAGCAGGACTTGCCATCTGGCAGTACTTCGCTGTAGTGCCCGACTTCCGTGCGACCGGCGTTCGTGAGGGCAAGCGCGCATACGACTGGCCCTGCATCATCCGCTGCATCAACACCGTCGATGTTATGACTGCTGAAGTTCCCGAGCTTGACTGGGCGCTGTTGAAGCGCATCACCGCTCGCGTTACCGCCGAAGTTCCCGGCATCTGCCGCGTCTGCTACGACCTGACGCCTAAGCCCGTTGGCACTGTGGAATGGGAATAGCGGGAACCGATTTTCGAACTCGCCTTTTAGTGCTGCCGAGCACCGCCTGATGTTGTTTCGGCATCACCGCAGGGCAAAGCCACCAGCGAAATAGCGGGAATAACAGCCTCCGAAGCCTCTGGTTCGGAGGCTTCCTTTTTTGCATGTCTGCCTGAGAAAACGGATCAATTATTCCCCGAACAGAGCTTCTTGGGCGCCGATTTCATACAGGAATAATGGAATAGCCCCAAAGAACCAGAGGCTATTCGCAAGGAAGCATCAATTATCCACTCGTCGCTGCCCCGCTTGCTCTCGGACGCGGCGCATTCTGCTGTGTGCGCTATGGTTCCTCCAATCTTCCCGCGCGGCGGAGTTGGGTTGGGGCGAAAGAGCGCGAGAGGTTAACGCAGCCTGCGGCTGACCATGCGGGTTGGGCCGTGGAAAGGCTCTTCTTGCCATTCCCGCAGCATCAATGGCCCAGGCGCATCGGGCGTTCGATCTACCTGTATAATGGCGGCATGTTGTTCGGGCAGGAGTTCTTCTTATGGAGCAGGTACTATCTGCCCTGGGCGGTGCCGTCCAGGGCGTTCACCCCTTCGTCATCTATCTTGCGGGCATTAACGCCCTCACGTTCATTCTCTTCTCGATCGACTACGCGATAGCCCGTTACAACCAGGACGAGGATACCGACCTCATGGACGGCAGGATCTTGACCCTGTTCGCCGTAGCAGGCGGCGCCCTGGGGATGCTCCTTGCCCTTATGCTCTTCACCGGGAACCACATGAACAAGCACAACATCGCCTGGTGGTTCAGTGCCATAGTATTCTTGATAGTGTGGGTGCTTGTCGTGCTCGTTTGGGCCGGAGTCATCGTCGTCGATCTGGAGCCGGGCGCTTCGTTCAACGCGCCCGACATCGTCGCTCTCGGTGCATACCTTCTCGCCACCAACGTCATCACGTTCGCCGTTTTCTGCCTGGACAAGAAGAGGGCGATCGACCGCAGCAGCAGGTTCCCCGAAGCCACATTGCTTGGTCTCTCGCTCGCGGGAGGGGCCCTTGGCGGTATCGTCGGGATGCGCGTCGCCCACCATAAGACGTCCAAGTGGTATTTCGCGGCGGGGCTGCCTGCCTTCATCATCCTGCACATCGCGCTGTTTCTTCTTGCCCACGGCGCCGGGCTTGTTTAGGGGGACCTTGAATGGAAACTCTGGCCAACATGTTGATGACCCTATTTCCCGCTTTTGCTTTTCTCGGCATCGTGCTGTTCGCATGCGATAGGCAGGATAAGCGAAAGATCGAGCTCGAGAAGGTCAAGGCAAAAGCCAAGTGGGACCGCGCGAGCGAGTGTTTCAGGGACGATGTGACCCAGGAGGGATTCGAGGAGATCGTCGAGGCTGTGGGGCGATCCGTCAAAAGGCTCGAGTTCCTTTCCGTGGACGGGCACAAGGTTTACGGGACCGTCGCTTCGCTCAGCGGCATCAGCTCGTGGAAGTTCGTGATCGACTTCGACTACGAGGGCCACCTCACGAGCGACTACACCGTAGCGAGCTCTAACGACAACTCGGGCATAGCCGAACGCGTGGCAGGCCTGATCGCCAAGGGGATTAAGACTTGGACGCCGACGGACCGCATAGTGCGTGCGGCTTTCTGCCCCTATTGCGGTGCCAAGGCGACCGGTGACGCAGCGTTCTGCTCTTCCTGCGGGACCAAGCTGCCGCACGTGCCGAAGAGGCCGTAGCTGGGTTTGCCCGGGGTATCTGACGGCGGGACGAGCGAGGCGTCTCCGAAGAAGCGCTCCCATTGGGGGCGCTTCTTCGGTTCTTGGGTTTCTTCCTTTGGGGCCATTTCCTTTTCGCGCTTTGCGACGATCGCTGCGGCCTCTTCGGCGGTTATCTCCTCGAGCTAAAACAGGGCAGAATCGCTTTCGCAATTCCGCCCCGCAAACCCGAGGGTTTCTAACTGGAACCTATTATGCAGCTAAGTGACATTTATCAACCCTCCGCGCGTAACAGACTCCATTGTCGGTAAACGCTCCGCCAAGGGCTGATCGCCTCTCT
>UQVJ01000115.1 GCA_900544455.1 uncultured Eggerthella sp. | reverse complement strand
AGCGATCTTGGTAGGATCGAAAACCTTCTCTACGCCGATCTTCTTGAATTCCTTAATGGCGATGGGTGCGGTAACGTCGTTGGAAAGAACGAGGTCAAGGTTGCACTCGATCAATTGGCCGGGAACCACTTCCTCGAGCCCCGCATGGGCTGCAAGGATCTTCTCTGCCATGGTCATAGGACGTGGCATACGCTCTCCTTCATCAATACCTACTGCTAAGTTTTCAGATTATATCACCCCTACTTACGGAACGAGGCCCGCCAAAGCGAGCCTCGCGCGATCTTAACCAACCTTTAACTTGACCCTAGTTCCTCTTTAGGGTACGAATCATTTTCACATGGCGATACACATTCGATATGTCGAAGCCTACCGCGCAGGCAAACAGAATCAGGGCAATTATCCCAATGGTCGCGTCTCCCCCTGGCGTGAAGATGAGCGCCAACATCACAAAAGGCACGAGCAGGACAAGGGAAAGGAAATTCAGACGCTTCCAGATGCCCTGGCCAATGGAGATGATGGTGTACAGATACAAGCCCGTTGCTGGGGCGCTCAGCAAAAACGACAGCGCCATAATAACAAGTTTCGCGGCAATAAGCTCAATATCCAGCCGCAAATCGGCTTTTGCTTCCTGGACCAGTTCTTCTGCTGTGGGGGCATTCGAAAAGAAAGAACTGAAATCGAACACTGTTCCCTTAAAGGGATTCGACGAATTGGCAAAAGGGTTGCCACCCCACTGGTTGCCTTGGTGGGAATGTCCCCCTGCCCCGTTGGAGCCAGAATCGCCTGCATGCGCACCACCCATGTCGAAGGGATCGGTCCACGAAAACGGGTTCGCACCGAACGGATTCCCTTGGAAGGGATTGCCCCCTGTGCTGGTGTACGTTGTTTTGTTTCCGTTTTCATCCCATGTGGTCCAAACAAACGATTCAGTAAACGGCCATCCTTCAAATGGATTGCCTTGGGTATTCTGAGGACGACCCGCAGAAGGGTTGTAGGAAAACGGCGCCCCATAAGGAGTTCCCGAGGTGCTGTACTCAGGATCCCACGAATGGTTCAGAAGCACATCACGCGCCTCGTTAATGAGTTTCGTTTTTTCTTCAGCCTTAGCTCGCGCCTGTTCATCCTGCCCGAACTTGTCGGGATGGTTCTCAATGATCAGTTTGCGATGCGCTTTCTTGATGTCTTCTTCCGAAGCGCCCTGCGCAAGACCAAGGGTATTAAGTGCCTCTGACTTCTTCATGGCTAGAACATGATGCTATCGAACGAACGCTTAGGTACGTAGTGCACCTGGTTTTCATCGCGATAGTACTTCACATCGTCATCTTCCATATCAACGATGCATACTTCTTCGCAAGGCTTGCCCAAAGCAAGCACCAACACCGGTTCAAGGTTTTCGGGCATCTCCAGGATTTCTTTAAGCTGTTGTTTCTTGAAGGACATGATCATGCAACCGCCAAAGCCTTCTTCTGTAGATGCAAGCATAATGGTTTGCGCGCAGATGCCCATGTCAATCTGAGCGGCCTGAACCGAAGAGACCTCAGTGTCGACCGCCATTACGATGTAACCAGTTGGGCGTTCTTTTTCTTCAGGGCCTTCCCAATCGGTAAGGTAGCCAGCCCATGCAAGCGTGTCGTACACCTTCGCGCACATTTCCCTATCGGAAACAATGCGATAGCGCAAAGGCTGCAAGTTCTTGGCACTAGCAGTGTAACGCGTATTGTCGACCCACTTCTTCATGTGGCCTTCAGGCACGCGGTAGATGCTACGGAATCTACGGTAACTGCGGGTAGTATGCGAAAGATGCTCGATAAAACTGGGCATGGAATTCCTCTCGATTTAAAAATGACAATTTTCATTACGCTTCTTCAAGTTCCGGCTCATCGGGCGAAGAGGCTTGTTCCCCCTTGCCCGACCGCAGATCTTCGTCGAAGTTGTTTTTCCTTACGGCACTGGGGCGAAGCGCATCACGCTGCGCCTTGTGCTCGGCAGCTTCACGCCCCAACTCCGCACGAACGCGCTGACGGTTGAAGTTGTTGTCGGGAAGCTTTTCCTTCTTTTCCCTTTTAGGACGAAAGGTCTTGGTGGTCTGGATAAGGATTGCACCAATAAGGAAGGGCATCCAGAACACGATGCCGCGGTAGACCAAGCCAATTGCCATACCAGCAGTTGCCGAAGCGCCAAAAGCAGTAAAGGCAACAGTGACTGCCGCCTCAACAACACCAACGCCCTGCGGCGTAAACGAAACCATAGCAAACAGGGTTGCAACCACATAGCCGCACACCAACGACTCGGGAACAGCAACACCAAACGCATAGCCAACCAAACAAAACGCAGAAAGCTCGCAGCAGCTTGCAATAAGAGAGCAACCCCATGCCTTCAATGTGGTTTTAGGATTCTGCACGATGAGCTTCGCCGCACTGGAAAACGACCCCACCGTTTTTTCCACCCAAGGAGCCATCGGGTCTTTGTGGAAACGAACCAAGACCTTGTTGATGAAACGGGCAATGGGGATAAGGATCCGAACAACCAGATCGGGGTTCTTATGACCCAAAACCATGACAGAGATCATGGCTCCCACCAAAACGATTACCACCAAACCGAACAACAGCCAGATGGGAGATAACCCTACGGTTAACGCAAGGATGGAAAACCCGATAATCATAATGGTGGCAAAAGCGGAATCTACCGTAATCTGCATAAGCAATGCTGCAGAAGTTGCCTTACCTGGTTCGATGCCGCGCCTTCGAGCATCGTCGACCACCAAGGTGGTACCAGCAAGGTTCAGGGAAGGAACCACCGTGTTAAGGAAGAACGTGCCAAATACCAGAGGCAACGTATGCTTTGGATGCATGGTTTCATTCACTGCTTGGAAAGAAAAACTGTACGCAAAACTCTGAGAAATGTATTTACAAAGCTGCGTAAGAATAGCAATGACCAGGGGAATCATAGCACCCTGCGCCATAGTGGCCGCCAGTTCATTGATCTGATCGCCACGGAGGAAGACGAAGGCCAGCACGACGATGATGACCAAGCCGCCCATAAGATTTCGAATATTGAACTTCACTGCTGGGAGGACCTTTTTTCTGTGTGTCAGTAGGAAGATAGTTTTTGAGTATATCAGACACCAAACCCGATACCCCAACTGTCATAAAACGAACGGGCAAGGCAGCTCAAATGCTCTTGCCGCAAACAAAAGAAACGCCCCAAAGGGCGTTTCTAATTCAATTCTACTTTGCCGAAACGACACTTACCTAGTGGCGGAAGTGGCGATGACCGGTGAACACCATGGCAATGCCGTGCTCATCGCAAGCCTCGATAACCTCTTCGTCACGGATGGAACCGCCGGGTTGGATAATGGCCTTGACACCATAGCCTGCCAACGTATCAACGTTATCGCGGAACGGGAAGAACGCATCGGATGCGCATACCAGGCCTTCTGCGGGAACACCCATGCGTTCGCACGCCTCATGCGCACGTTCGCAAGCGAGCTTCGCAGAGTCAACACGGTTAGGCTGACCAGGGCCCATGCCAATCCCAGCATGATCCTTCGAAACCAAAATCGCATTAGACTTAACGCCCTTGCAAACCTTCCAGGCAAAGAGCATTTCATGCAATTCGTCTTCAGTGGGCTTCTTCTTAGTAGGCACCGTGAACTCTGCAGGATCCTCATCCACGCGATCTACCTGCTGACAAAGCATACCGCCATCAACAGAACGGAATTCAATAGCCGCAGGAGCATCTACCCCACCAGTCTCCAAAACGCGCAGGTTCTTCTTCTGCTGAAGCAGCTCAAGAGCAGCTGACTCATACGAAGGAGCAATGAGTACCTCTACGAACTGCTTGTTCTCATTGATATGCTCAACCAATTCGAGGGTGACCTCGGCATTAACAGCGATGATACCGCCAAAAGCGCTCTTCGGGTCACAAGCAAACGCCTTGTCGTAAGCCGTAGCAACATCGGCTGCAGTTGCGGAACCGCAGGGATTCTGATGCTTCAGGATCACAACAGCGGGCTCGTCAAACTCACGAGCGAGCGTCCAACATGCATCGGTGTCGAGGATGTTGTTGTAAGAGAGTTCTTTGCCATTGAGCTGCTTAGCGTTAACCAGAGAATGCGGCGTAGCAAACTCAGGAACGCGGTAGAACGCAGCGCTCTGGTGTGGGTTCTCGCCATAGCGAAGACCCTGCTGCTTAACGAGGTCAACAGAAAGAGTCTCAGGGAACAGCTCGTTTACCTCGCCCAACTGGTTGCCGAGCCATGCAGCGATAGCGCCGTCGTAAGCGTTGGTAGTCTGGAACACGCGAAGAGCAAGCTGGGTACGCGTTGCGAGTGTGGTTGCGCCATCGTTTGCACGCATTTCGGCAAGAATGCTTCCATAGCTTGCAGGATCGGTAACAACGGCAACACTTGCAAAATTCTTTGCAGCAGAACGCAACATAGAAGGGCCACCGATGTCGATGTTTTCAATACAGGTACCGAAATCGGCTCCGGACTCTACCGTTTTCTCGAATGCGTAAAGGTTTACCACCACCATGTCGATCATCTCGATGCCGTGCTCAGCAGCCTGAGCCAT
>UQVJ01000114.1 GCA_900544455.1 uncultured Eggerthella sp. | reverse complement strand
CCTATCTGCCAAGACACGGGTACGGTATGGGTGTGCTTGGAGGCGGGCCCCGATGTGCTGGTTCCTGGCGATGTGTTCTCTCGCGTGAACGATGCTGTTGCGAAGTCCTACATCGATGCGCGTTTGCGTAAATCGGTGGTAAAAGATGCGCTGTTCGACCGCGCCAACACGCAAGACAACACGCCGGCATTCTGCGAGGTTCATTTTGTCGATGAGCCAGGGGTTTGCCGTTTACATGTGATGCTGAAAGGCGGCGGCTCCGACAATGCCAGCCGTGTGGTTATGCTCACGCCAAGCGCCGGCAAACAGGGCGTTATCGATACCGTGCTTGCCTGTGTACGTGAAAAGGCTGCAAACGCTTGCCCGCCTTTGGTGGTCGGTGTAGGCGTGGGTGCCACGTTTGACAAGGTTGGCGGGTTGGCCAAGCGCGCTTTGATGCGTCCGCTTGGCACCGTGAACCCCGATCCCGATGCTGCCGCATTTGAAGCGGAATTGCTTTCTGCGATCAACGCAACCGGAATCGGCGCGGGGGCATTGGGCGGCCGAACCACGGCATTGGGCGTGCGCGTTGCAACGGCGCCGTGCCACATCGCCGCGCTTCCCGTGGCGGTGAACATGAGTTGTTCAGCCACTCGTCGCGCTACGGTCGACGTCCCTACGCATATCGTCAGGGCATTTGACTCGGAAGGGGAGTAGCTATGCCAGCTGATCCAATACGCCTTACTCTTCCCTTGGATCCTGAAGAGGCAAAGGAATTGCGTGCCGGTCAAGCATGTTTGCTTTCCGGTCCGCTTTTCACGCTGCGCGATGTAGGCCACCAGCGTTTGCTTGCTGAAATGGGGGATGGCAAAGAGCTACCGTATGGCTTGACGGGCCAAACTATTTTCTATGCAGGTCCTACGCCTTCGGCGGCAGGCCGCCCGTTTGGCGCCATTGGCCCTACCACCGCTTCGCGAATGGACTTTGCGGCTCCTCATCTTATGGATTGCGGCCTTGCCGCAACGGTGGGCAAGGGGCATCGCTCTGAAGCGGTTCGTCAGGCCTGCATCGACAATGGCGCAGTGTACTTTGTGGCTGTTGGCGGCGCTGCTGCGTTTCTTGCGAAGTGCATAGAATCGTGTGAAACGTTAGCGTATGATGACTTGGGTACCGAGGCGTTGCGAAAGATTATCGTCTCTGATTTCCCCGTTTTCGTCGGTATCGACACGATGGGCGAAGACATTTACTCTCTCGACTGATAGGAATTAACGAGTGGCCACTGCGCAGGATACTACTGTCGGACCTGGAATTTTCATCACCTTTGAAGGTGGAGATGGCGCCGGCAAAACAACGCATATCACGTTTTTGGCTGAGCGCCTGCGCAAGATGGGCTATGAGGTTCTGTGCTTGCGCGAACCTGGTGGCACCGCCATTGGTGAAGCGCTGCGCTCGATTGTCCTTAATCCCGAGAATTCAGCCATGTCCGATCAGGCCGAGCTGCTCATTTACGAAGCTGCCCGTGCCCAAATCGTGAAAGAGACCATCATCCCAGCGCTTGCGCGAGGGGCGGTTGTTCTGCTTGACAGATTCTATGATTCCACGGTTGCCTATCAGGCGTATGGCCGAGGTCTTCCTGTGTCGTTCGTGCATCAGGCCAATGTGTTTGCCTGCCAAGGGGTACATCCCTGCCGCACCATCCTGCTTACCACAGAAGCCCCCGCCGAAGAAGGGCTCGAACGAGCCACCCATCATGGTGATGCAGACAGGCTTGAGCAGGCAGGAGCCGATTTCCATGCGCGTGTGAATAGCGCATTCATGCGCATCGCGGCAGAAAACCCCCAACGCATTCGCGTCGTTTCCTCCGCGGGCTCCAAGGACGAAACGGCTCGAACCATCTTCAGGGAGCTTTCCGATATATTCAGCTGGGATGCTTCCAGCCCTGTGTGGCAGCCCGGTTTCTTCGAAGCCATCCTTGAGCGCAATACCGACAAAAAAGCCCAGATCAACTTAGGTGAGTAGCGCGGTGGCTGATGTCTTCGACGGAGTGCTCGGCCAGCCTCGCGTGCGCGAGTTTCTTCGTGCGACGATAGCTTCGGGTCGCGTAAGCCATGCTTACTTGCTTACTGGCCCAGCCGGCTCCAACAAAACATCTGCGGCATATGCCTTCGCTCAGGCCATCCTGTGTGAAAAGAATGGCTGCGGTGAATGCGACGACTGTGCCCGCGTGTTGCGTCGCCGCCATCCTGATGTGCATTATTATGCCCCCGAAGGCGCTCAGGGCTATCTTGTTGAGCAAATCAGGGAAATCGTTTCCGATGTCTCGCTTGCCCCCATTCGCGCAAAGAGCAAGGTGTATATACTCGATCGCGTCGATCTTTTGGGTACTCAGGCGGCAAATGCTTTCTTGAAGACCCTGGAAGAGCCGGTGCCTGGTGTGGTCTTCATTCTTTTGGGCCGTACCCGCGAAGGCGTGCTCCCCACTATAGTTTCCCGCTGTCAGGTGGTTCCGTTTCGCCATATTCCTGCTCAAGAGGCGGCGGGAATTCTTTCCCAAAAGGTTGGGGTAACTCCCGAGCGAGCCCGTATGGCCATCGAGGCGTGCGATGGCTCTATCACGCAGGCTATTTCATTTGCCAAAAGTAGCGAGCGTACCGAATTTCGCGCTCGCGTGATGGAGGTTTTGGCTGGCTTGGCGGTTGCTGATGCCCGCGATGTGCTGGAGTATGCCGCCGAGCTCATTGAACGCGCAAAGGCCCCGCTTGATAACGTGCGAACCGAGCAGAGCGAGGAATTGGCGGAGTCCGCAGATTTCCTTACGAAAACAGCCATACGCCAAATTGAACTGCGCCATAAACGCGCTCTTACCCAGGCAACGCGCACTTCGCTCAAACAGATGACGGCGATTATCCGCTCGTGGTTGCGCGATGTCCTTATGGTAGTTTCGGGTACTCCCGAGCTGATGGTGAACATCGACCAGCGTTCTGCCGTAGAAGCGGCTGCAGCTCGGGTAAACGTTGAGGGTCTGATGCGTGCATTGCGCGAAGCATATAAGACCGACGAGGCGCTTAGTTATAATGTTTCTCCAGAAACGTGCTTGGACACGCTTCTGTTCACGATAAGAGAGGTTCTACATGGTTCGGGTAACACCTATTAAGATGCAGGCGGGAACCAAGGTTCTTTGGTTCGACCCGGGCGACATAGACGTTAAAGCCAACGACCACGTAATCGTTAAAACGGAGCGCGGAACCGAATTCGGTACGGCAACGGCCGATATCATGGAGGTAAGCGATGAGCTTATCGCCGATTTAAAGTCACCGTTGAAGCCGGTTATTCGCATTGCGACCGAGGAAGACGTCCAGCGAGCAGACGAATTGGCCCAGCAGGGCGAAGAGGCGCTGGTTGTGTTCAAGGAATTTGCTGAAGATGCAAGCGACCAAATGCGCCCCGTTATGGTGGAGTTCCTGTTCGACGGCGACAAGGCAGTTTTCTATTTTGAGGCTGAGGAGCGCGTAGATTTTCGCGACCTGGTGCGAAAATTGGCCGGTCATTTCCATGTGCGTGTAGACATGCGCCAGATTGGCGTGCGCGATGGGGCTCGTTTGGTGGGCGGCTTGGGCCATTGTGGCCAGGAGCTTTGCTGCAAGCGTTTGGGCGGAGAATTTTCTCCTGTTTCCATTCGTATGGCCAAGGAACAGAATCTGTCGCTCAACCCTCAGAAGATATCGGGGTGCTGCGGCAGGCTCATGTGCTGCCTGCGCTATGAATACGAAACCTATAAAGAGGTTAATTCCCGCGCTCCCAAGCATGGCGCAAAGGTCGAGGTGCCTGGTGGCGTTGCCCGCGTAACCGAAATCAACGTTCCACTGGAACGTGTCACCCTTCAGCTTGAAGACGGCAAGTCCATTAAAGTTCCTCTTGCCGAAATGGAATATAACGGCGAAGGAAAGCGTCCCACCGGTGTATCCGAGGAAGTGTTCGAGAAGTACGCTTCTCCCGATCCCCTCGATGTGTTTGGCACCACTGCCTTTGAAGTTACCTCGTTTAGCGGCAATGAAAAACTCGCCGATAACGAATCGCGTAAATCCCGTAAGAGCGAGCGCGAAAAGGAAGACGCCCATCGCAAGCCCCGCCGCCGCCGTAGCCGCAGTGGCTCATCGAGCGCTGAAGGCCAGTCTGTCAGCAAGGGCGAAGCCTCGCAGGAACAGAAAAAGCCCGCCTCCCAGAAAAAGAGCGAGGGCCAATCACGTCGTTCGCGCCGTGGTTCAGGCAAGGGAAGCAAGCCTCAGCAGCAGGGCAAGCAAGGTCAGCAGAACCAACGCAGTGATGAGCGCAAGAAAAACAATTCCGACCAGGGTGCAAAGCGTCCCGGCCGTAAATCTTCGGGCGTGCGCAATGCGCCTCGAAAGCAACAAGGGGAGCATACGGCCAACGGTTCGAACGCCGGCAAGCAGGGTGAAGTAGCCCATCGCAAGCCCCGCCGCCGTCGTCGTAAGGCTCAGGGGGAAGGCAGCACGAATGAACAACAATGATGACTATGCTCTTTTAACGGACCTGTATCAGATAACCATGGCCCAGGGCTACTGGGCTTGCGGAAAGCTTGAAGAAGAGGGATGCTTCCATATCTTCTTCC
>UQVJ01000113.1 GCA_900544455.1 uncultured Eggerthella sp. | reverse complement strand
AGAGCTTGAGCCCACAGCACAGTGTCACGAGAAAGATATACAGTTTCGCACGCAGGCCTGCAAGACGAGCAGACAACACCGCCATCAACAAGCGAAAAGGGCACATGGGAATAAAGCAACTCTGGCGAAATGGCATTTCCGCATTCGACACAAGTATCGAAACGGGGACGAAAACCCAAAACAGCAAGAGCTTTAAGCAAATAGCCAGCCGTGTAGCACTCTGCAGAAGCAGCAGCGTCATTTGAATTGACACCCTTTAACGCCTGCAGCGCGACGCACACCATGGGAAACAGACGTTCATCCTGTAACCCTACCTGAGTGGTTTTATCAAGGATTTCAACCATAGGCGAAGCAGCTTCCATCAAAGCGTAATCCCCGCGAAGATGCTCATTGCCCTGCAGCAAGCGCGCTTCCTTGACGATGTCGAGAGTTTTGCCTTGGCAGAGAAGTAAATCGCAAACAGAGTAAACCTCTAACCTTGAGGCAAAAGAAGAAGAGGGCTTTCGAGCCCCCTTCGCGACCGCACGAATTTGCGATCCATCAGAAGAGAGCAAAGTGCAAATCACATCGCTCTCCCCTAGCTTGGTACGGCGAAGCACCAAAGCTCTCACGCTATATGAACGCGAAGCCATTGATCCTATGCGCCCTCGCCGTAGCCAAAACGACGAATTTGATTTAGATCACGCCTCCAATTTTTACGGACCTTAACATTGAGGTCGAGAAATACCTTTTTGCCCAGAAGAATTTCGAGGTCCTCACGAGCCTGGGTACCAACCTCTTTGATAGCATGACCGCCTTTTCCGATTATGATGCCTTTCTGACTATCACGCTCTACGTAAACAGTGGCATAGATCTTCTGAAGATTCTTTCGTCGGTTGTATTCCATAGCATCGACAACCACACCTACCGCATGGGGCACTTCATCGTGAGCAGTAAGAAGAATCTTCTCACGAATGAATTCAGCGATGATGACCTCGATAGGTTGATCGGTTTCCATATCTGCAGGAAACCACAGTGGACCAGTGGGCAAGCGACGCACAACAGCATCGATGAACTCATCGATGCCCGCACCCGTAATCGACGAGACTTCTACAACTTCGTCCCAATCGCCTAAAGAAACCGCCTTGTGGCGTTGTTCGTCGAGCAGCTCATCGTCAACCAAGTCAATCTTTGAAAGAACGAGGATTTTCGGAACCTTGTTCTTGGCAAGTTCGGAAACAACCCATTCATCACCGCGGCCAAAGGGAGCCGATGCATCCAGCAAGAATGCAGCAACATCAATACCATCGAGCGATTTAAGCGCAGTAGTATTCAGCTCTTCGCCAAGAGCGTCATGCGGTTTGTGCACACCGGGGGTATCAACAATAACCATCTGGTGATCTTCGGTAGTATGAACAGCACGAAAGCGATGGCGTGTAGTTTGGGCAGTAGGCGAGGCAATAGCAAGCTTTTTCCCCATAAGGGCATTGAGTAAAGTTGACTTACCCGAGCTCGGCCTACCAACGAGAGTCACAAATCCAGACCTAAATGTATCTGGGTTAATTGTACTTTGATTGATTTCCATATAATTCCTTTTCGAACGCGCGTTACTTCAAGCCGAATAGACAGAGAATTCGCGGCGCAAAAATAATCAAGCCAACAATCAATGAGGCCAACGAGAACAGCAGCACACCGCCAGCAGCGGCGTCTTTCGATTTACGGGCAAGCTCATGATACTCGGGGCTTGCCAAATCAACTATTGCCTCAATGGACGAGTTGAAGCACTCACCGCCTAAAACCAATCCAAAGCAAATCACAACAACAAGCCACTCACAAGGACTAATACCAAAAACAAAACCGAGAATGATGCAAAGCACCATACAACCGAATTCAATATGAAAATTACGCTCGTGGGCCGTGTCGATTATTCCGCGTCCAGCGCAACGGAACGCGGCAAAAAGAGAAAAACCTTCACGCGTCATGCGTGGCTCTCGTTCCATTCGCGCATCAGCTTTTCTTCCAAAGCATGCATAATCTCGTAGTCATCATCTTCGATGTGATCGTATCCGCAAAGATGCAACAGACTGTGGATGACAAGAATCGTTACTTCCTCTTCGAGCGTTGTTCCGTATTCTTCGGTTTGCGCAAGAGCTACATCGGTAGCGATAATAGTGTCGCCAAGTTCAAATTCTTCAACGTCATCCAAGACCTCATCTTCAAATGGGACATTATCGCACTCGAAAGACAGGACATCGGTCGGACGATCTATTCCTCGATAATCCCGATTCAGCTCATGGATCCGTTCATTGGTAACAAAAGTGACGGTAACGTCAGTACACTCCGGCAAGTTCATCTTTTTCATTACAAACGTGCACAGCTCTTCAATGGGAAAGCCGCCAACGAGCTCTTCCCCATGCTCAATAAGTACATTGACCTGCATCGGCAACCTCTTTACAAACGGAGATTCATCTCTTCGGCGCGCGCATAGGCGGCAACAATCCTTGCTACCAAGGAATGACGCACAACATCGGAATTCTTGAACTCGCAAAATGCTATGTCATCCAAACCATCAAGAACCTGACGCACGGTTTTTAGGCCCGAAACACCCTTGGGAAGATCAGCCTGAGTAATATCGCCGGTAATGACCATTTTCGAACCAATGCCCAGACGGGTAAGGAACATTTTCATTTGGCCAGGAGTGGTGTTCTGCGCTTCATCAAGGACAATGAAGGCATCGTTGAGCGTACGACCTCTCATAAAAGCCAGAGGCGCGATTTCAATGGTTCCATCAGCAAGATGTTTGTTTGCGCGGCCAGGCTCCATCATCTCAAACAATGCATCGTACAAGGGGCGGATGTAAGGATCGATTTTCTCGGTAAGGGTACCGGGAAGAAAACCGAGATTCTCTCCAGCCTCGACGACAGGCCGCGTAAGGACAATGCGGCTTACTTGCTTGTTGTTAAATGCGGCTACCGCCATAGCCATAGCAAGATACGTTTTGCCAGTACCTGCTGGACCAATGCCGAACGTAACAGTGTTCTTTCGAATGGCATCCACGTATTGTTTCTGCGTGGGCGTTTTAGGGCGAATAGCACGGCCGCGATAAGAAAGAATTACGTCGTTCTTCATGGGAGGCGGTGCCAGTTCACCGGCCTTCATAAGGTTTAAAGAACGCTTCACCTCATCAGTCGTAAGAGTCTCACCTGCTTCGAGCGTTTTTATTAGACCCGCAAAAAGCGTGGTAAGCGATTGCACCTCAAGAGCGTTGCCTTGAATGCGAAGTGAGTTTTCCTGCAAAGAAATACGCGCAGCAGTGGAGTCTTCGATTAGATGAAGAAACTCGTCTTGAGGTCCCAAAAGAGCAGCAGGCTCAATTGGGGATGGAATAACGAGTGAAATGTTCTCGAAATCAGTCATGCCCTCATGATAGCAGCATCGTCAACGCCCGTTAAGCAAACATCGACCAAAGCGCCCTGCTTGAAGCCATCGATACGAACCTTATAGTACGACTCGGTCATGCCCCACCCTTCTTGCTCAACAGCAACAAGCTCATGAGAGCCAATGCGACGCTGCGCATATTGGATACGCAGCTGATCGCCCAATTCGCTTAATTCATGAGCTCGACGCTCTTTGATTTCAGCAGGAACCTGATCGGTGCGACTTGCTGCCGGCGTACCCTCTCGACGAGAATACCGAAATACATGGATCTTCGTGAAACCAACTTCACGTACCAATGCACAAGTATCAGCGAAGTCCTTCTCTGTTTCTCCAGGAAAACCCACGATGATGTCTGTGGTAAGGGAAATATCCCCAACCTCCCGTTTCAGCATGGCTACAATTTCCAAGAAATCACGGGCAGAATAAGGCCGATTCATCTCATGTAGCACTTTGTCGGAGCCTGACTGCAAAGGCAGGTGCAAATGACGGCACACGCGCCCCTCAGACTCAGCCATAACTTTAACGAATTCAGGATCAAGCGACCTTGGCTCTACAGAGCCAACGCGCAAGCGAACGTCACCATGACCGGCCTTCCCCAATTCATCGAGCATCCTACTCACAAGAGCACCAAGGCGAATACGATTCTCGCCTTCGGTGCAACAATAGGATCCAAGATCAATGCCAGTAAGAACAAGCTCCTTGACGCCCGCATCAGCCAGCGCCAAGGCTTCTTCTAAAACAGCATTCGTCGGACGTGACCACGCCTTGCCACGAGCAACGTGAACAATGCAGTAGGTGCATGAATGGTTACATCCATCCTGGACTTTCAATGAGACACGGGTAGGAAATTCATCTCCCACACGAACAAGATGTGCCGAAGAAGCAGCCGAGCCGTCACCCACCTCTTCAAGCAAATCGATTTTATCTACTACGCAGATACGAGAATCAAGAGCGCGGTAAAACTCAGGTTCGATAGCAGCAGCACAACCGGTAACCACCACTTGGGCGCTTAGATTTTGACGAAGAACGCGCCGAATGCTTTTACGGGTTTTTTTGTCAGCTTCCTCGGTTACCGTGCAGGTATTGATAACAACAATATCCGCATCGGGCACCGAGCACAATTGAGCACCCCTGCCTTCATAGGCTTTGGCGATAGTGTCGGATTCAACCCTATTCACTTTGCAGCCAAGGTTCACCACCGATACCTTCATGAACGCACCTCAAGCTCATATAACGTCAATGCCGGAGCAACAATACCAGCCGTTTCCGTGCGAAGAATGCTCGGGCCCAAGCTGATC
>UQVJ01000112.1 GCA_900544455.1 uncultured Eggerthella sp. | reverse complement strand
GGCTATTCTTGCTCGTCGTAAGGAAATCGCCATCATGCGTCTGGTTGGCGCCTCGAATGGCTTCATTCGAGGACCCTTCTTGGCGGAAGGTGCGCTTCATGCATTGATTGGTGCTTTGCTGGCAATCCTCGTCCTTGAGATTGCGCGCAACTTGGTGCTTCCTCAGATGGCCGTTGCTCTTCCGTGGTTGCCTATCGGCGTAGATTTGGGCATGTTCCTGCTCATCTATTTGGCTATGCTGGTAGCAGGTTTGGTTATCGGTCTTTTGGGTTCGCTGTTTGCGATGAGCCGCTATCTGAAGGTCTAAAGAAAGGCTGAAATGTTCAAGGAATCGAAGGCACGTTAGTGAACGATTTCAAGAAAACCACCAAGGTGGAATCTTCGAACAAACGAAATGCAAGCATCGTGAAGCTTCTCGGTGCTTGCATTTTCATATGTTTGGTGTTTTGCGCGGGCTTTTTTGCTCGTGGTAATACCGATTTGCTCAATGCAATGGGGCTTTCGTCTCTCGATGTCGATACCGAGGTGAATCCGGGGCTTACGGTTTCGGGGGATACCTACGATTCTCTTTCAGCTCGTGTAGCTGAAATGGAGGGTATCTTAAAGAAGAGCAGCATGGACGATTACGATCTTGGCCAAGTTACGGCTAAGGTGTTGTCCTCGTATGCTGAGGGTACTGGCGATAGCTTCCTCAAGTATTATGACGAAACGAGCTATCGCGCCTATCTTGCAAGCACTAAAAACCCCGAAGCGGGCATTGGCGTGCTCTTCGGTGAAAACGATGGAAAGTGCTTTGCTTCTGATGTTTTCGAAGATTCTTCTGCAGCTGCTGCAGGTATCGAAACCGGTGATTATGTCCAATCTATCGATGGTGTGTCCAAGCCTTCTTGGAGCATTCCCGAAGTGCTTGACGCTCTTTCACGCTCAGAGGGCGAAAGCGTGTATGTAACCTGGAGTCGCCCTTCTCAAAAGCAAGGTGAAAGCGGAACCACGTTTTCAACCACCCTTACGTTTTCTTCCAGTTCGCAAGAAAATGTTACCTGGAGCGTTCATGACGGAGTCTGTACCATTGATATAAAGCAGATTACTTCGGATACGGCAGCTACGGTTTCTTCGGCGATAACCGATTCGTCCTCCCAGGGTGCTCAGGCGTTTGTCCTTGACCTTCGTGATGTTCCAGGTGGTTATCTGACCCAGGCAGTCGACATTGCTTCTCTATTTATCCCCAGCGGTGTTGTTGCGCAGATTGAAACGGTAAATGGAATCAGCTCTCGCAGTGCAAACGGCGACAGCATTACCAGCGCACCCCTGGTTGTTATCACTAACGGTCGTACTGCTGGTTGCGCTGAAGTTCTTGTTGCTGCGCTTCAGGAATCTGGTCGTGCTGAGATTGTCGGTGAAAAAACGCAAGGAAAAGGCTCTGTTCAAGCTATGCAGCCACTATCGTTTGGTGGAGCCATCCGTTACACTGCGGCATTTTATTTAACTCCTGGCGGTCGTCAGATTGATGGCAATGGTATTACTCCTAATGTCGAGACATCTAATGTTTCCACGCAGGAATCGGTTGCTTTCGATTCGGCTCGCTCCCAGATTTCATAAGGGCGGAAATGGCACGACGTAGTTCCAAGGCTCGTAGGCATCCTAAAGCAAAACCACAAGGCATTCTTGAGCTGAGCGCTCAGGGATTCGGCTTCGTCAAGACGGCGGAGGGGGAGTTCTTTGTTCCCGCCTCAAAGGTAAACGGTGCATTCCCTGGCGATTTGGTTGAGGTTTCACGTCTTTCCGGGCAATCTCCCGACAGGCATTGCTCTGGAGTTTCCCGTAAGCCTTCTGCTCGCGTTGTGCGCGTTATCATGCGTGCGCGAGATACTCTTATCGGACGTTATGAAGTTGCTGAGCCTTTTGGCGTTGTGGTGCCCGAAGACCCTTCGGTTCCTTGTGACATCTTCACGCTCAGAAGCGATGCGCCTCAGGTTAATGACGGCGATTTGGTCGAGGTTCGTATAATCGAGTTCCCAACGCGAAATTCTGCTGCTACGGGCACGGTGGTGCGTGTGCTTGGCTCGGAATCGGATACCGATATCGCTATTGATCTGATCATCGCCGAACATCAGTTTGAAACCGAGTTTTCTCCAGCTGCTATCGAGGAGGCTGAGCAGTGCTCTCTCGACGCCTCACTTGCCACAGTTCAAGGTTATCGCGATTTACGCGATGACTTTATCTTTACTATCGATCCTGTCGACGCGCGAGATTTCGATGATGCGGTTTCACTTGAGCGCAAGGATGGTAACTTTGTCCTTGGGGTGCATATCGCTGATGTCTCGCTTTGTTGCCTATGATTCATCTCTCGATATGGATGCTCGACGACGTGCAACCTCAGTCTATCTGGTAGACCGTGTTCTTCCTATGCTTCCAGAGAAACTGAGTAATGAGTTGTGCTCATTGATGCCCGAAGAGGATCGTTGCTGTGTCAGCGTCAAGGTCGAACTTTCCCCAAGCGGTTCTGTGCTCTCTTATGAAGTATTCCCTTCGGTTATTCGTTCGAAAGCGCGATTGTCATACGATCAAGCTCAAGTGATTCTCGAATCGTCTAATCGCTGTCTCTCTACGGAGCAATGTAAATATTCACTCTCGGAATGTGAGATGCCGTATGGGTCTAAGTCTCTGTCGGAGGAAACGGTCCATGCGCTTATTGACCGCGTGCCAAAGCTCGATTCGTTAGCTAAGGCTCTGTTTGCCCGCCGTAAAAAAGATGGGTGCATAGATTTCGACAGGGTTGAAGCGAAAGCCAAACTTGACGCAGAGGGTCATCCTCTTGGAATCACCTATCGTCGCCGAACTGCGGCAACGGAGCTTATCGAAGAGGCGATGATCTTGGCAAATAACCTTGTTGCGCAGTGGCTCACCGAAAAAGGCTTGCCTTGCGTGTATCGAGTGCACGACGCGCCTGATGGAGATGCGCTTTGTGCGCTTTACGAGGTGCTTCAGGAATCATCTTTGTTTTCGGATGTGAACAAGCGTCTTTTTTGCGACGGCAATCCTCATGCTTTGCAGGATGTACTAACGCGTGTACAGGGCATGCCCCAACAGGAGCTGGTGAATGTGCTGATGCTTCGTGCGATGAAGCGAGCTGTATACCGTACCGAGTTGAGTGATCATTACGGCTTAGCCCTTCAGACCTATTGCCATTTCACTAGCCCAATTCGCCGATATCCAGATTTATTGGTGCATCGAATGCTTAAAGAGGCGTTTTTCGGTCATAGTGCTACCTATGAGGCACAGCGCAATTCGCTTGCTTGGATGGCTGAGCATTCGTCTCATATGGAGCGTGAGGCAGAAAAAGCTGCTCGTCAGTCGCAGCTCACCAAAATCATTGAGTATCTTGAGCAGTTCACTGGCCAGACTTTTACTGGCATCGTTTCGTCGGTTTCAACCTTTGGTCTTATGGTTCGTTTGGACTGCACGGCAACGGGTTCTCTTGCCATCGAAGATCTAGGTGAAGAGTACTTTTCGTTTGATCCTGAGAGACAAATGCTCAACGGTGCGTCAACGGGCGTCCGCTATCGTCTTGGACAGGCTATTCAGGTTGTTCTTCTTTCGGCAAAGCCGCGCGAGCGCCGATTGCGTTTTAAACTAGCCAGCTCTTATGAGTGATGCCTTATTTTATGGTTGCATCATGGCTGATTTTCCGGGTCGCGGTATAATTCCTCAGTATTCAACAATATTCATGCATTGGGCTTTCGCCCCTTATGAATCGTAGGTTTAACATGGCTAAACTTGCAGATAAAACGTATTTGAAACGTTTGCTGGAAACCCCTTCAGTTACAGGCACTGAATCTTTGGTTGCCCATTTGGTACGTGAGCGCTTGGCCGAATATGCCGATGTGATTGAAACCGATGTCATGGGCTCGGTTCATGCTCGTCTATTGGGGAATGGCTCGGCTCCTTCGGTGATGATTGCTGCTCATATGGATGAAGTTGGCCTCATGGTAAAGAGCATCGACTCCCAAGGCTTCCTTCGCGTTGCTCCCGTTGGAGGCGTGGATGCAGCTATTCTGCCAGGACTTCGCGTTGATGTACATACTTCGCAGGGAGTCATGCGAGGTGTGGTGGGTCGCAAGCCCATTCATCTTATCGAGTCTGACGAGCGAACCAAAGTAACTCCCATTAACGGACTTTTCATTGATCTTGGGCTGTCTCCACGTAAGGTGCGTGAAACGGTTCGTGTCGGTGATGTTATTACGTACGGTGTCGGCTTTGAGAAGTACGGGAAGGGAATGGCGGTTTCGCGCGCTTTCGATGACAAAGCAGGCGTGTATGTGATTACCCGTGTCATGGAGGAACTCAAGCGAGTTAGTGGCTCCATGGGCGATTATATCTGCGCTGCAACCGTTCAGGAGGAAATTGGATCACGGGGGGCTAGCACGTCCGCCTTTAGCATCAAACCTGATGTGGCTATCGCTCTCGATGTTACCCATGCAACCGACTATCCGGGCATTGATACTGATAGGTATGGTTCGGTGTTCTGCGGAAAAGGCCCCGTTATTGCCCGTGGCCCCAATATTAACCCTGTGGTATTTGAGCGCTTGTGCGCTGCTGCTGAAGCTGAGGGGATCAAGGTTCAGTTCGAAGCTGAGCCAAGCGACTCGGGAACGGATGCTTCCGAGATGCAGATTCAACGTGGTGGCTGTGCCTCGGGTCTGGTCTCTATTCCTCTGCGTTATATGCACACGCCCACTGAAGTGGTTAAACTGTCTGATATCGAGGATACGGTAACCCTCCTTAA
>UQVJ01000111.1 GCA_900544455.1 uncultured Eggerthella sp. | reverse complement strand
GCACATCACCCAGATTTTCAAGACGCCGAACAACGTCAGAAAGCAACTCAGCTTTAGCTTCAGAGCCAGCCAACGCGCAACCGCTCGCCACAAAAAGATGAGCATTATCGGGAACGATAATATGCTCATCATCAAGCTCAAGCGTTTCATAGAAGCGCTTGCGGAGTTCAGGCAAGTACTGCAGCGGACCGCCGAGGAACGCAACATGACCGCGAATCGGACGACCGCATGCCAAACCGGAAATGGTTTGCGTAACAACGCTCTGGAAAATCGATGCAGCAATGTCTTCTTTTTTAGCTCCCTCGTTCAAAAGGGGCTGTACGTCAGTCTTGGCGAATACGCCACAACGACTAGCAATCGGATACAGCACCGTATGATGTTGAGCAAGCTCATTCAGTCCCGTTGCGTCAGTGTCCAAAAGCGCGGCCATCTGATCGATGAATGCGCCGGTACCACCAGCGCACGTACCGTTCATACGCTGTTCGATGCCATTATCGAAGTAGATGATCTTAGCGTCTTCGCCACCAAGCTCGATAGCAACATCGGTCTTGGGGATAAACGTTTCAACTGCCGTTTTGGAAGCGATTACTTCCTGAACGAATTCGATACCGAGCCACTGGGAAAGCAACAGACCACCGGAGCCAGTGATGGCCACCGTAACCTCTTTATCGGGAAATTGTGCTGCCGCTTCTTGCAATACCCCCAGCACCGTCGCACGTACATCCGCGTGGTGACGTCGATAGACCGAATAGACGATTTGATCGTCTTCGTCCAAAACTGCAACTTTTACCGTGGTTGATCCCACGTCGATACCCAGATGGAGCTTAGATACTCCAGCTTCGGTTGCCATGGTGAATCTCCTCACATTCGAATAGGTTCCCCCGGTTTGATAAAAAGCAAACGCATAGCAATAAGCGCCATTTCCTCCGAGCTTTCCTTCATTCCGGTTTCAATCCAATGGGTTATAACGCCTAAATATGCTGAAGCATAGAAGGCAAGATAGTAATCAACAAATGCACTGGGGTCATTGCGATACTGTTCGTGAAGCACGCTCTGAATAAGGTGAGCGCATACCGAATCTCGCAAGCGAGGACCAAAACGAATATCGCCCCCAGGACCCAACACTGCATGCAGGAAAGCGCCCTGTTTGCTCAGGTAATCGAAAAGGTCCACCAAAAAAGGAAGCGGACGCTTTGCAAATCGCGCCGCAACTACCTCTTTTATATCGATGGATTCCATCTGGGCCTGAATAGCGACTAAATCGCGCATCACTTCATCTTCGAACGATTCAAGCAAGTGTTCTTTATCACGAAAGTGATTGTAGAACGTACCGCGATTAAGGTCGGCTGCAGAGCACAGGTCGTTGACCGTAATGGAGTCAAACCCTTTTTCCTCCATCAGAAAGATGAGCGCACCGCGCAGTGCTTTCTTGCTGCGCGTAATACGACGATCCTCAAGGCAAGGCTCGATGGCTAAAATTGCGTTTTCACAACGTGAGTGCATACTGACACCAGCTGGCACGTTAGCCCCTTCTCCTTGCACGGTCGCAAATAACTTCCCCGCAGTTACATTAATCACACTGATCATTAATGAACACAGTGTGCAATAACATAGTACCAAGGGGCTGTGACTCGGGCAAGAAATGGATCCAAAAACAGCAATATAGCAACAACTAAAGAATCACAAAGCAAGTAGGTCCCATCGGCGCTCGAGAGCCCATTTCGAAAATCAAAATAAGAATCGAGCATCTTCAAACCACGAAGCTGCTCGATTCCCGACGAATAGCGCAATATCTAGCTTATTCCATAGCCTCTGCTGTAGCTTTTTCCACAATACGCTGGCGAGCCAAATCTTGACCTTCGATCGCTTCGGTAAGACGCCTGCGATAATAGGTTGCCCCCTTGGAGATATCTATACGCAACCCAATTTCGGCCTGCTGAAACAAAGACAGCGCACGGAGGGGGTCGTATTCTTCTCCCCGCTCTTCGCATGAGGGGTTGACGATTGCCTTAGCGATTCGCACAGATGGCTGAGCTGCTTCAACGACGCTCCCAGCAAGTTCGAGACTGCGCTCCCACAGCTGACAAGCCTTCCCCATGCTAGATGGCACAGCCTCACCACGAGAATACATATCTCCCAGTTTATATACCGCCTCACAAGACGGCTGCAAAGCGGAAGCCAATGCGTAACACTGATACGCCTTTTGGTGGTCGGCTTCACCTGCGCGACCATATTCGTATATATAGCCCAAATTGATAATCGACTGGAAACAGCCATGGTCCATTGCTTGCTCGTAGAGCTTTGCGGCCCGTGCATAGTCCTGAGGAACTAGCTCTCCCATGTAATACAACGCACCAAGGTCATTCATGCAGGCAGCACTACCTACCGAAATGCCCAGCTCATAGCCCATTACCAGTACAGTGCAGACCTCTTCGCTTCTCAATGCCGCAGCCCTAATGGCAACCATGTTTTCCGCAACATAGCAGGCGAAGCCATCGCCTCTATCGGACAATGCAGCTTCAGCAAGCATTGCAACCATATTCGGATTACCAATTGGTGCAAGATCCGCCAATGCCTTTTGATTGGCTGCGAAAGAAGCTGCAAAATCCGCAATGCGCTTTGCCAAACCATCTTCGGTTAAAGTAGATTCCTCCGTCATGACAACCTCCCACTTAGTCCATGTCAGATAGTCATTCTACTGAATTTGGCCTTCTGAAGAGTACACGGCAATGGACAGGCGGTAATTCCATTCGCGCTTCTCAAGACTACCCTGAATAGCAGCTCGCAGAGAATCACACCGTAAATTCCAAGGTAAAACGCACAATGAACCCATTAACCGAAGGAAGAGCATGGCAATAATTCCATCCGTGCCCCATACGCCCTGCAGTAGCCGTGTTTCTATATCGAAGGGCACGCGTTCGCAACTCCACCCGCATTTTGCAGTGATAAAATTAGCAGATTGATGAAACCGCAACGAAAGGGATCATTTCCATGCAGATCACCCCGGAAGAGATCGCTGAAACGCTTGCAATGGTAAGCAAGCAGCACCTCGATATTCGTACCATTACCCTCGGTTTGAACCTGCGCGGCTGCACTCACGAAGATGTGAACGTTATGGCTCGCAAGGTATACGATCGCATGACCACCGCAGCCGAAAAACTTGTTCCCACCGCCGAACAGCTCGAACGTGAATACGGCATTCCTATCGTCAATAAACGCATTTCCGTGACGCCCATCGCCGAAATCTGCGCCGCAACCCAAGCTACCGACCTTTCTCCTATCGCTATCGCAATGGACAAAGCAGGCAAAGAAGTTGGTGTCGATTTTGTAGGCGGTTTTTCCGCACTCGTACACAAAGGTGCCTCTCGCGCCGACAACAACCTGATGGAATCGATTCCTGCCGCCCTTGCCGCAACAGATAATGTATGCGCATCGGTAAACGTCGGATCAACGCGCGCCGGCATCAACATGGATGCCGCGTTCAAAATGGCTGGCATCATCAAACAGGCCGCAGAGGCAACCAAAGACAAACAGTGCATTGGCGCGGGCAAATTGGTTGTATTCTGCAACGCCGTCGAAGATAATCCCTTCATGGCTGGTGCATTCCATGGCTCGGGCGAGGCCGATGCAGTGGTCAACGTAGGCGTATCGGGTCCCGGCGTTGTAAACAATGTCCTGCGCAACATGCCAGAAGATGCCGATATGACCTCCATTGCTGAAGCCATCAAGGCAACCGCCTTCAAGATCACTCGTGCAGGCGAACTCATGAGCCGAGAAGCCAGCCGACGCCTGGGCGTACAGAAAGGCATCTTGGACCTCTCTCTTGCGCCCACGCCTGCTGAAGGCGACTCGGTTGCAGAAATTCTGGAAGCTATTGGCGTTGGCCAATGTGGCGGCCCTGGCACTACAGCAGCTCTCGCCATGCTCAACGACGCAGTCAAAAAAGGCGGCGTTATGGCAAGTAGCAGCGTTGGCGGTCTTTCCGGCGCCTTTATCCCCGTATCCGAAGATGCCGGCATGATTCGCGCAGCAGAATCTGGTGCGCTCCACCTGGAGAAACTTGAAGCTATGACCTGCGTTTGCTCCGTTGGCCTCGACATGATCGCCATCCCGGGAGATACCAGCGTCGAAGCCATCTTTGGCATCATTGCCGATGAATGCGCTATTGGTATGATCAACAACAAAACAACCGCAGTTCGCCTCATTCCCGCTATCGGCAAGAAGGTTGGCGACAAACTCGATTTCGGAGGCTTGCTTGGCTATGCACCGGTAATGCCAGTAAACGAACATGCCGGCACGGTATTCGCCCATCGCGGCGGCCGCATGCCTGCACCACTCAATTCCCTGAAGAACTAACACAGCTTCACTGCAAATGAAACATGGGCCTCAATTTCAATTGGGGCCCATGTTGTTTTTAGCCGGTGAAACGATAGCTCGGCAGGATCGTATTGAGTTAAAGAGAGAACGGTCGAATACCTCTTACCGTAATATCTTTCATGCCGAAAAAGCTTCGCAGATCAAAATAGACCTCATCGTCGATTTCCAATCCTTTTTCCAACACAAGCATCTCACCAAACGGGGCATCAAACACTCCGCATCGTTTTGCTTTCAGCCTAGGCATGTCTTTATCGCGCACGAAGCGAGAGTGGAGCTCGGTCATGTCGGCGCAGCAGCCTTTTGGGCTAAGAGGCTCCACGGCAATACAGTGATAACCCTTGCGATCCATATACTCCATAAGCTTCTTGGAAGCACTGATGGTTATTCGCCTCATGCTTCGCTTCCTAGAAACGTAGCATGAACAAGGTACTCC
>UQVJ01000110.1 GCA_900544455.1 uncultured Eggerthella sp. | reverse complement strand
CGCGATGCCGATCAATAAACCTTGCGAAGCACGGCGACCACTTTTCCAACAATAACGCACTCACGCGTGATGATTGGATCCATGCTTGAATTCTCGGGTTGCAGGCGAATATGATCTTTCTCTTTATAGAAACGTTTAACGGTTGCTCCATCATCAATCAGCGCAACGATAATTTCACCATTTCGCGCCACCTGCTGCTCTTTAACTACGACATAATCTCCGTCATTGATGCCGGCTTCAATCATTGATTCGCCGTGTACTGCGAGAATGAATGACGCAGAATCTCCTACGATCTCGGTTGGAAGCTGCATAGTTGTTTCGACATTATGCTCAGCAAGAATTGGTTCTCCAGCGGCGACATTCCCAACAAGGGGTAGTGACAGGGTGTTGCTAGATCCTGCAGAGCCAAATGCCTCTTCTTGTTCATGTTTGCCCGGTAAGGCGATCGAGCGAGATTTCAGCGGATCGCGAACGATATACCCCTTTTCTTCAAGTGTTTTAAGGTGAACGTGGACCGTGGAGGGGGATGACAAGTGTACCGCTTCCGCGATTTCACGCACCGTTGGGCCATACCCCTTCTGCAATATATAGGATTCTATGAATTCATACACGCTTCTTTGACGTGTAGTAAGGGGTTTGGACATTGCGACTCCTAAATAGAACAAATGTTTGTATTTATGTTGACAGGAACGTATGTTCGATTTACAGTATACACGAACAAAGGTTCTATGCAAGGAGGCATATAATGAGTAAGGCATTGGTAACGTACCGCACAGCTGGCTCTGCCGCCCTTAAGGCTGATTACTCTTTTAAGCAGGACAAGCCAACGCCAATCATTGACTTTGACCAATTAGTTGATTCGAAAAGCCGCATTCAAACGCCAGAAAAAACACGGCTCCTGAGCCTCCTTGAAAATGCGGTAAAAGCAATTCATTCCGATCCGCTTCTTGGTTCAATTGATAAGGCATTTTTGAAGCAAGGCGCAGTTTCGAAGTCTAGCTCAGAAACGTATATTAGAAGCGTCGCTGGAGTTTCTCTTGTATTTTTGTTTCTGATTCTTGTAGGTGCATGATTAATGTCGAACAAGCATAGCAACGCCCATATTTCAGTTAACTGGAGAATGCTACCAAGCACAATAAGCTGAAATATAGGCGTTGCTATGCTTGAAAATACCTATATCTTGTATACTTTCATGAGGTTATCCGTTCAAAGGAGATCTCATGCGTTGTCCTTCATGCGGGCATCCCGAATCAAAGGTTGTTGACTCTCGATCTGCCGACGATGGCTCTTCAATTCGCCGTCGCCGGGAATGCTTGTTATGTGGGTCCCGCTTTACTACCTATGAGCGCACTAGTGAAAACCCATTAGTGATTATTAAATCTGATGGCTCTTCCGAGGCGTATGATCGAGAAAAGCTTTTTCGCGGTTTACTGATCGCTTGCGCTAAAAGGCCCGTATCCGCAGAGAAGATCTCGCAGCTTATTGATAGCATCGAGGTTGAACTGCGCAATTCGTCTAAGCAGGAAATAAGCTCCAAAAGCCTTGGAGATATGGCTCTTGAACGCTTGGCGAAAGTTGATGACGTGGCGTATATTCGCTTCGCAAGTGTTTATAAAGACTTCAAAACTGTAGACGAATTCCGAGAAGCATTGAAGGGCTTGTACCAATAATGACTACACTGAAAATTCCCACAAAGAGGCTTTGCGAGCAGGCAGTTGTACCTAAGAACGCCTATGAAGGCGATGCCGGGTATGATCTGTGCGCTACTCAGAACATTACGCTTAAACCCTTTGAACGTTGCCTTATTCCTACTGGATTAGCTGTACAAATTCCGGAAGGATATGCAGGTTTCGTATTGCCTCGTAGCGGCCTTGCATTGAAGCAGGGGCTTTCGCTCGTTAATGCACCTGGACTTATCGACAGCAATTACCGGGGTGAGCTGAAGGCTATTGCAATTAATCTTGATCCTCAGAACAACATCGAGTTACATATTGGCGATCGAATTGCTCAATTAGTAATCATGAAAGTTGAAAATATTCACTTTGATGAAGTAAATGAACTTGATCGTTCCGATCGCGGTGAAGGTGGATTTGGATCAAGCGGAGTATCACACACTATTTAGCATATATAAAAAGAAGCGTTTACCAGCGCTTCTTTTTATATATGCATGGCTGCGTCCACTAAGGTGATAGACCATCGCCCTCGAAGCCTAGCCAGAAATTACAAGTTTCTGACTCGCTAATTGTCGCATTGAATTCGTTGATAATATATCTTATGTAAACCTGATGATTAATCTAATAGCGCTTCTCAGAAAAGTGTTTAGAGGGGGCGCTTTTCGCATTAGCCTCTCAACATAAAGATGCAGAAAATTGGAGTATTCCGATTTCGCCCTCTTTGCTCTCTTTGATTTATGTGGCGATTTCTAATGTTTTAACGGGCTGAGGTACTCATTGTTGCGTCCATGTTTCAATGCGGTCAAATTTAATTGTGACACCAACTACCTTCATTGCATTGATCCCAGCTAGTAATAATTGGTGATACCATATCTAATTGTGCTGTAGCGGAGCTAGGTTTACTCCCCTGCAGCACAATAATGAGAAATAGTAGATTAAAGGGAGAACCAGATAATGGCTGAGGAAGAAGAAATTATAGAAACCGACCCTTATTGCACCAGTGATCGTTTTGCAGCAAAGAATGGCATCAAAGCCATTGAAGTTGGAGAAGATTACTCTGTCTGCGTTATGCCTATTGATGAAACCTGCCTTAATGGTATTGGCATTCCTATGGGCGGTTGCTACTTTACCTTGGGCGATTTTTCCTTTGGCGTTGCCAGCCACTACATTAAGAACAACATGGTTACCATGAACTCTCAAATTGATTTTATTGCTTCGGCTAAAGTTGGAGACACAATTACAGCGCGATGCGAATTGGTCCCCTGTACTTCTAAGAAGATCGCTCGCTACGAGATTACGATGCAGGATCAGGATGGTAAGCTTCTCGCGCTTATGCATGTTACGGGTTATCGCAGGTCACATCACTAAAATGCAGATCTAGCATCAGTGGTCATTTTTGAACTTGCTTTTAATAGGGCTCTCTCGTTCATTATTTTCGAGGGAGCCCTATTAAATATTCTGGTTACTCTGAATAGCAGACGCGATTATATGCCGCGTAAAGCTCGGGAAATAATTTCTTCTGGCTAACGGGTTTAAAAGTCTCTTTATCGCAGACGCAGTGAGATGTTATTGCCGTGAAATGAGGTTTTGCGGTTTCAGGGTTTTCGCCCTTCAAATACATCTTGCAGGTGTATTGGGTCCGAACTGGAGTAACTTTCGAGACGTGCGTTTTAACGACTACGACATCACCATAGTGGAAGGGCGAACCATACGAAAGATCGACATGAACTACAGGAGAAAGATAGCCCGCTTTCTCGATGTCGGCATAGGGAAAGCCGAGTTTGTTTAGAAAGTCGGTACGTGCTACCTCGAGATATACGAGATAGTTAGCGTGGTATACCACACCCATTCCATCGGTTTCTGCATACCGTACCTCGATTTCGGTTGATGTCTCCATCGACTGCCTTTCCAATTTCAGGATGCCTTAACGATACTTAATTATAATAAAAGGTCGAAACAATTAATTACTCCAGATAGGACGAGCACAAGCTATGCCTCAAAACAGCAGAAACCAACAAGATATGCCATCAACTACCTCGGGAAAAGTCGTCTACTCCCCTCTTACGGTTAGTCTTGCGTTTCAACTTGCTGCACCACATACCTGGGTGGCGGCAATCATGCCGGTGCTCTTTTCGATTGTCTATTCTGCGATTACGTATTCAGGCAAACTCAGTATTCTACTTGCATTGATGTTGCTGGCCATATGCATTCTTATGCAGTCTGCTGTAAATGTATTGAATGATTATTTCGATTTCAAGAAAGGCACCGATTCCGTAGAGAACTCATCTGAGGATGCTTTTGATGCGGTCTTGGTCTACAACAACCTTAATCCCAAGTCGGTTTGCGCTTTGGCTATAGGATTTCTTGTTGTAGCTGCAGCAATGGGCTTCTATCTGGTTTATTTAACTAGCTGGATCCTGCTGGCGATTGGTGTAATTGGGGCTCTTATAGTTTTCCTCTATTCAGGAGGCAAAACCCCGATATCTTATATGCCTATCGGGGAGTTTGTAAGCGGATTTGTCATGGGTGGACTGATTCCACTGGCATGTTGCTATACCCTTTCTGGTATTTTTGAACCATTGGTTCTTTTGGTTGCACTTCCCCTGATTTTTGGAATTGGAATGATCCTTTTTACCAATAACACGTGCGACATCGAAAAAGATATTGAAGCTCAACGCAAAACGATATCAGTCGTTCTCGGTCGCAAAACAGCACCGAACTGCTATCATGTTGCGATCTTGGTCTGGATTGCACTTATTGCCGTGCTTATTGGTTTCTTCTACCCAACTGGGATGCCAATCGTGATGATAACGGTTTTAGTGGCATTCCCTGCATTGCGAGCTATTTTGAATAATCCCCTAAACCAAAACACAAGAGATGCGGCTATGTCTCAAATCGTGATGTTAAACGTGATTCTCGGTTCGTTCTATTGTCTGTCATTGGCTTCAGGCGCATTTATGAGTTGGGTTTAGCGGTCAAGACAATCTGGCACTCGTAGTACTTTTCTAGAGTAGAGCATATTGAGATTTGCATATCGTATAAGCTCTTCAAGGGGATAGCTTCTCATCTCATCTACGATTCCGGCGGTATAGGCTATCTTGCCAAGTAGATACTCTGGTTTTAAGCATTTCTCGTTAAGTAAATAATCAATGTCGGT
>UQVJ01000109.1 GCA_900544455.1 uncultured Eggerthella sp. | reverse complement strand
GACAAGGTGGCAAAGCCGGCAGATCCTGTTAAGGAAGGCTATACCTTCTCTGGATGGTTCACTGACGAGGACTGCACCAATGCTTACGACTTCGATGCAGCTGTGGCTGGCACGCAGCCCGAGTTTACCCTGTATGCAGGCTGGAAGGCGAAGGCTCCTTCCGCCGTTGAGCCCGGTGCTGGCGACAACGGCAACAACGGAGACAACGGCAACAACTCCTCCGCCAATGCGAACGTAAACGTCAACACCGTTAACAACAACGGCGACAATGTGGCAAGCGAAGCGAAGATGGCTACCGTGAAGACGGGCGACAACCTTGCCCTTATTGGTGGCGCATTTGCTCTGATTGCTGTTGCCGCTGGCGGGATTGCGGTATTCGCGCTTCGTCGTAAGAAGATGAACTAGCTTATTTAGCTTGTCTATCACCGTTTGCTGCACGGTGATGCTGAAATAGCGCTGCTTGATGAAGGGGCCGAGCCTGGAGATAGTCCAGACTCGGCTCCTTTCGTATTGAAGACGGCAACGATTTCTTCGTCGACTGCGGGCAGGGATTCGTCGCTAAGGCCGAGTTGCGCGATTGCGCCCTCGACGGCTTTGAACCCGATCAGCATGTCCGGGCAAATGTGCCCATGGAAGGCAGCTACCTTGTCTAGGTGTTCTTGGGTTAGCATGATTGATTCTCCCTCGTTGTTGATATCAGGATCATTGAGTGGGGGCGTAACACGACTTAGCAATTCGTGTTACGCCTTAAAGGTAATTGGATGAGTGGAGGGGCTATTTGCCTGGTGGCAGCAGCCCTCCTTGCTCGACTATGTTCGTTAGGCGTTCGGTCTTTCGCTCGAGAACTCAATGCACCAGTCCTTTGTGCTGCAGAGTGTTCCTCTAGTTCCTTGGCGAGGCGCCTGCCCCGTTCTTCCAAGATATCGCGCAGCACAACTGTGGAAGCGAAAGGGTGTAGATCGCGGTAAGTGAGTTTTTTGGAGACTGGTTTTGGCACTAAGCCATGAACAGAGCCACCCAGATTGGCATCGTTAGGATGCAGCCTAACGTGGTTATTACATTGATGGCGCTGGCGTACGGTGCGTCCTTCTCGTAAATTTGCGCCATTTGCACCGTTGTTGAGGCGGATGGAGTGATGGTGGCAAGAAGCGTAATGAGCAGGATCGACTGGCCGTTTGCCACCAACGCGTCTATGCCACTGAACTTGAGTGCAAGCGTAACGATGACGGGGATAAGCACTAGCCTGATGAAGGCAACGAGCCAGACGCGCTTGTTGGCTACGATTTGCCGCAAGTCCATGCCTCCGATGATCATGCCCGTTACCAGCATGGCAGCAGGGCCGATCATCTGTCCTACGTCGTAGGTGAAGGTGCCGAAGGGCTCAACAAGCTTAATGCCGAGCACCATGAGCACGATGCCAGCGGCGACAGCAAGCAAGTTGATATTGAACAGAACGCCACGGACGTCAATGTGATGATTCTCGCTGATAAGGGACTTGCCATGTGTCCAAATCAGGATAGTTTGAACGCTCATATAGGCAAGTGAGTAGACCACCCACTCGTCGCCCAGGATGAACCCGACAAGCGGGATGATGAGGTTACCGCAATTTGAGTAAATGCTTGCTGCCCGCTCAATGGGGGACAGGTGAAGTGGCTTTGCCAGGATCTTCGTTAGCAGTATTTGCCCAACCTGGAGCACGATAGCGCAGACGATCGCGAATATAAACCCTTGCAGCACATCTGGAGTCAAATCAACCTGCGTTGCAGAAATGAACGCGCACGGGCAAATGGCATATACGGACAGGACAGAGAGCGTTTTGCTGTCTCCTGTTTTTAGGAGACGAAGGCGCACCAACGCGAATCCGACCGCCATGATAAGGAACAGCGAAGCGATTTTTTCTATAAGCAGGAGAGTGATCATGGCTCTGGATTATACGCCTGAGGTGCAAGGGGTATATGGAGAGGCTAGGGGGGTAATGCTGGCAGGGTTTTTGGGCGCATGAATCGGCTCTGCACGAAGCCGTGAATTACGTGTATGTTAAAAAGTTCAAGCAATGCGCCGATAACCGGGACAGCATCTTCGATACGAATGTCAAAGGCTCGTTTCTTGTATCCAAGGCGTTCCTTCCCGAGATGATGGAGGCTCGCAAGGGTGCCATTGTAAACATCACGCCTGTTTCGGGAATGTTCGGTGATTACGGCATGACCGCCTACAACGCTTCGAAGGCAGCCGTCATCAACATGACGTGCGCTATGGCGCTTGATTACGGCAAGTGCGGGATCCGTGTGAACAACGTTGCTCCATGTTCGACCGATACCAGCATGTTCCCGTAAGAGATGAAGAGCGCCTTCAGTAAGAACAGCCCGCTCGGTTGCATTGTCGAGCCTGATGAAGTGGCGAAGGTTGTCTTCTTCATGTCGACCGACGACTCTAGTGCTATCACCGATGAGACGATTCCGGTGACGGCAGGTTTTGAGATTTCTACTGGTCAGCCGAATATGTGCGAATAGGGACGATAGGTAATAGGGAAACAGAACTGACACCTGAAGGAGATACTGAATGAAAGCAAGGTTTGTGCATCGCTGCACCCATGTGCTGGACAAGGAAGCAAGCATCAAATTTTACGAAGAGGCGCTTGGTTTTAAGGTGGTGCGAGAAATGGGTCCCGAGGACGGATCATGGACCAATACTTTTATGGCAAACGAAGAGGCTCCTTTTGAAATTGAACTCACTTGGAACCGCGGCCAGGTTGAGCCATATGATAATGGAGGCAAGGACACCCATATTGCCTTTGTCGTAGACGACTTCGACGCCATCCATGAGCTTCACGAGAAGATGGGTTGCATCATTCGTGAGAATCCCTCTATGGGTCTTTACTTCATCGCCGACCCCGACGGTCAGTGGATCGAGATCATCCCTACTCGATAGACAAAACTGAGCGCATCGAATTCTATTTGCATTCTTTCGCCTCCGCATTATGAGCTTGGTTTTTTCCTCCGAAGGGCATTGCTGCGACAAGGCGCCGCAGCCGCTATCAGGCGTTAAAACGATCGTTCGCGTAAGCAGGCAAAGTATCAGTGGAAACGGCCCAGTCATTAGACTGGGCCGTTTCTTGCTTGGGGCATATGACAGCGGAAAAGCTGGCCTGGTCGGGTTTATTCGTAGGCACGGCATTTCATCGCTCATATTGATCGTCCACTTGGAAATGATAAATACGGCAATGAATGGCGCACCGATCAGGAATCAGATGGCACAACCGCAAGTGAGTAGTCGCAGGAGCTTGCAAGTGGTTCGAAAATCGCAGGTTGCATCTCTCCATTGTCAACGGGTTAGGTGAACAGTTCTGAGTAGCTTGGTCGCCCCCCCTTTGTTTTCAGGGCGGCGTGACGCTTTGCGATGCCTTTTCTATTCTGCGCGTAATCTTTTACGGTAGGCGCGCGGCGTCGCGCCGTAGGCACGCTTGAATGCGTCGGTGAATGCTCCTTGGTTGCGGTAGCCTGCGCTTTTGGCGATTTTACCGATTTCGCGGCTTTCATCTAGAAGAAGGCGCCGACCGTATTCCAGGCGCTGTGCGCGGATGTAGCTTTGCGGCGTTTCACCCTGTACATTGCGAAATGCCGATATCATCTTCCCTTCGCTTACATGGGCGATATCGCACAGCGTTTTAGTGCTGAGATCGGATGACAAGTTGCCGTCGATGTAGGAGCAGATGCAGCTGACGCAGTCCCTGTCGCTTATGCGCACGGCGTCCGCCGCCGTGCTCTCCCCGTGAATGCTGGTTGCCAGTAGCGCGAAGCATTCAATCACTTTGGCGTGATAATATGCATCGGCTACCGATGCGGCGGGGCAGGGGATGTTGAGCCCTCGAAGCGCCGAGGGTAAGCCGGGCACGCCGTCTGACATGGTGAGCCCTACGATTGCGTGATGTAGTTTCTCCACATCGCAACGCAAGGCATCTGCATAGCGGTGTATCGCTTCAGGGGCTATGGTTATCGATGCCGATGACAGCCTCTTGCCTGGCTCGAACGAGCTTATGTGGGGGCCGCCATCCCAGTTGTGCCCTATGAGCTTGCAGTTTGATCCGGCACACTCAGGCGAGCAATACATGGGCATCGCATGTTCATAGAGGCCGAACCCCAGATAGGGGACAGTCTCTATGGCCGCCCCCACGGCACATTTGTATGTGATGTCCATCGACACGACGATGGTGTCACGGTCCATGAGGTAGAACCAATAAGAGCCCCTGCCGTATCGAGGGTCGACAAACCACGTCTCGCCGATGCTTCGCACCAGGTTGGCCTGTCCGAATCCGCGCGCGAGCGCTTCCTCCGCGCATACGGTGTGCAACTGAGAAAGCTGCGTGACGAACATTTTGTAAAGCGGGTTTTCTTGTTCTGTGGCATTGCTTTCATTTGATTTTTCGGTAGAACTTGTTTTCTTTTCGGCGTAGTTTTCCATCTTTCTGTTCCGTCTTTGCGCTGTTGCATCGAGTCCTATTATAACGCGAAGAAGTTACCAATGGCTAACTAACTAATCAACCAATCAACCAACGGGAAGAAGGACGAATATCGCATGGCTGTTTTGACGGATACTTCGTTGCCTTTAAGCGGGGTGGCCCAGGCGAGGCCTTCTGCATCGGCCAACGCTGCGCCGCGCCGTCTCGACCCGCGTGTATCGCTTACGGTGCTGGTGGCAATCAACGTGCAGATGGCGCTTACGCAAAGCCTGTTTGCCGAGATGGGCGTTTTGGCGCTTACCGTTGTCGTGATGGCATATTGCCGCCGCTTCTTCGCGATTGTGTGTTGGCTTGCCTTCTACGTTTTATTCGCCGTAACGGCGCAGCTGTTCGTGGCGAGTGGGAACACTTTGCTTTCGCCCTTTGCGGCATCGCTTCTTATGTATCGTCATGTTCTGCCCGC
>UQVJ01000108.1 GCA_900544455.1 uncultured Eggerthella sp. | reverse complement strand
GAAGAATACAGGAGCGCAAATATAGCCCAATGCACGACCTGCGCCAGCAACGGCAAACATCACACGCTCAGATTCCTTAACTTCGTTGGGAACCAAAACGTAACCAATGCGGTCGCCGGGAAGAGAAAGGGATTTCGACCAGGAATAGCACACCAAAGTGTTGTCATAGATGGAGGGAACCCAGGAAACCTCCGGCCCGTAAGCGAGTTCGCGGTATGGCTCATCGGAGATAAGGAACAGCGAGCTGCCGAATTCCTTGCGCTTCGTGCGCAACACTTCAGCCAAGCCTTCAAGGGTTTCGCGCGTGTACACCACGCCTACCGGATTGTTAGGCGAGTTGATAATAACAGCACGCGTGCGTTCGTTAATGGCTGCAGCAAGCGCATCCAAGTCGATCTGGAAGTTATCCTCACGTGCGGGAACCTCTACGCAGGTACCGCCATCGGCCTCAATCCAAACGCGATATTCAGGGAAGTAAGGCGAGATAACGATAATCTCATCGCCTGGATCAACAATAACTGCCTTAATGCAGCAAGAAAGGCACGAAGCCGCGCCTGTGGTGAGGTAGAAGTTCTTGGCAGCGTAATCGGTGCCAAAACGGCGATTAAGATTGTTCGCAATCGCCGTTTTCGTTTCATCCAAGCCCGAAGCTGGAGAATATGCGTGCAGCTGAGCAGGAGGCATGTCGGCCAACTCATGCATGGTTTTTGCTACCTTATCGGGAGCTGGGACGCTGGGGTTACCGATGCTGAAATCGAAAACCTTGTCTTCGCCAATTTCGGCCTTTCGCTCAAGACCGTACGCAAAAAGCTCGCGAATTGCAGAAGGGGCGTTGCCCAAACCGTACATGGTTTCATTGATCATGGTATTTAATCCTCCTAACATGAGCCAGAAACTGGCTAAGAAATTATTATGCGCCTGCACTGGCATGCGCCGCAAGAAACCTGTTCTACGGATTGCTTATAGCTAGTTAAAGGAAACTGATGAAGAGCTCGAAAAACTATTTCCAACAGAAGGATTATGAATAATTCGTTTCTGATGACGAATTCCCTAGTTTTAGGTATAATGCAGTTCTGCGCCCGAGTGGCGGAACGGCAGACGCGGCGGTCTCAAAAACCGTTGTCGAAAGACGTGCGGGTTCAAATCCCGCCTCGGGCACCACTTCACATGATTAAGGCTTGCTTTCCAGCAAGCCTTTTTTCTTTTCGTGCTCATTCAATACGCCCATTCGGAATGCAGACAAATGCATTTCGGAATATTTGCCCCACAGAGCAATTCTGGAAACCCAGAAACAGAAATGCGGCCCGAATTGCAACTTTTTTGCGATTAAGGATTGCCGCAGGGCACCAAAGCACGGATTTCGGCCCGAAAACGCACAAAATCGGACATAAAACAGCCCATTAAAGGCGGAAGGGAGTCCCTAATCGCAAAAAATTGCAAAAACGCTCGATTTTTTGTTTTCGTGATGGGCTGATCAGCCTAACGGGATGATCAGCGCAACGGGACAAATCCCGCCGATTATGCGCCTACAAAACCAACAGCAGCCAACAAGGCCAGACCAATGCTGGTGCAAATGGGAAGGTTTTGCTCTTCTTTATGAACAGCCAAGCCAAGGCAAGAACAATACCAAATAAAGCAATAAGCAGGACGTATGTGCCCAAACGCCCGGTCTCCAGGAATAGACAGCACGCAGCCAACAACAGCACATCTCCCCCACCTAGAGCAGCGCTGCGCGAAAGCTTAGACACCAACTGCCCCAGCATCCAAAACGACACCGCGGCAAAACCTGCCACCAAGACAGAAACACCCAAAGAGCCAAAGCCCCATTGATGTACCAGCAAGCTAGATTCATTAGGGTACAGAGAAAGGGCTGCCGCAAGAATGCGCAGCGACACCAGCATCAGCAAATCCTCCCCATACACCAATCGATAGCGCACATCTCGTATCGTTATCAGAGCAAACAGACAGAACAAAGCGACCAGCAACACAATCACAGCTCACCTTCCAACGCGGCTCACGCTGAAGAAACTATGACAGAGAAAACCGCAGGTTAACCTGCGGTTTTCTAGCTGAATATAAAGCTATTGCCGTTTTCGCAGAGTTTTTTCCTCCCCTTCGCATCCTCTTCTCATCTCATTGATACCGCAACCTTTCCTGAACGCACTTCGGAAGCGGCTTGCCTCGGAACACCTTCCTGCCCCTTTTCGCTGCTCCCTGATACCGGAACCTGGGTTGCATCCTGCGTTCGGAGCTTTCGGCCAATCTGCGCATATGCCGTTCTCGCTTCATCGGCATCTTTTCCAAGAGGGCGATTATTCCTTCAGTTGCGCCAAATCAGAAATGAGCGACCGCCTTTCAAGCCAGCCAACTACAAGCACAAAAAATGCCGCACCCAAACGGGTGCGGCATTCCGATTCATAACCCTAGGTTCGCCATGTAAGTCAGCGGGCACCCTTACGAGAGTACAGGGGAATTGAAAGCAGGCACCACCCTGGCGAATACAGGAGAATTGAAAAGGGCAAGGCATTGGCCTTCGCGCCATGCCTTGCCCTTTGAGGTTTCCCTGCGCCGCCAGAACGGCGCACAGCGTCATTACGCCTCTTAGAGTGCGAAATTCTTTTCGCCGCGAAATACTGCCTCAGCGTCTTCAACGCTCCAATCACCCAAAGTGATAGCGGAAATAGCGTTGCACAGACGAATTGCTTCTTCGGTGGAACGCATATGGATGTTACGGCCCGTAGCGTTACCACAAGCACCGCCAATGTGGATCTGGTTATGCAGCTCGGTAAGGAATACATTAGCGTCTGCCTTGGAGCCACCAGCGCAAACCAGGCCAGTGCGACCAGCAGCCTTGGAAGCGATAGCAAGACCCTCTGCAGAAGTCTGGCCCTCAACCTCATGAGGAGGGTTGACCTTTACGAAGTCTGCACCAAGGCACAGAGCAACGCCAGCTGCGCCAGCAATCAAATCGGGATCCTTTTCGTCAGCAACAGCCTTGCCGCGGGGGTAGATCCACAGCACAACCAGCAAACCAGCAGCATGGGCCTCTGCGATGAGCTCACCAGCTTCAGCCATCATGGTGGACTCGTACTCGGAGCCCAGGTAGATGGTGTAGCCAAGACCAACGATGTTCACGCCAGCTTCACGCATAGCCAGAACAGCTTCCAAATCGTAAAGCTGGGGGCTGTAGGGATCGTCCTGAGAACCCTTAACCAGGTTGGTCTTGGAGTTCATCTTGATGAGGTAGTTGATCTCCGGATAATCGGGAGCGTACTGAGCAACGAGGCCACGCTGACCAGCCAGAACACCGATTGTGCCCTGAGAGCCGATCTCGAAAAGATGCTCAGGCTCAGCATCGGAGATGTCGATTCCCTCGCCGTAGAAGTCCTTGTTCAGGTGCTCAATCTTCTGGTCGCAAGCAAAAAGCATCAGGCGGCCCGTACCACGAGTTGCCTTCATGTAGTTGTCAATGTACGTCTCACGAGCTTCAGGCATAACGTCCGCAGGGACTTTAACCTGATCACGGGTGATGGTGGGCATAATGTTCCTCCTTAAAGGCATGAATACACACGATGTCACTATTATATCGCGCTATTGCCGCAGACAAAGCGACATCGCACGATAAACCCCATAGGCAACATCTTCCAAACAAAAAGCCCCGCAAATACGAGCAAGCCGCCTTCCGTTCCCTTTTTCTGTAAAGCAGAAGGCATCTCAATGGGACTTAGAGGGTTAAAACCATTCACGTTTGCCATACACGTAAATCCGCTCAAATTCGCTCTGGCTTTTCAAGAAATATGCAATAGCTTCTATCGCCGAAACAATCCACACAACACCTGTTGCTATTCCGAACGTGAAAAGCCCCCCGATAACAGTGAGGGCAAGCAACGTGAAGCCTTGGGCATTGTAGCCCAAATAAAACTTGTGAACGCCAAAAACGCCAAGAAGCAGGGCTAGAAACCCGGTTGCCACGTGGTCGCGCGAAGCGAGCGGTGCCGCATAGTGCGGCTGTACAGGGGAAGCGCGAAACGCTTCAGCGGACTGGACAGAACTCCCCGATGGCTGCGCGGCAGAGTTCCCCGATTGCGGAGGTTCCGGAGAATACGCGAATGGCCCCTGTTCCCCGTCAGCCATACTACTCTGCCTTCTTTTCGTCTTCCTGTTGAAGAGACTCGCGCAGGATTTCCTCTGCCTGCTTTTCTTCGCGTTCTTTATCCATCTCATGAAGCGCACGCTGGGTGCCCAACACGCGCATGATCTTGTCGCGGAAAACAATGCCCAAGATCATAAGAACGGCCGCAATGCCGAAAATGATAAGACTCGTGGTAATATCACCCTCCGCCAAACCGGCGGCAGCATACGTGGAAACGATAACGCCAGGAATGCGCCCCACAGTCGAAAGGACCAAGAACGCGCGCATGCGCATATTGGTGAGCGGAACCAGGTAGGTGAACACATCTTTCGGCATACCCGGTATAAGGAACAGGATGAAAACGATGAGGTTCAGCCTGCCCGATCGCTCGAACTCGTAGAACTTCACCAAATGCTTTTCGTCCACCATGGCCCGAACGAAGGGCGCCCCCAACTTGTGAACCAGCATGTAGATAAGCGAACTGGAAATAACACAACCAAGCAAGATGATAAGTGTGCCGAACAGGGGACCATAAAGCATGCCCGCAGCAACCTGCACCACTTCACCGGGGATGAAGGCAACCACAATCTGCAGCAGCTGCAAACCCAGCAGGATAAGCACGCCCACCGGCCCCTGGCTTTGAATGCTTTCTATCATACGGTCGAGCCCATCGGGTTCGAACAGCATGGAAAAGCTGGGCCACAATGCAGCAACGATGCCGAACAGCAAAGCGATAAGTACCACCAAGCCAACAAGCTTGAACAAGTCGCTCTTCTTAATTTCGTGTCCGAATACAGAAACGGTTTCCCTAGAAACGCCGCCCATTATTCCTCGCTATCCTCGCCATTGCGAGCTCGACGATACTCTTCTTTGAAATTCGAGAACATGCCCTTGGTCTTGGAAAGCTGAACACCTAGCTTGTAAGCGCCGTCGTTGACCGCTTCGCCTGCCTTATGGGCAGCCTGAGACGCAGCTGGCTTAACCTTGTTAACCGCTTTGGTGGCCTTGTCGTTCACCACAGCGCTTGCCGAACCAGCCTTTTCCGCCAGACCGCCTTCGGG
>UQVJ01000107.1 GCA_900544455.1 uncultured Eggerthella sp. | reverse complement strand
TCTAAGCTGAATCCACAGATTTGCTTGTGGTCGATTTTGAAGAAGAAACCAAGCTCGAGGGCGGAAACGCTGATGCTGCTGAAATTGAGGCATCATTCGCGGGTCGCGTAAATCGGTACTTCGGTATTTTCATGCTAGAGAGCCGTCAAGCATTTATGCATTCGGTAGGATACGGAGAGAATGGTGAACCATGCAATGCTATTGAGCGCCACCATGCTATTCTTCCGAGCCCTTCCCAGAAAATCTCTTCTTTTGCGATTATTGATGTCCGCACGCTTGAGGTTGCTTTCCAAGATAAGAAGCGCGCAATTGCTGGTGAGGATCGTTATCTAATTCCTGACGGGTTGCTCCAATGTTCAATGGAGGCATCCAGTAAAGAAGTAATCGACGAGATCACCACTATCGTGGAAGAAGTTGCTGAAGAGTACGGCGCTAACGCCACTGTTGCGCTCACGCGTGCCAAAGCGTATGTTTCGGAAGCTGCTGAAGAGGGTAGGGGAGTTGCCCCTCATGAGCTTGCTGCTGAGGTTTTCGAGGATGAGCCACTGCAGGAGCGTTTTGTTGAAACTGCAGCAGAGGAAAATATTCCAGAGCGTGTTCGCGTTGATAAAAAGGCCGCCGAACGGATAACTCGCAATCATAAGATTCGTACTGATACTGGTATTGAAATTACGTTTCCGTCTGAATATGCTCACAATCCTGAGTTCATTGAGTTTGCAAGCATGCCAAACGGTCTTATATCTATCGAGTTAAAGAACATTACGCAGATCGAGAATAAGTAGGCCATTTTTGCTCGAAATCGTTTTTGATTCTAATTAGGCATCTATAAAAAAAAGAACCCCTGATTATCAGGGGTTCTTTTTGTTTATGCGTGCTTTCGGTTTAGAAAACAGGTACTACAGCGCCCTCGTAGGTGTTGTTGATGTAATCGCGAACCTCGTCGGAATTCAATGCCTCAGCAAGAGCCTTGATCTTGTCGGAATCCTGGTTGCCGTCCTTTACTACAAGAAGGTTGGCATAGGTCTTAGCTGCCTCGGAATCAGCGCTTTCAACGGCAAGTGCATCGGTGTTTACCTTGAAGCCGGCAGCGATAGCGTAATTGCCATTGATGATTGCGATGTCAACGTCGTCTACGACATTGGGAACGTTTGCGGCCTCAAGTTCGTTGAAAGTAAGGTTCTTGGGGTTGGAAACAATGTCGTTTACCGTTGCGGTTACGCCAACGCCATCCTTGAGGGTGATCAAGCCTTCCTGCTGAAGAAGAAGGAGGGCACGTGCTTCGTTAGTAGCATCGTTAGGGACAGCTACCTTTGCGCCGTCCTTCAGCTCCTTGAGATCGGAGATGCTCTTGGAGTAGATGCCCATGGGCTCAAAGTGAATTGCGGTTACGGAAACAAGATGAGTGCCCTTTTCCTGATTGAAGTTATCAAGGTAGGGGCCGTGCTGGAAGTAATTTGCGTCAACGTCGCCGTTTTCGGTTACGTCATTGGGCTGAACGTAGTCGGTAAACTCCTTAACTTCGAGTGTGTAACCTTCCTTTTCGAGGATGGGAGCAACAGCATTGTTCAGGACTTCAGCATGGGGGGTGGGGACGGCTGCAACGGTGATCTTCTTATCATCGGAGCTGCTGTTGTTCGAAGAAGAGCAACCAGTAAGAGCCAGCGCCGCAAGTGCGAAAGCCACGATACCGGCGAAAAGGGCAATTGCTGCCTTCTTCGTGGTGAGGGAGTGAGTCATTTTGGTTCCTTTCATTCAACGAGGGCAGTAACCATCTGCCCAAATGCGATGCGTTTTATATTAGGGATTTATGACGGTTTGGCAACGTGGTTGGTTATTGCCAAATTTGAGTACTGGCTATAAAGATCCTGTGTTCGGTCTGTGAACCTCGTATTCTGGAAATGATACAGCCACCGAAAAACCCTAAAGATCAGGGTATTTCTTCTAGATAATCCCCTGAACAGCTGTACACTGTTCAAGATGTTGTCAACGAGGAATTTGGGAGAGAATCTCTTATATGAATGGCTCCAATAAGCAGGGCTCCAATGAGGCTTATCAGGGTAAGCATGCTGAACATTCTCAGGGTTCGGCATCAAAAGGCTATACCCCGATTCAGCAGGATGAAGTCGTGGTGGATGGTACGGTGCTTCAGAAAAAGATAGACAAAAAGCCATTCGTCATTGCTGCAATTTCTGTTGTTGCAGCTTTGCTTGTAGTATACGGGGCTGGTTTCCTCTATTTCTCGAGTCATTTTTTCCCGAATACCAATTTGAATGATGAAGATCTTTCGATGCAGTCTAGCGATGTTTTGGCTGGAAAGATCCAAAATCAGGCTGATTCCTATGCGCTAACCATTTCTGGTCAGGGCTTTACTTATTCGTTCCAGCCAGGCGAAACCGCAATTGACATTGATGCGCATCAGATTGCCGAAGACGCAGCCAAGCGTCAGGATGTGCCTTTGTGGTTTATCGAGATTTTCCGTCAGCACGATGTTTCCGATATTGTAGTTGCCAACTACGAAGAAGGCGCTCTGGATTCGATTATCAAAGAGCAAATTGATGCGTTTAACGAAGGTAAAACCCCTTCTGCAGACGCTACTGTTACGTACAGTGAATCGATAGATTCCTTCGTATTGAAGCCAGAAGTGTACGGTACTCAGATTGACGCTGATGCGGTTTGTATTAAAGCCGGTGAGTGCATTAAAGCAATGCGCACAAATTGCGATCTGACCGAAGATGATCTGATTAAGCCCAAGGTGCTGAGCTCCGATTCGCGCGTAATGGATGCGGTGCAGCACGCAAATGAGCTGTTCCCTAGCTCATTTTCGCTGATGCTCAATGGGTCCGTTAAGGCTGCCACCATTGATAAGGCAACTTTTGCAGGTTGGCTCTCTATTAGCCCCGAAGACTATTCACTGAGCATTAGCCAAGACGGCGTTGCATCCTGGGTTGATGAAAAGGCAGCAGGCATGAATACCGTAGGGACCACGCGAACATGGACCCGCGAAGATGGCAAGGTCTGCACCGTTTCCGGTGGTACTTATGGCTGGAAGGTCGATACCGACTCTCTATCTCAAGAGGTCTATGATGCCCTTGTCGCAGGTAGCGCAACTTCTGTAGATGTTCCTTGTAGCCAATCTGGCGATACCTACAATGGCGCTGGTGCTCGCGATTGGGGCTCCTATGTCGATGTTGACATTTCTGAGCAAACGGCACGTTATTATGATGCAAGTGGCAATTTGCTTCATTCATGTGGTGTGGTTACAGGTAAGCCAGTCAAAGGTCGTAGCACGCCTACGGGTGTGTACTATCTCAACAATAAGCAAAGTCCTTGTACTTTGGTTGGCTATAAGCCTAACGGAGAGAAGGATTACGAGACGAAGGTCACGTATTGGATGCCCTTTATCGGCAATTCGATTGGTCTTCACGATGCCACCTGGCAATCTTCTTTCGGTGGTACGCGTTATCAAACCAATGGTAGCCATGGGTGCGTAAATCTTTCTTCTGGTGATGCGCAGTGGTTCTACCAAAATTTGAATAAGGGCGTTTGCATTATTACGCACGACTAAGCTTTAAGAAGCTGTCTTTTGGGCAGCTTCCTTTTTGGCTAAGTGAGTTATAATCTTTTAGCTGTGCGCCCATAGCTCAGCTGGATAGAGCAGCGGACTTCTAATCCGAAGGTCGTAGGTTCGAATCCTACTGGGCGCGCCATGATAACATCGGTCATTGCGGAAGCTTCCGTGATGACCTTTTTCTTTGTTCGGCTGCTATCCCGCTCCTTGGTTAATTGTTGCTAGCCATTACGGTTTTAAGGGTTGGGTCAGACGTTATTTCGAAAATCTGATTTGCTTTTATTTCTTTTTCACCTTTATGTTATGCGTACTTTTTGGGATTGCTGGTAGACCGCTCTGCTTTCACTTCAAGACGTTATGCTGGATACAAGGCATTGATCATATGCCGTTATAAAGGAGTGCTTTGTGGATTTTGATAACCGGCCTATCGGGGTTTTCGATTCCGGCTTTGGCGGATTGACGGTAGCGCGCGAATTAGTTAAACGTTTGCCTGAGGAAAACATCATATATTACGGGGATACCGCTCATTGTCCGTATGGCCCGCGTGATCCAGAAGAAGTTCGTTCGTTTGTTCTCAATATCTGTTCTTGGCTTATTAGCCAGAATGTGAAGATGATCGTTATTGCATGCAATACCGCTACAGCGGCGGGCTTAGAAGCTGCGCAGAGGGCATTTGACGTGCCTATTATCGGTGTAGTTGAGCCAGGAGCTCGTGCAGCCGCCAGGGCAACCCACAATCGCCGTGTTGGGGTTATTGCTACTCAGGGCACCGTTGATTCTGGCGTGTATACTCGCGCCATTCGCAATATTGACGCGGGTATTACGGTTTTCTCCACCGCAACACCTCGTTTTGTCGAAATTGCGGAGCTAGGCATCCAGATGGCAAAGGGCCCTATTGAAAGCTATACATCACTTGCATCTAAAGTGTTCATCCGCCCCGCCTTTCAAGAGATTGCCCAGGATTATCTTGATCCTTTGCGTCGCTGCGATATCGATACATTGGTTTTGGGATGCACGCATTTTCCTCTTCTGAAAGCGCTCATTGGCGGTGTCATTGGGTCTCAGGTAAAACTAATATCTTCGGCTACTGAGGTATCTCTTGATTGTGCTGATTTGCTAGCAAGGCAAGAATCATTGGTTGAACCGGGAAATGTGGCTATTCGCCGCTTTGCGACATCGTCCGACAATCTTGATGAATTTTGCTCGTTTGGCGAGCGGGTGTTGCGCATGCCGCTCGGTTCCGTTGAGCATATTGTTCTATAGCTTGTTATTCGAAACAGGGAGGAATCCATGGCAAAGACGGTTGTTATTGCGACCAACAACGCTCATAAAGTTGAAGAGATTGAAACTGCCCTTGATTTTGAGGGCTGGGAATTCAAAAGTCTTAAGGATGCGGGTCTGGTATCCGATCCCGACGAAACTGGTTCTACATTTCTTGAGAACGCGCGTATAAAGGCGCGTGCTGCGCGTGATATAGCGGGCACTGCGGTGCTGGCAGATGATTCCGGACTCATCGTCGATGCTCTTGATGGGGCTCCAGGCGTTTTCTCGTCCCGTTATTGCGGTATTGATGGAGACGATCGTGCCAACAACGTTAAGCTGCTGCGGGAACTCGGTGCTGTGCCATATGAGCAACGTACGGCTCGTTTTGCAACCGTATTGGTGTTTATCGACGAAAACGGTAGCGAAACGGTTGCAGAGGGCTTTGTGGAAGGGCATATCGGTTTTGCGGAACGTGGCGAACATGGTTTTGGATACGAC
>UQVJ01000106.1 GCA_900544455.1 uncultured Eggerthella sp. | reverse complement strand
CATAAGTGACGATTTTGCCCTGTATACTATTTTTCCGCATTTATCAGAATGGCGGATGAAACGTAACCTTTTAAACATCCGAGTTACCGAAGAGGAGAAGAGGGGTTTGAAAACAGAATCGAGTAGGAGACGAAAGGCTGCGGCCTTTTGTTTTTCCGTGCTGCTTGCAATTGGAGTTGTTTTTAGCGGCTTTGCTGCATGTGGGCTCGGCAGCCCTTTTGTTAATACGGCATATGCGGCATCCTATGATGCAGAGGACGTGCAGGTATCTCAGGATGGTGTTACGTTTACGTGCGACTTCCTAGACGACGGCACCGCAGTGGTAACCAAGATCGTTGCCGATGATGGCGTGACTACGGTTTCCGTTCCTTCGTCTCTTGCGAACAATGGAAAAGACTACACGGTTACCGGTGTCAAGTTCCCCTATGGAACTAAAGGAAGCGATGTTGAGCAGCTGGTCTTGCCTGATACGCTTCAAACTATGAGCGGATACTGTTTCTGGAAGCTTGAAAAAGTCAAAGAGCTTACCATCCCTGGTTCCGTTACAAACTTCAGCTGCACCTTGCAGAATAGCGATTGTCTTGAAAAGCTCACTTTCAGCGAAGGTGTTGAAGAGCTTAGTGCAAACATGATGGTAGCCAACTGCAGCAATCTTAAGGAAATCGTTCTTCCTTCCACCCTGAAATCTATTTCACAGCCGGGTGCTTTCTCGGATGCATCTGCTCTTGAGACCATCAACCTTCCCGATGGTGTGGAGTTTGGCGAAAACGTGGGAGGTACGTTTTCCGATTGCAGCTCGCTTACCAGCATTACGCTGCCCGCTTCTGTTACGACTATTCACTCCAACATGTTCAAGGGGTGCGATTCGCTTACCTCTATTACCGCTAAGGGCAATATTGAATCAATCGGAAGCAGTGCATTCTCGGGATGCAAAGCTTTAACTGAAGTGGGGCTGCAGGGCAAGCTTACTTCAGTGGGCGATTCGGCTTTTCAGAATTGCTCCAGTTTGGAAAATGCCCCTGATTTGAGTGCAGTAACTAAGCTAGGTTCCTATGCTTTCTATAACTGCAAGAGCCTTAGCTGCTCCGTTGATCTGTCGTCTCTCTCCGAGATTCCCGGATACGCATTCTGCTATGCGCCTGTTACCGTTGAAAAGTTCAGCGACTCTTTGGAGTCGATCGGCAAATGGGCTTTGATTTGGGCAACTATCGAAGATAATCTTCCTGTAATGCTCCAGTCCATCGGCGATTATGCCTTCTTTTTGTGCGACTTGCCTGAAACCTTCGCTATCCCCGATTCCGTAACCTCTGTCGGAACGGGCGCGTTTGAGGAAACAGAAGGAGTGAAGGAGATCACCATCGGTAGCGGTCTTACCTCCATTAGCAAGGACGCTTTCAGCGAAAGCTCTGTTTCGAAAATCGTGATCAACAACAGCGCCGATAATATTTCCGGCACTGATAATCTTCCAGGCTCCGGTGTCGAGATTGTGTATCTCTATGAATCTATCGATGATAGTGTGGGCGACACCATTTCTGAAGAGGCTGGCGCTAAAACGCTTCAGCAGGTGGTAAACGAAGCGCCTGATGGCGTTGCCACTACTATTGCCATTAAGAAGCATGTGAAGCTGGGTTCCACCCTGAACATCCCGGCGGGTAAGAACATCGTTATCGCGTGCGATGATCCCCATACCATCTTGGCGAAGAAGAATACTGCGGGAAGCTTGGTTTCGGTTGCCGAAGGTGCCACCCTTGAGCTTTCGGGGGATGTGTCTTTGCGTGGTTGTTACAATGCTGGCGCCATCATCGACTGCAAGGGTGCGCTTGTTATTTCGGGCGATGCAACGGTGTATGATGGCACGGTTCGCTCTACCAATTCAGGTGTTGTAAATCTTTCAGGTTCTGAAGCGGTGCTTACCATGAATGGTGGTGTTATCGAAAGCTGCAATATCGATGAAGTCTATTGCGGTGTTGTACACGCAGCCGACGGCGCAAAGGTTCTGATGCAGGCAGGATCTATTCAGGGCAATCGTGTCGCAGGCGCACAGGGTGACGGTAATTACTGTTCCTCTGCGGGCGTAATGCTGATAGGCAATGCCAGTCTGGAAATGACAGGCGGCACTATCGCCAACAACAGCGGTTACCAAGGCAGTGCGGTTATGGTTTACGGCCCCGACGCTGGCGAAGGCAAGCGAGCCACTTTCCTTATGAAGGGCGGCTCTATTGAGGGCAACGCAAGCAGCAAGCTTGGTAATCGAACGCCTTCTGGTCCCGTTCATGTAGAAGGCAATGCCGAATTCGTGATGACTGGTGGCGAAATCAGCGGTAACAGCGCTTCGGGCGGCGGCAAGGGCGGCGGCGTTTGCGTGGTTGATCCAGGTGTTCAAGGTTCGGGCTCTGAAATGGGCACCGTGTTTACCATGAAGGCCGAAGACGATGCGAATTCTCGATCTGCTTCGACGGGCGGAACCATCTCGGGTAACACTGCCTATGCTGGCGGTGGTGTGTATTCGTACTCGAATGGCGTTACCTTGAGCGCTGGTGTTATCGAAGGCAACACCGCATGGAGCATGGGTGGTGGCGTATACAGCGAAGGCAACCGCGACTACTACAGCACTCTTCATGTTCAGAACGCATCCATCACTCAGAACTCAGCAAGCAAGCAGGGCGGAGGCTTGTGGTTCTGTCCTACAGGAGATGGCAAGGCTTACGTTCAAGATGGCGGTTTGATTGCGAAGAACAAGGCGGATGGCGTTGGCGACGACGTTGTGTTCATCGGCTTTAAGGATGATCCGTATACCCTGACTCTTGCAAATCGTGCTCCTGGTGGTGGCAAGGTTCTTTGGTATGAGGATGGCGGGCTGTTTGAGCCTGCTGGAATGTTTGCAGCGATTAATTCCAATGTCCCGCGTTTTGTTGAAGGCGGAAACAATGGTGATCCGCTCACTTTTGTAGACGCAAAGCCTAATGTGGCGGTTAAAGCGGTTACTTCCGATGGCTCATTCGATCTTGGTGGCAATCTTGCTTCGCTGATTATCACCGACAACAAAGCTGAGCTAGGCGGCGGAATCGGCGCCAATGGCGGTGTGGTTATCGGCAAGGAAGATAAGTGCCAGATCCCTGTTGAAAAAACATGGGACCACGGCTCGAACCCTGAGTCTTCCAGGCCTGAAGTGATTACGGTTAACTTGAAGAATGGCGATACCGTAATTGATTCAATGGATCTTACCGCTCAATCTGATTGGAAAGGCACTTTTACAGATCTTCCTGTTGGTCAGAACTATTCAGTTGAAGAGGTAAGCGTTCCCGGCTATTCTGCCGAGATTACTGGTGATGCCGAAAACGGGTTTGTGATCAAGAACACTTTTGTTCCTTCTGGCGATGGCGGAACAAATCAGAATCCTCCTGTCACGCCCTTGGACCCTGACGCGGATGTTCCGAGCAACGGGGGAGACAGCAGCGGTGGCCCTGGCGCCGACCATTCTTCCGTTGACGGCAAGGGTTCTCAGGGCATTCAAACCGGAGATTCCAGCAACGTGCTCTTCTGGCTTGCGGTTGTTGTAATTGCGGCATTGGTTGCCTGCGGTGCCTACGCGCTATCTCGTGCGCAGCACCCTCGTGGGGCTCATAGCGTAAAAAGGAAATAATTCTAAGAAGTAGGGAGCGGTTCAATCCGCTCCCTTTTCTATTTAGTCGGGGCAGATAATTTAGTTGCGGAAAGCGTTAGATGCTTCGGGGGCTGTTCGCCAGTAAAAGTAACCGTGTGCTTTCTTGCCGTATCTGCAATCGCGTTAAGCTGGCTTTCGCCGCTACAATTAAACAAGCTTTTGAGCTGCTATTGCTATTACGGTTGCGCTTGGCTCCATGCGGCCTAGGCGCAAAGTGCCGCGTGTTGTCAACGGGATGGGAGCTATCCATGCAGGTAACCGAAACTATCAAGTATGTAGGCGTGAACGACCACGATATCGATCTGTTCGAAGGGCAGTACGATGTTCGTGAAAACGGTATGGCGTACAACAGCTACGTTGTTATCGGCGAAAAGGCGGCGGTAACCGACACAGTGGATGCCCATTTCGTAAACGAGTGGCTTGGTAACGTTGAAGCCGCTCTTGATGGGCGCACGCCCGATTATCTGATTGTCCATCACATGGAGCCTGATCATTCCGCTGGCATTGCCGCGTTTATGGAGCAATACCCTCAGGCGCAGATTGTGGCTTCGAAGATGGCCTTCAAGATGATGGCTGCCTATTTCGGCACCGATTTCTCCGATCGTCAGATTGTGTGTAAGGAAGGCTTTGAGCTTGATCTTGGCGGGCGCACCCTTCGTTTTATCGGCGCAGCTAACGTGCATTGGCCCGAAGTCATGTTTTCCTACGATTCGCAGGACAAGGTGTTGTTTTCCGCGGATGCCTTTGGCAAGTTCGGTGCAAACGATATCGAAGATCCTGAAGGCTGGGCTTGCGAAGCACGCCGCTACTATTTCGGAATTGTGGGCAAGTTCGGCAAGAACGTACAGGCTGTTCTGCAGAAGGTTGCTGCGCTTGATGTTGAATGCATCTGTCCGCTTCACGGCCCTGTCCTCTCTGGAAACCTGGCGTATTACGTGGAAACGTACACCACGTGGGCGCATTACGAGCCCGAAAACAGCGGCGTAACCATTGCCTATGCCAGCGTATACGGCCACACCAAGCAGGCTGCAGAAGAGCTGGCTGGTGTCCTTCGGGAAAAAGGCGAAACCGTTTCGCTTTTCGATCTGGCGCGTGATGATATGGCCGAAGCAGTGGAGGATGCATTTCGCTACGATCGTTTGGTGCTTGCGAGCATCACGTATGCGGGAGATATCTTCCCGTTTATGACTACGTTCATCCATATGCTTGCCGAGCACGCGTATCAAAACCGCAAGGTGGCCTTCATCGAATCTGGCACCTGGGCTCCAGTAGCCGCTAAGGCCATGCGTGCGCAGGTGGAGCAGATGGCAGATATCGAGTTTGCGGAAACCGTAGTAACCGTGCGTGGCTCTGTCGATGAAGCTGCGCGTGCCCAGATAGCCGCCCTTGCCAACGAGCTCTCCGAATAACGCAGATGGGCGGTTTCCCTGAACTCCGAAACCTTATTGCTCCATGCCGCAGGGCATTACGTTGTTGCTGGCGCGGCGTTCTTTGGTAACGGCTGCGAAGAAACGGTAGCCGCCCGAAAAGTTAAAGCAGTCAAAACCACGCTGCGTTAAGATCCGGCTCGCAATGTAGCTGCGTACGCCGCTCTGGCAAATTACGTAGACGGGCTTTGAAGGGTCTAGTTCGCCTAGGTTGTCGCGCAGGTTGTCAACGGGGATGTTCGTGAAGCCTTCGATGTGCCCGCGCTCGTATTCGCCAACCGTGCGAACATCCAGCAATTGCACGCTTCCGTCGCGTGGCAAGCTTGGTTCTTGGTCCCAATGCCACTGCTTAACAATGCCG
>UQVJ01000105.1 GCA_900544455.1 uncultured Eggerthella sp. | reverse complement strand
ACCCGCACCGCCACCAGCCACTTCACCGATCTGGCGAATCATGTCCTGCTGAGCCTGACGCTGCTCACGCGCATACAGCAAGAACACTTTACCTGCCGAGGTAAGGGAAATAGGAGTACCACGCACCACCAGCTTGGCCCCCAGATTGCGCTCAAGCGAAACGAGACGCGCACTTAACGTCTGCTGCGAGATTTGAAGCTCATCGGCAGCCTTCGTGAAATTCTCGTTTTCCGCAAGCTTTATAAACCAGTCCCAGCCTTCGAGCGCCATAGCTGCCTTTCCTTACTACGTATTACGAAGCTATTAGTATAGGTAGGCACACAAAAAACGCGCGCCCTTTCGCTTAGCGGAGCCGGATGAAGGGCCGTCTTCGAGACCAAACCCAACACGGCAACAACGATTGTCGAACCAACCCACCGAGCGTACCCCAGCATGCAAAACATAACATGCCGTTCATCGTTAACAGAATACCGCTATCCAATGAATTTTGTTGCATAACAAAATTAATCATGCTTTTACAAAAAATAAACGGTTAGTTCACGTAAAATTGTCAAACAACGAAAGCCCGAACGCTCTCGATGTTGGGTTTGCGATCGCAACCTTATGCAAGATCGGGCAAACCCAACACCGAGGCGTTCGACTTTCACTTTCAGCAAAACGTAAAAGAAAGAGAGAAGGACATGAAGAAAAAGCTTCTGGCTATTTTCGTTGCAGCTTGCGCCGCGTGCATGGCACTCGCACTGGTTGGCTGCGGAAGCAACAGCTCGTCGAGCGACAGCAAGAGCAGCAAGGAGCTGCGTTTCGTAACCGGTGGCGAGTCTGGCACGTATTACGCTTACGGTAGCGTTCTTGCCCAGTACGCAACCAACAACGCTGGCATCACGGTAAACGCTCTTTCCAGCGAAGGCTCCAAGGCAAACATCCAGTCCCTTGAAAGCAACGAAGCAGAACTCGCATTCTGCCAGACCGACGTTGCAACCTATGCCTACAACGGCACCAACCTCTTCGACGGTGCAGCTTACAAGGACTTCTCCGTTGTTGCAGCTCTGTACCCCGAGCAGGTTCAGATCGTTACCTGCAACGCTGACATCAAGTCCGTTGCCGACCTGAAGGGCAAGACCGTTTCCGTTGGCGCTGCAAATTCCGGCGTTTACTTCAACGCAGTAGACATCCTTGGCGCTTATGGCATCGATGTTGAAAAGGACATTTCCGCTGTATATCAGAACTTCGCTGACTCCGCCGACTCCCTGAAGAACGGCAAGGTTGACGCAGCATTCATCGTTGCTGGCGCTCCCACCACCGCTATCACCGACCTTTCCACCTCCAAGCAGGCATACCTGGTATCCATGGACGCTAAGCACATCGCCAAGCTTCAGGAAACCTCTCCCTACTATGCAGCTGCAACCATCCCCGCTGGAACCTACAGCGGCATGGACGCTGACACCACCACCGTTTCCGTTCTCTCTGTTGTTCTTGCTAACAACTCCGTAAGCGAAGACGACGTCTACAACTTCACCAAGTCCCTGTTCGACGGCGCTCAGAACAACGCTGACGCACACGCTAAGTACAAGGAACTCGACCTTGAAACCGCTACTTCCATCACCTCTGTTCCTTATCACGCAGGTGCTGCCAAGTACTTCAAGGAGCAGAACGTAGAGGTTCCCACCGCTTAATCGCCTAATAGGCAAGCCGTACGCTTTAACGGCAGAGCGCACAGCCAGGGTCGCAGCGAATATCGTTGCGACCCTGCTTTAGCGCTCAGAGCTTTGTGCGCGAGGTGCGTTTTTGCCGCATATCGTTGCAAAAACGCACCTCGCACCCAAAGCATGTGCAAATCGTCCCCCTTAAGGAGAGCTATGAGCATATTTGGAACAGACAAGATGAACATCAGGAAGAAAAGCGACGTCAAAAAAGATGAAACCGTTGTACCTTCCAACGAGGACGTCAACGTCGACGAGGTCATGCGCAAGTACGACCGCGAGTCGAACACGCGCATCTGGCAGGGCGTTCCGAAAGCCGTCATCGCTTCGGTGATGGTTCTGTTTTCGGTATACTGCCTACTCATGACGTTGTTCAGCGTCGAACAGGCCGAAACTCGCTTAGCACGCTTCTTAGCATTCGTCATCATCATCGGCTATCTGATGTATCCGGTTAAGAAAACGGGCCACTCCCCCAACCACATCCCATGGTACGACATCGTCCTCATGGTGGTAGGCGCTGGGTCGTTCGTGTACTTCTCAGTTAACGCCGTCGATATCATGATGATGGGCACCCGTATTGGCACCCTCGAGGTGGTTCTGGGCATCTGCGGCATTGCTGTGCTTATCGAGCTTTGCCGCCGCTGCGTTGGCATCCCGATCATCGTGGTGGTGGGCTGCTTGCTGATCTACGCCTTCTACTGGCAGTTCAGCCATGGTGCAGACGCGTATCGCGCATTGAGCAACATCGTGCAGAAGCTGTTCTACACCACCAGCGGCGTTATCGGCACCCCTACCAACGTGTGCTACACCTACATTGTGTTATTCATCATCTTCGGCGCTTTCCTTGAGCGCACCGGCATCGCGAACTTCTTCATCAGCTTCGCAAACCGCCTGGCTGGCTGGTCGTCCGGCGGCCCGGCAAAGGTTGCCGTAATCTCCTCTGCACTGTGCGGCATGGTTTCCGGTTCTTCGGTTGGCAATACCGTTACCACTGGTTCGGTGACCATTCCCATGATGAAGAAGACTGGCTATCGTCCCGAATTCGCAGGCGCTGTTGAGGCGGCATCCTCCACGGGTGGCCAGATCATGCCTCCTATCATGGGCGCTGCCGCCTTCCTTATGGCTGAATACATGGGTATCCCCTACATTCAGGTTGCCACCATCGCTATTATTCCCGCGCTTCTGTACTTCGGCGGCATCTTCTGCACCGTACATTTGGAAGCAAAGGCACGTGGTCTGAAGGGCATCCCCTTCAACGAGCTTCCCACCTGGATCTACCTGCTGAAGAACTGCTATCTCATCATTCCTCTTGTCGTTCTTGTTTGGATCGTATCGGCCGGCATCTATACCATGGCTGTATCTGCCGCCATCTCAATCTTCGTGGCATTTGTTATCGGTTTCATCCACTTCCTGCTCACCAACTGGGAAGAGCGCACCGAAGAAGACACCTTCGGTAGCGTCTTGCTCGAAACCTGCAAAACAGCTCTGTGGACCGCAGCCGATGCTTTCGCTGCAGGCGCCCGCAACTCCATTGCCGTTGCCGTAGCATGCGCCCTTGCTGGCATGATTGCTGGCTGCATCACCGTTACCGGCCTGGCCTCCATGCTCATTAACGCAATCGTTCTTGCTGCTGGCGACTTCCTTATCATCGGCCTGGTTCTCACCATGCTCTGCTGCATCGTTCTGGGCATGGGTGTTCCCACCACGGCGAACTATTGCATCATGGCTGCCACCTGCGCTCCCATCCTGATTCAATTGGGTGTGCCGCTGGTATGCGCTCACTTCTTCGTGTTCTACTTCGGCATCCTGGCAGACATTACGCCTCCTGTCGCCCTAGCAGCCTACGCAGGCAGTGCTATTGCAAAGTCGAAGCCGATGAAGACCGCTGTAACCGCATCGCGCTTGGGCATCGCGGCGTACATTGTTCCATTCGTGTTCGCCTTCTGCCCTGCCCTTATCATGCAAGTCCCCGTTGAGCCCTACATGGTCGTCCTCAACACGGCTATGGCTTTGTTCGGCCTGTTCGGCGTTGCCGCCGGTTTTCAGGGTTACCTGTTCGGCAAGATCAATCCCGTACTGCGAGTACTCGCTATTGTCGCCGGCGTTGCCATCATGATTCCCATGTCCGAAGCAGACGGCATAGCCTCACTCGGTATCAACGCTATCGGCTTCCTGTTTGTATTCGGCGTATTCGCTTACCAGAAGCTTGCTCACGGCAAGAAGAACAAAGGAACGAAAGCAACTGCCTAAGCTTTATCGTTACGCCACATCAACCGACGATTTGGCGTTAAAATCACAGGGCTGGCGCTTATGCGCCAGCCACTGCCCTACTCACAACGCACTTCTACGATAGGAACGATATGGATTACAAAGAAACCATTTGGGTCACTGGCTGCAAAGGCTTTCTGGGTCGCGAAATCGTCAAGCGCTTAAAGGCCACGTACAATTGCACCGTTGTTGGCACCGACAAGGAACTGATGGTCACCGACCCCGAGCGCATCGAAGCCTTCGCCCAGGACCTGCGTCCCGATGTGGTTATCAACTGCGCAGGTATTTCGCGCGCGGTAACCGGCCTGTCCAACCGCATCCATGCCTACGAAGTTAACGCTCTTGGCGCTCGCAATGTTGCACTTGCCGCAAATAATGTTGGTGCCCTTATGGTACAGATCTCAACAGACGACGTGTTCCCCGTACGCATGGCGGAACCCGCCAATGAATTCGACACGCCCCACCCCGAAACCCCTTATGGAAAGTCGAAGCGCGCAGGCGAGGTAATGGTGCGCGACACCACGCCCAACCACCTCATCATCCGCTCTTCCTGGGTATACAGCATCGACGGCGGACAGGTAAAAGACGCACTTGACGCTGCAGCCGCCGGCAAAACCCTTGTTGCACGCACCGACCAGCTTGCTTCGCCAACCTCGATTTCCACCTACGTTGACTTCCTGATCAAAGCCATCAACCGCAAGGCAACCGGCGTGCTTCACGTTACCAGCCGCGGCATGGCAAGCCGCTATGAGTTCCTCTCCCACGTTCTCAACACCTGCGGCTACGATGCCAATACTATTTTGGTGCCCGAATCGGATCTGGTCACCGCAGAGCAGGTCGAACTCGAAAGCCTGATGCTGGAAATGTTCGGAGCCGAACTTCCCACCTGGCAAGACGATGTTGAGTCTTACTTCAAGGAAGTTGGCCTGGCAAAATAGCGAAAACTCAAGAGGCTGTTTTCATGCTTTATAGCCCCTGGAGCAATCCAGGGGCTTTTTGCTGCACACGGGATTATCGGCAAAGAACCAAACCAGCACCTTGGCTGAATCGACTCACACTTTATAAAACGCATATCACCTCGCCACGAAAGGGATATCGTCATCAAGGCAACACGCCTAGAACTACCCACGCTTCAATCCGCCCTCCAAGGACCCAACGCGACCTTCTCAACTCTCCCCGCTGAGCGCTCACTTCCTGAACGTGTTATGCATGATAGAATTTTGGACGTTTAGCATTAATCTGATTACAGGACTATCACCTATGACTAACAAAGCATTTGATACTGCGGCAAATGCCGCAAGCTCGCGTGAGCACTTCGCATCGCGCATCGGCTTCATCCTCATCGCCGCTGGTTGCGCCATCGGCATCGGCAACGTATGGCGCTTTCCCTACATCACCGGCAAATACGGCGGAGCGGCATTTGTGCTGGTCTATCTGGTGTTCCTGCTGATCCTGGGTCTGCCCATTATGGTCATGGAGTTCTCTGTGGGCCGGGCCAGCCAGAAGTCGGCGGCGCTGAGCTTCAACATTCTGGAGCCCAAGGGCACCAAGTGGCACCTCTAC
>UQVJ01000104.1 GCA_900544455.1 uncultured Eggerthella sp. | reverse complement strand
GGCAAGCCTTAAGAGCTGCCGCATAAGCCGTAGCACCGTCCTTGGCCTCTACGGCCTCACGGACAACGCGGATGGCGGTCTTAAGCTCAGAACGAACGGCGCGATTACGCATACGTGCCTTTTCGTTGGTGATGATTCGCTTTTTCTGACTTTTAATGTTCGCCACGTTTTATCCTCCGTATAAATATTTTTCTGTAGACGAAAACTCTAGGATCTTACCACAAGTTATAAATCATGCCCAGATAACAGTTGCTTTATTATTGCGAAGAAAGCCCCGCAATGCAACAGGTAGGGTAGAATCATTGCAATGCCGACATTCACGGCACTTGCTATTTTACGTGTTTACAGGCGCTTTATGCGCACGTTTGTTAGGAAACTATGGCACTCGATCCGCGCTTTATTCGAAATTTTTCCATTATTGCCCATATTGATCATGGCAAATCTACGCTTTCTGACCGCATTCTCGAAATGACCGAGACGGTTTCAAAGCGCGACATGAAGGAACAGGTGCTCGATTCGATGGACATCGAGCGCGAACGCGGTATTACCATCAAAAGCCAGGCGGTTCGTGTCGATTATCGAGCTGATGATGGGCAGCTCTATCATTTCAATCTTATCGACACCCCAGGTCATGTTGACTTCACGTATGAAGTCTCTCGTTCCCTCGCTGCTTGCGAGGGCGCGGTACTTGTCGTGGATGCTACCCAGGGTATCGAGGCTCAAACAGTCGCAAATGCCATGATGGCCATGAATGCGAACTTGGAAATTGTTCCTCTTATCAACAAGATTGATCTTCCCGCCGCAGAACCTGAGCGTGTTCGTGCGGAAATCGAAGATGGCCTTGCTATCCCTGCAGACGATGCAGTGTTGGCCAGCGGAAAAACGGGAGTAGGCGTACACGATTTGCTTGAGTCGATCGTGTATAACGTTCCGCATCCCGTAGGTGATCCTGATGCGCCTCTTTCCGCTTTGATCTTCGACTCGTATTTCGATGCATATCGTGGTGTCGTGGCTTTGGTTCGCATCATCGATGGCTCCATGAAAAAGGGGCAGAACATTCGCATGATGGCTACCGAGACACATGCCTTGGTAGAAGAGGTTGGTGTTCGTCGTCCTACCGAAATCCCATGTGATGAACTTGGCGTGGGCGAAGTTGGCTATTTGGTGACGGGTTTGAAGGATCCGTCTAAGGTGAAGGTTGGCGACACGGTCACGTTGGTTAATGGTGGTTGCGAGGAGCCCCTTCCTGGTTATCGCGATGTTAAGCCTATGGTTTATACCGGCCTGTTCCCTATAGAGGCCGACCAGTACGAAGAGCTGAAGGATGCGCTGGCAAAGCTCTCCTTGAATGACCCCGCTCTCGTGTATGAAGCTGAAAACAGCCATGCACTCGGTTTTGGCTTTCGTGTAGGTTTTTTGGGATTGCTCCATATGGAGGTTGTGAAGGAGCGCTTGGAGCGTGAATTTGGGCTCGATCTTTTGGCTACGGCACCCTCGGTTGAGTACCATGTTTTCAAAACGGATGGCGAGATGCTTTCGCTGCATTCACCTCAGGATATGCCAGATGCAAGTGAGATTGACCATATCGAAGAGCCTTATTTGAAGTCGAAGATCCTTATTCCGCCTGATTATGTTGGTGCGGTAATGGAGCTTACCGTTGCTCGCCGTGGCGAGTTTAAAACTATGAATTATTTGAACACCAATACGGTTGAGATGTTATGGGAAATGCCCCTGTCTGAGCTCATCATGGACTATTTCGACCAGCTTAAGAGTCGTACCAAAGGCTATGCCTCCCTCGATTACGATTTCGACACTTATAAGCCCTCTAAATTGGTCAAGCTCGATATCCTTCTTTCCGGGAAGCCCATCGACGCTCTTTCATTTATCGTCCATGCCGACAAGGCTTACGATCGTGGTCGCATTCTTACGGAAAAGCTCAAGGAAATTATTCCGCGCCAAATGTTTGAGGTGCCTATTCAGGCAGCTGTGGGGTCTCGTGTTCTTTCTCGTCAAACCGTTCGCGCAATGCGTAAGGATGTTTTGGCTAAGTGCTACGGTGGCGACATTTCCCGTAAGCGCAAGTTGCTCGAAAAACAGAAGAAGGGCAAGAAGCGCATGAAGAACATCGGCAACGTCGAGGTTCCCCAAGAAGCGTTCATGGCCATCCTCAAGGTTGATGAATAGGGGTGATGTCGTGGCTTTTGGTCGCAAGGAAGAAGAATATGATTGGCTGAATGATCCATTCGACGAGAAAAAAGCGGCTCGCGATCGCGAGCAAGCGCGTATGTCTGGCGGCACTAAAGCTGCGCTTGGTTGCGGCTGTTTGCTTATCGTTCTCGTATTCATCGCAATTTTGGCGTTTGCCTTCATCCAATTTGTGTCGATTGCTTCTGCGTAAGGGCTGGTATGTCAGGAAACTTATTTACCGATCGCAGGGTGATTCTTGCGCCTATGGCTGGTGTTGGCGATGAGGTGTTTCGTCAGCTGTGTATTGAACAAGGCGCTCAGCTTACCTACACAGAAATGGTCTCAGCTAAAGCGTTGAGCTACGCCAATGAAAAGACAGCTCATCTGCTCGATCTGGCTCCAAACGAAGATAAGGTTTCGGTTCAGCTTTTCGGACATGAGCCGGAGACAATGGCCGAGCAAGCGAAATGGGTGCAGGATTCCCTCGGAAGCCGTTTGTTTGCCATTGACATTAATATGGGTTGTCCTGCTCGAAAAATTGCCGGTAAAGGTGATGGGTCCGCCTTGATGCGCGATCCCTTGCTTGCTTCGCGCATTATCACTTCTGTTTCAAATGCTATCAGTTGTCCTCTTACTGTTAAGTTCCGTCGTGGATACGAGGAGGGCAATGAAACCGCTGTTGAATTTGCGCGAATGGCAGAAGAATCGGGTGCAGCTGCTATCGCAGTGCATGGTCGCTATGCCCAGCAGTTCTATCGTGGCAGAGCAGATTGGGACGTTATCGCCCGTGTTAAGCAGTTGGTATCTATTCCCGTTGTCGGAAATGGGGATGTAGTAGATGGCGATACCGCTATAGCTCTTTTTGAAATGACCGGCTGTGACGCTGTTATGGTAGGGCGGGGCGCCCAGGGAAACCCCTGGGTTTTTCGTGATATTGCCTCGAAGCTGGCTGGCGGCTCTGGCTATGCTGGACCTACGCCTGCTGAAAAAATGGCCCTTGCAACCCGCCATGCAAAGCTGTTGTCTGAACGCTCTGGCAAGAATATTGTGCGCATGCGCAAGCATGCCATGTGGTATGTGGCGGGGATGAAAGACGCTGCTGCAGTTCGCAGGCAGATCAACGACGCAGTGACATACGAAGACTTTGCGTTTATTTTCGAAGAGGCTCGTCGCCATACAGAAATAGATGGGTAGCGGCAATGGATTGGGATCCGTACCGAGCTCTCTATGTGCATGTTCCTTTTTGCAAACGCAGATGTGCTTACTGCGATTTCTCGACGTGCGCCGTTGCTTCTGATAGTCCTCAGCTTGACAACTACGTTGAAGGGATGATTGCTGCCATACGTAGCGCATCGCGCTTTGAGCAGCTTGGGGCTATCGAGACAGTGTATTTTGGCGGTGGGACGCCAACTTATTTAGGGAATAAACGTCTTTCTGCGTTACTGTACACGCTATCGCTGTCTATGCATCTCACACCTGAGGTCGAATGCACGATCGAGGCCAACCCCGACAGTCTCAATGAATCGATGGTGAAGGATATGTTTGCCTTGGGTGCAACTCGCATATCCATAGGCGTTCAGAGTTTCGATGACGGTCTCCTTTCGTTTTTGGGCCGTATCCATTCATCCGATCAGGCGAAGCGGGCTGTAGAGCTTGCTCAAATCAGGTTCGATAATGTTAGCATCGACCTCATGTGCGGCTTGCCTGGTCAGACAGAAGAAGGATTCCGAAGGGATTTGCAATCAGCTCTTGAACTCGGCGTTAAGCACGTGAGCGTATATCCCCTTATGATTGAGGAGGGAACTCCGCTCTACCAGCGCGTCGAGCAAGGGACTGTTCTGGTCGATGAGGATCTGGGGGCTGATCTTATGCAGGTTGCCTCTGAGGTATTGGGTGATGCTGGCATGCACAGGTATGAGGTTGCCAGCTATGCATTTGATGGTTTTGAGTCTCGTCACAATACTGCTTACTGGACCGGGAAACCATATCTCGGACTTGGGGAGGGCGCAGTTTCGATGCGCCAAAATGTTCTTGAACGAGAACGGGTTAAGGATGGCTTGGTGGTGGAGTCTCTTGACCCTTTTGAAATGGCAGCTGAAGATTTGATGTTGGGTATGCGTATGAGCCGGGGTATTTCCGACTCGATGCTTGAAGATGCCACGCTTCTTCTTCCCGATGCGCCCCTTGCTTTTCGCGAACTTGAATCCGATGGTTTGGTTTCGCATTGCGGTTCGCGATGGATTCCAACCGAAAAAGGGTGGCTGTTTGGCAACCGCTTATACGGAAGGCTATTTGACCTTGCTCCGTAACGGTTGGGATACGCAGGTCGCTTTCTCATGCTTAGCGTGTGGGAATGGCGTATCTTTGGGTTGTTGTTAGCACTCTAGTGGCTTCGCTGCTAAAATGCTTTTCACGTCGGTGAGGACAATCATTGCTAAGGAGGCAAGCGATGCTATCAGATAGGCGCCAGATTGTGCTTCGGGCGCTCATCGAAGAGTACATTGCTCGTGCGCTTCCTGTCGGGTCGCGTACATTGGTTGAGCGCTATAACTTGGGAATTAGCTCTGCGACAGTGCGCAATGAACTCTCGCTGCTTGAGGAAATGGGTTATTTGGCTCAGCCGCACACTTCTGCGGGGCGTATTCCCACTGATTTTGGGTATCGAGCTTTTGTCGATGAGCTTCTTTCTGAGGGCGATTCCGATGACGTGGAAGACACTCTCGCTCGCGAGGTGCGCGAAAGCGCGAGTGATTTAGACGATTTGATGGATCGAACTTCACAAGCGCTTGCTCGCTTTACCGATTGTATGGCTCTTCTTGTGCCTCCGCGGATTCTTTCTGTGAACATTCGCTTGGTTAATCTGGTGTTGCTGGCATCCCAACGTCTATTGATAGTTATCGTTACCGAGGATGGTCAGGTTTTCGATAGACAGATGGACCTGCCTGGCAGCTACTTAGAAGAAGATATTCGCAAAACGCAAGAGACGCTGAACAGCGTTTTGGTCGGCACCTCCCTTTCTTCAACATCCTGCGAATTGCCTCTTGGTGCTAGCGGGATTAAGGATGATTTGGTCAGGATCGTAATGGCTGAAATATTTGCTTGTCTTAAAGACCAGAATGCCATAAAAGCTCACCCATTGGGCATTTCTCATCTTTTGGGCAAGCCTGAATTCAGCGATTCTTCCTGTCTTATGCCTGTTCTTGAAGAGCTCGAAGGTGATACGATGCTTCTTCGTGTGTTCAATGATGCTGCTGCTTCCGAAGAACCGGTTGTTCGCATTGGGCACGAAAATGATTCAGAGGCGCTTTCGGGCGTTTCGCTTATTGCTAACCGTTTCGGTGAATCCGAGCACAGTGGTCTAGATCGGAAGAGCACACGTCTGAACTC
>UQVJ01000103.1 GCA_900544455.1 uncultured Eggerthella sp. | reverse complement strand
ATTTATGTTCATCAAGGCGAGTTCAACCGCTGCTTAGGCGGTTGAACTCGCCTTCTTTGCATCTGGTCTTATTGATTATTAGCTCAACGGCTTCGGTGCATCTGTTGCGTGCTGATTGGTTTTTTATAAGTTTCAACTGGAATTATTGCTGAATGCAATGACTTCAATCCGCGGCTTTGCCGTTGCTAACCTATAATGGGTTCATTGGTTTGTGATTCTCCGGGTGCTGTATGCGCACCAGGGGCGCTATGCGCGTAATGCTCGCGTGAAAAAGCCGCCCGGGGAGGGGGAAAGGAGATCCAATGAAACCACTAAAGGGAATCAAGGTCGTCGATCTTACTACGTACATGGCAACGCCTGCGACTGGTCGCGTTTTGGGCGAATGGGGCGCCGACGTTATTAAGGTTGAGGCAGCAAAGGGCGATCCGCTGCGCGTAACCCAAGCCGCGGTATTCAACATGCCCATGTCGGACGAGGAAAACCTCGCTTTCGATATGTGCAATCTGAACAAGCGCTTCATTTCTCTGAATCTGAAGAGCGAAACCGGCGCTGAGGTTATGGACAAGCTCCTGGCCGATGCTGATGTGTTCCTGACCAACACCCGCACGAAATCCCTGAAGAAGATGGGTCTCGACTGGGAAACCCTGCATGCTAAATATCCGAAGCTCATCATGGCTCATGGTTTGGGCTACGGCAAGAAGGGTCCCGAAAAGGACGATCCTGGTTTTGACGTAACTTGCTACATGGCTCGTGGCGGCGTATTTGGCACCACGGTAAACCGCGGCGATTCTCCGATGATCCCCACCAATGGTTATGGCGATCTCCAGGCTTCCATGTTCCTTGCTGCTGGCGTTTGCGCTGCGATCATCGGTCGTAATCAGACTGGCGAAGGCGAGTACGTAACGTGCGCATTGCAGCATGCCGCTATCTACGCTTTGATGACGGGCATGATCTCTGCCCAGTATGGCAATCCGTACCCCAAGAGCCGTCTTGAGGTTATCTGCCCCTTCAACAATGTTTACACCGCAGGCGACGGTAAATCCATCGCTATGTGCGATCCTGAATACGATCGCGATTACGACAAGATCATGGGCCTTATCGGTCGCGAAGACCTCATCGGCTCTGAGCGCCTGAACAACTGCAACAAGATGAATGCCGATGGCCTGAATGCCGAAGTGGTTGGTATTTTGGACGAAGCTCTGGCAAAGATGACCGCCGCTGAAGCTTTGAAGATTTTCAAGGATGCGGGTATTCCTTGCGAGCTGTGCCAGACCCCGCTTGATGTTTATGAGGATCAGAACGCTCTGGTGAACGATTACCTGGTAAAGATCAAGTATCCCGAGGCAGAACGCTGGGTCCCCACTCCTCCCATTCAGTTCGAGTCTGAGGAAGCTCCCAATTACACGCCTTCCGATAAGCTGGGTAGCGCAACCGAGGAAATCATGCGTGATCTGGGCTATACCGACGAGCAGATTAAGGCTGCAGAGGCTGATGGCTCCGTTTCCGGTCCTATCGATCTCGATGTTTTGGCAGGCAAATAACGTCGCGTAGCAAATTCGCTATCAAAAAAATGCCGAGTCCGCGAAAGCGGCTCGGCATTTTTTTTACTTGGACGGGAAATTCGGTGCTTAAAGCGTACTTCGCGAATGCGAGAAGCTGATTCGGATGCCTTACAGCATTTCGATGAATGCGGCGATGCGGGTATCGATCTGGCCTTGGTCGTTGGGGGCGTAGTCGGTTTCGATCTTCATGTAAGGCATGCCCATCTCGTCCATCTTGCGACGCATGAGCTCGCTTTCCACATTGAAGGTGTGACAGGCGGTGAGCACCACATCGATGACACCATCTACCTTGTATTTGCGGCACATCTCAGCGGTGTTGTCCATGCGACCGGAATTTGGCGTCATAACCGAGCAGTTGATGTCGAGGTAGCGCTGCGCAAGTGCGCCCATGATGTCTTCGGCTTCAGGATCGACCATTGCCTTCTGCGTGCGTTCGCCGCCGCAGTCGTCCAGGGCAACGATAACGCCGCCGTTCTTTTCGACGCTCATGCCGACTTTCTGAATAACGCCGTTAGAGGGGCAGCCGGTAAGCAGGATGCGTTTTGTCGTTGCGGGCACGGGGCGCTCGCCGGCCTCGTAAGCGCTTTTGCGCTCTTCGACGAGCTTTTCGACATTATCGACAAAAGCGTTTACGTCGAAGTTGAAGGTATTTTGCGCAAGCGTGGTCATCATCTCAACGCCCCACATGGCAGGGGGCTCATTCGTTTGCAGCTCGTACATTTCGCAGATGCCCTTGCGAAGGCGATTGCGGACGCGGGCGGCGTCGCGCAGCATTTCGTCGGTGATCTCGATATCGTAACGTCGTTCGAGCTCTTCCTTAAGCGCAACGCATTCCTCGCGCCATACACGAGGGGCCCATTCGGCATTGCGGGCATGCGGAAGGTTCATGACATGGACGTCCTTGATGTCATTGAGGAGTTCGTACATCTTCTTTTTGCCGTCGCATGTGGTTTCGCCGATGATCAGATCGGCAAAGTATGTGAAGGGGCAGTGCTCGCTTACGGCAAACCCGTAGGTGCCTTTAATGAGCGGGCAGATGTTTTTCGGGAGATGCTCCTCTGCTGCTGCATCAGCTGTAATAATAGATCTTGGTTAGGATGTTTTGATTGAGCATCGGCAAGTACGTAAGTGGAACCAGTGGTCGGCAAGATGGTTTGGCTTCAACCGCAAATTGCAAGTGCCCGATCGAGGATGTGTCTTCTTTCTCCATTTTGTTGCATGTATCGGTAAGGCTGATATACTGCAAAGGCTGTTTTAATACACATGCGCGAAGGACTTGCGTTCGCCAGTGGCCGCCACGGCGGTTGCGAACAAAGGAATGATCTCGCGCAGAGGCACAACGAATGGAGAAAGAATGTCCAAGATCACTGTACAGACCCTGCTCGACGCAGGCACCCACTTCGGTCATCAGACCCGTCGCTGGAACCCCAAGATGAAGCCCTTCATCTTCGGCAACCGTGGCGACATCTACATCATCGACCTCAAGGAGACCATGTACGGTCTCGACGCTGCTTACACCGCAGTTTCCCGTTGCGCTGAAAAGGGCGGCACGGTTCTGTTCGTAGGCACCAAGAAGCAGGCTCAGGAATCTGTTGCTGAAGCTGCCAACCGCTGCGGCATGCCTTACGTAAACGCTCGTTGGCTCGGCGGTATGCTCACCAACTTCACCACTATCCGCTCTCGCGTTCAGCGCATGGAAGAGCTCGAGGCTATGGAAGCCGACGGCCGCATGGAGCTTCTGCCCAAGAAAGAGCAGATCCTGCTGAAGAAGGAACTCGCTAAGCTGCAGACCAACCTCAACGGTATCCGCAACATGAAGAAGACCCCCGACATGATCTTCATCATCGACACCAACCGTGAGCAGATCGCTATCCACGAGTCCCACCGTCTCAACATCCCCGTTGTGGGCACGCTCGACACCAACTGCGATCCCGACGACGTTGATTTCGGTATCCCCGCAAACGACGACGCAATCCGCTCCGTTCGTCTGCTCGCAGAGTTCGTTGCTGATGCTGTTATCGCTGGCACTGGCGCTCCTGTCACCGTTGAGGACATGACCGCAGAGCCCGCAGCTGAAGCTGCTGCAGAGGCAACCCCTGCTGAATAGGCACTAAACGAATCCATTGCAATTTCTCCCTCGCCCGTCTAGTGGGCGAGGGTTCTATCTGAAAGGAATTACCATGGCAGAAATCACCGCAGCACTCGTTAAGGAACTCCGCGAGATGACCGGCGCTGGCATGATGGAATGCAAGAAGGCTCTGGTTGAGGCTGAAGGCGAACTTGAAAAGGCCGTAGACGTGCTCCGCACCCGTGGTCTTGCTGCTGTTGCCAAGAAGGCTGGCCGTGCAACCGACGAAGGTACCGTTCTGGCTCTCGTTTCCGAGTGCGGCCATGATGGTGCTCTCGTAGAGCTCAACTGCGAAACCGACTTCGTGGGCATGAACGAAAAGTTCCGTGCATACGCAGAGAAGATCGCTAAGGCTGTTCTCGCCAACAAGCCCGCCGACCTCGAGGCTCTTAAGACTTCCGAGATCGAAGGCGAAACCGTAGAGGCTGTCGTAACCGACGCCATCCACACTTTGGGCGAGAACATCCAGCTTTCCCGCTTCGCTTTCGCTGAGCAGCCCGAAGGCGCTGTTGCTTCCTACATTCATGGCGGCGGCAAGATCGGCGTTCTGGTCGAGTTCAAGCTGGGCGACGCTTCTTTCGCAACCAACGACGATTTCAAGAAGTATGGTCGTGACGTTGCTATGCAGGTTGCTGCTGCAAGCCCCGTTTCCGCAACTCGCGAATCGGTAGATCCCGCAGTTGTAGAGCACGAGATGAGCATCTACAAGGCACAGGCTGCTGAATCCGGCAAGCCCGAGAACATCCAGGAAAAGATCGCTACTGGTCGTATGGAGAAGTTCTACAAGGAGAACTGCCTCACCGAGCAGGCTTTCGTTAAGAACCCCGATCAGTCTGTAAACGATTACACGGCTGAGGTTGCCAAGGCTCTTGGCACCACCATCGAGATCGTTTCCTTCACCCGCTTCATGCTGGGCGAGTAAGCGAATTTAACAACGCTTTTTTTGCAAGCCCTTCCAGAGATTTGGGGTAAAACCCTTCTCTGGAAGGGCTTGTCTGCATAATAGGGCTATAAATAGAGTAGGCATGCCTTGTTTCGATTTGGCATGGGTATGAAGAATCCGCATCAAGTAGATTGGGTGCATGAGATATGTCCGAAGAAGTAATTATTGCGCGTGAAACCGAAAACGTTTCAGGTACGGTACAGATCAGCGGCGCTAAGAATTCTGCGTTGAAGCTTATTGCGGCAACAATGCTGGGCCAAGGCAAGAGCACGCTCCACAATATTCCCCATATCTCCGATATCGAGATCATGAACGACGTGATTCGTAGCCTGGGCGCAACGGTTGAATGGGATGGCCACTCGCTTATCATCGATACCGAACATGCCGAAGGCCACGACACTCCCTATGAGCTTGTTTCGAAGATGCGCGCTAGCATTTCTGTGTTGGGCCCGCTTGTGGGTCGCTTTGGTTGCGCACGCGTTGCGATGCCTGGTGGTTGTAAAATCGGTGCCCGTAAAATCGACATGCACCTTAAGGTGCTCGAAGCTATGGGCGTAGAATTCGAAAACAGCCACGGCTATCTTTATGCTTCCACTCCAAATGGCCTACATTCGGCTGATGTGCTGCTCGAGTTTCCGAGTGTTGGTGCAACCGAAAATATGCTTATGGCCTCTGTTGTTGCTCCGGGCACTTCGGTTATCGACAATGCCGCGCGTGAGCCAGAAATCGTCGATCTAGCTAATATGCTGAATGCCATGGGCGCTCATGTGGAGGGCGCGGGTACGCCAACCATTACGGTAAAGGGTGTCGCTCTCTCCGAAATGCATCCATGCGAGCACACTACGGTGGGCGACCGCATCGAAGCAGGCACGTTCCTTACGGCGGGTGCCCTGCTCGGTGGCCCTGTTACGGTTAAGGGAATCGATCCGGCTTATTTGCGTATGGCGCTTATGAAGCTTGAGCATATG
>UQVJ01000102.1 GCA_900544455.1 uncultured Eggerthella sp. | reverse complement strand
CTACACGACGCTCTTCCGATCTGCTTCCATATCTTCTTCCGTGAACCGCCGTTTAAGGGCGGATACGCTATCGCCAGCGGCATGGATCACATCGCCGAAGTGGTGGAAAACTTCTCGTTTTCCGATGAAAGCGTAGAGTATCTTGCTTCTATCGACGCACCAGGTGGCGGTAAGCTATTCAATCCTGATTTTCTTGAGTATCTGCGCACGCTTGAGCTGACTGTCGAGATCGATGCCGTACGTGAAGGCACGGTGGTGTTCCCGAATGATCCTATCGTTCGCGTAACTGGCCCCATTGTTCAGTGCCAACTTCTCGAAACGCAGCTTCTGAACTGCGTGAATTTTGAAACGCTTGCTGCGACTAAGGCAGCGCGCGTTTGCCTCGCCGCTGAAACCCCTGTGGCAGAATTCGGTTTACGTCGAGCCCAGGGCGAATCGGGCGGCATGCGCGCTTCCCGTGCATGCATTGTGGGCGGCTGCGCTTCTACTTCCAACGTGCTTGCCGGTCGTGAGTATGGTTTGCCGGTTTCCGGCACCCATGCGCATGCGTGGGTTATGGCGTTCGACGACGAGCTCGAGGCATTTCGTGCATATGCCAAAGAATTTCCCACGAACTGCGTATTGCTTGTAGACACCTACGATGTAACCCAAGGCATGAAAAATGCCATTACCGTAGGCCTTGAAATGAAGGCGCGTGGCGAGCACCTGGCGGGCATCCGCATCGACTCGGGCGATTTGGCATGGAATGCCAAGCAGGCTCGCGCCATGCTCGATGAGGCTGGGCTTACCGATACCGGCGTGGTTCTTTCGAATGATTTGGATGAATTCGCCATCAAATCCATCCGCGATTCGGGCGCCAAGGTTGCTTCCTGGGGCGTGGGCACCAAACTGGTTACCGCTTATGATCAGCCAGCGCTTGGCGGCGTGTATAAGTTGGCCGCAAAGCGCATGAAGGGCGGAGAATGGAGGCCCTGCGTTAAGGTTACTGGGCAAAGTTCCAAGCAGACAGTTCCCGGAATCCTTGATGTTCGTCGCTATTTCCACGAATCGGGAACTATTGCGGGAGACATGGTTTTTGATGTTCTGTATCCTGTTTCGAGCGAACGCATCGTTGATCCTGCAAATGAGTTGCGCCAAAAAGATCTTTCCGGTCTTCGTTACGAAACGCTCCTTGAGCCGCTTGCCCGTGCGGGCAAGGTTGTGCTCGATGCTGAGGCGCGTGACGCTTTGGTTGCGCGAGATCGTTGTCGGGAGCAGCTTGCTTTGCTCGATGAGAGCCAGAAGCGCATTGTCAACCCGCACTCGTATCCAGTCGGTCTGGAATACTCTCTGTTCTATCGCCGACGTGATTTGGTCTCGCGCCTTTTGGGACTTTCGTAGAATCCCAAGCGCGTTTGATGTTGTTTCGTCCTGCAGATTGTCTGTTGCTAGGGCGATCCGGAAATAGTCAGCAGGTTCTTAGCCTAGCTGTGGTAAGGCGGCTGCGCTTTGGCGCGCCGCCTTTGCGAAAGGAGCCATGCCGAATGATCAAAGTCGTTACCGACTCCGTAGCCTCGTTGCCAAAGGAGTTGATTGAAAAAGAGAACATCGAAGTTGTGTCCTTGTTCTTGAACGAAAACGGGCACGAGCATGTTGATGCCACGATGGATCTCGATGATTTCTATGCGCGCATCTACGACATGGCAGATAACCCTCCAACTTCAAGCCAGCCTTCGCAGAGTGTGCTTGAGGAACTGTTTGAATCGTTTGCGAAGGCGGGTCATGAGGTCCTGGGCATTTGGATATCTACGGGTCTTTCCGGTGCCTTCGATGGCGTATTGCGTGCTGCTCGCTCCGTGGAGTCGCGCAATATTAACTTCAAGTATTGCATGATCGATTCATCGTCCTGTGGCTTCGACGAGGCATTTCCCGTTTTGGAAGGCGCTCGTGCGGTGAAAGAGGGCAAGACGTTGGCCGAGGCCGCTCAGACGGTTCTTGAGGCTATTAAGAGCACACGTTTCCTTTTCACACCCGAATCGCTTACCTTCTTGAAGAAAGGCGGCCGTATTGGCGGTGCGGCGGCACTTTTGGGCAATCTCATCAAGTTGGCGCCTGTTTTGACGGTGGTCGACGGTACGCCCGAGCCTATGGCGAAGGTCCGAACCCGCAAGAAGGCCCTTATCAAGATCCAGGAAATCTTGGAGCACGATATTGAAACCTGCGGTGGTTTGAAGGATTTGGTGGTGCATTACATCGGAGATAAAACCCCTGCCGTAGAGTGGGCGAAGGAATTCTTCGAACCCTTTCTTAAACGGAAAGTTCGCGTGATTCCTGTAAGTCCGGTTGTTGGGTTGCATGTGGGTCCTGCCGTGGGTATTTCGTATATATGCAACAAGCCCCTTGAAGGCAAGATCACGGGCGATTTGAGCAGCCTTGCTGTGGCCAACTAGTGAAACCCCCGTTGTGAGAGGCAACCGTAATGGATATTAAATGCAACTTAATCATCGATTCATGCTGCGATTTGCCCTACGAGGTGGTAGACCGTGATGGTGTGTATCTGCTCAAATTCCCCTATATCGATGATGAGGGCGAACATCTCGATGATCTGTATCGCTCGCGCACAGCGCATGAATTCTACGAATCGATGCGCAATGGCTCGGAGCCTCATACTGCCCAAATCCCCATGCCCGCACTCCGAGAAGCTTTCGAATGGGCTCACGATCAGGGAAAACCTGCCGTGTATTTGAGCTTTTCAAGCGGCCTTTCGGGAACCTTCGACACGGCATGCGTTTTCCTCGATCGGGTAAAGCAAGAAATTCCAGACTTGGATGTCCGTATGGTGGATACCAAGCTGGCGTCGATTGCCGAGGCGTTCTTGGTGTATGAGGCATTGCGTCAGCGCGAAAAGGGGCTAACCGCTGATGAGATGGTGGCGTGGGCCGAAGAGGCGCGTTATTTCGTGGATCGCCAGTTCATGGTGGATGATTTGGAAGCGCTGCGACGTGGCGGCCGCATTCCTTCATCGGTTGCCTATGCCGGCTCCAAACTTGACGTGAAGCCCCTTTTGGGAATCGATGCTGATGGAAAGCTGGCGCTTACGGGAGTTGCCCGTGGGCGTAAAAAGGGCATTCGAGCATTGCATGAATACTATATGAAACGACGTAGTTCCGATGCTCCAGGTCAGAACGTGGTTATAGGTAATGCCGACTGCCCCAAAGACGCTGAGCGTTTGATGGGCCTTCTTTCCAAAGACGACGACTCGGTCATGTTTCTGGAAACAAGCATTGGACCGGTTATCGGTAGTCATGTAGGCCCTGGAATGATTGCCATTGTGTTCTGGGGGCAAGATTGCCGTGCTGATATCTCTATGGCCGATCGCATTGCGAACAAGGTCCGCGGAAAGAAGCAGTAGCTATCCGAGCCCGCTCTTTTGAAATCTCTACGCATCGTTTGCGGGCTGTTTGCGGGATGCGTGTTCCCGAATTGCCGAATGGGCTATTCGATAACTTGGAAAGGATGTGCATATGGGCACTCAGGATCTGACATTTGCATTTGCCGGCGACGAGCGCGTGGGCGCTGGCGTAAGCGGCTTGCTTGAAGCGGCGGGTTATCCGGCAACCGATATCTCCAATGCCGATGTAGTGTTTACGTACTGCACCAATACTTCCGCCTTGGAAGATCTGTACTACGATACGGAGGGCTTGCTTCGCGGCTCTAAGGAAGGCGCTATTTTGGTCGACCTGAGCCCTTCTACCGTCTCGTTTGCCTGCGAGCTTGATGCCGTTGCCTGCGTGAACGGCCATGCGGCTATCGATGCTCCCTTGGTGGTAAGCGACATGGTGTGCGAAGAGGCGTTCGTTAGTCGTGAAAACCTGGGTATTGTTGCTGGCTGCCGCGAAGACGCTGACTACAAAACAGCAAAGCCCCTGCTTGATGCTATCGCTCATCGCGTAATGTGGATGGGCCATGCGGGAGCTGGCCAGAAGGCCAAGGTTGCCCTCACGCTGCAGCGTTGCGCAACCTTGGTTGGTGCGGTCGAGGCGCAGGTCGCTCTTGCAAACGTTGGCAGTGATGTAAACGTGATGGTGGAGGACGTTATCGACTTCATGCATGACATGAATAGCATTTCGCCCGCCCAGGAAGCTTTCGCTCAGGCTTTGCTCGATGAAGAGTATGATGCTTCGTTCACTATTGAGCATCTGATGGGGGAAGCAACGGCTGCCCTTGCTTCCTTGGAAGATGAGGAAATGGTCCTTCCTCAGGCAGAAGCGTGCTACCGCCTTATGGAGCTGCTTGCTTTGGTGGGCGGCATCGACTTGAGCCCTGCTGGCTTGAAGCTGGTATTTGCCGACGAGGAAACCACTAATCGCTACGGACTTGATTGGTCTCGCGCCGAAGGCGCCTTCGAGGGCTGCGATTGCGGCTGCGAAGAAGACGAAGGCCGTGAGTGCGAATGCGGCCATGATCCCCACGAGGAACATGAATGCTGCGGCAAGCATCATCACTAATGCGGCGAACTTGTGGGCGAATCGGTGAACAACGATTTTGAATCAAGGGGATCCCGTGCGGGATCCCCTTATTCTGCATGCGGTTTGTGTCCTCGCCAATGTGGCGTGAACCGCGAAGAAGGGGAGCGCGGTGTTTGCGGGGCGTCGGATGTGTTGCGCCTGGGACGTGCTGCTTTGCATTGGTGGGAAGAACCTTGCTTGGTGGGCGACAAAGGCAGCGGTGCCGTGTTCTTCTCGCATTGCCCCTTGCAATGTGTGTACTGCCAAAACAAGGAATTGGTGTCTGGCTCTGGAATCCAGATAAGCCTGCGGCAGTTTAAAAAGGTGCTGCTCCGTTTGCAGAACGAAGAGCATGCGGCGAACATCAACTTGGTTACGCCAACGCACTATGCGCCCAGCATCGCTGTCGCCTTGAATGAGCTGAGGGATTCGGGGGCACTGAACATCCCTGTGGTGTACAACACCTCAAGCTTCGATTCGCTGGAGGCTCTGCGCCTTATGGAGGGTGCAGTGGATGTGTATCTTGCCGATTTCAAATATGCATCTGCGCTTGAGGCGGGGAAGCTTTCCCACGCTTCCCGTTATCCCGAAATAGCGTTGGCTGCTATCGAGGAAATGGTCGCTCAAGTTCCTGTGTGGGAAGAAGACGATGAGGGACTGCTGCTTAAGGGTGTCATTGTCCGCCATTTGGTTCTTCCCGGCAGGGTTGAGGAATCGAAGCGCGCGCTTGCTGTGTTGTATGAGCGTTTTGGCGACAATGTTCGATTGAGCATCATGAGCCAGTACACACCTTTAGCTTCAGGGCTTGAGCGTTACGGTCTCGCTGGTCGGGTGACCGAAGAGGAATACGAAGAGGTGCTTGATTACGCGGATTCGCTTGGAATAGAAGACTACTTCTGGCAGCAGGGCGATGCTGCCCAGGAGAGCTTCGTTCCCGATTTCAATGGTGAAGGTGTGCGGTAGCTGCTCTTTGCGTTTGCCGCTCCAAACAACCTCTCAACCTATTTGGTGCGTTTTCCGTGATGATGGCTTAACTTATGGCATAATTGGCAAACGGTTTGCCGGCATGGCGCAACGGTAGCGCAACTGATTTCTAATCAGTGGGCTGCGGGTTCGATTCCTGTT
>UQVJ01000101.1 GCA_900544455.1 uncultured Eggerthella sp. | reverse complement strand
ACGTGTGCTCTTCCGATCTGTTTTCTGGATGTGGCTTATGGCTATTGTTGGTGCAGCTTCTGCGTTCATCGAATCAACTTTGGCTCAGATTTGGAAGGTCCGTGGTAAGGAAGGCGAATTTCGCGGCGGCCCTGCTTATTACATCGAAAAAGCGCTCGGTCATCGTTGGCTAGGCGTTTTTTTCGCAGTTCTTCTTATTCTTTGCTACGCCTTCGGCTTTAACGGTCTTCAAGCTTATAATGCCTGCAGCGCACTTGAGTACTATGTTCCCGACTATAATGAAAATGGTTTAGCGATGATCATGGGGCTTCTTTTGGTTCTCATGACCGCAACCGTTATCTTTGGCGGGCAGAAGCGCATCAGTGTCATTACCTCCATTGTTGTTCCTGTTATGGCGCTCGCCTATATTGCCATTGCTCTGTGGACCACTATCAGCAATATCACTTGGCTTCCAGCGGCTTTTGCGGTGCTGTTCGAGTCTGCCTTTGATTTCGAATCAATTTTTGGCGGCTTTGCTGGTTCTGTAATTATGCTCGGCATCAAACGTGGCTTATATTCAAATGAGGCAGGCATGGGTTCTGCTCCTAACGCAGCAGCTACAGCAAGCGTTTCCCACCCTGTAAAGCAGGGCCTTGTTCAAAGTCTTTCCGTGTACATTGATACAATTTTGATCTGCACTTGTTCTGCAATTATGGTTTTGATTTTTTATGTTCAGGATCCAGTTGTTGCCGAGGGTCTCAATGGCATGCCTCTTATTCAGATGGCAGTCAATAATTCTGTAGGTGTAGCCGGCATCCATTTCATTACTTTTGCGATTTTTGCTTTTGCTTACTCAAGTCTTATTGGCAACTATTTCTATGCGGAAAGCAATTTTCATTTCATTTTTCCCGAAAGCAAAAAGGGGTTGTTTGCGTTCCGGATTGCCTGCCTTATCGCAATTCTGTATGGTGCGGTAAACAGCTTTGATCTTGCTTGGAATCTAGCTGACATTTTCATGGGCTTCATGGCTATAGTAAATCTTGTTGCAATTCTGCTCTTGGGTAAGTGGGCGCTTCTTGCTCTCGATGATTATTCAGAGCAGAAGAAGAAAGGCCTCGATCCCGTATTTCTAGCTTCTTCTATCCCTGGACTACCAAAAACAGATTGCTGGCACGAAGAGCACCTTAAGGATTTCGGCTCTGGTCCAATGAAAGAATATCTAGAGGAGTCGGTAGACATGGATTTTGCCGGGCTGAAATAGACGTTAACCAATGTAAAAAGGAGCCAAATGGCTCCTTTTTGTTTGATCTTGTATAAGCGAACAAATGTTTGTTTACCGTGATATGATATATCACTACTGGTACGGGGTTAGGAGGTGCAATGGCGGACGTTCATAAGCTAATTGATACGATTCTTTCCGACCCCCGTCTTACCAATAGCCGTGCTTTCTCGGGGAAGATGTATGAAGATGAGCCGATCTTGCGCACGGGATCTCAAATGAAGAACTATCTTCCTCAGCGCTATCGTGATATGAAAGCGCTTGCAAGACCAGTTCATGATGGCTTTGAATACCGTAGGCCTTCCGAAACAGAATTGTTTATTATGCAGGCGCGCTTTATGGAGGAATGGGAAGATGATTTCCCATTCAGTGGTTCCTTTGAGCGTTACTACCCAACATATTCCATGATGAACGATTCTCAATTGCGAGGTTATTTCTCATGGCGTACTCTAGTTCGAAATGGTCAGGTAAAGAAGACCTGTCTTTCTTTTGCATTCGTTTATATTTACGAGCTCATCAATTGCGTTGGTGCTTCGACACCTAAAGAATGCTTCGACCTTCTTTACAATTTCTGGGTGAAGTACCGCGAGTTTGATCCTGAAATCGATCGCTACGTTAAATCATGGCTGCGCGATTTTGTCATTTATCACAATCTTTCGCCCGCTCTTATTGAAAGCTTTGAAGATACCTCATTTGAGCAGGCCTTAATTGTTGTTCGGTGCGCCGAAGGGGTTGCAGGAACCGCGGCTCAGAATACCTTTTCTAAGGAAGAGCTGTTTAAAGCTCTGTGTCGACTTTCCTCATATCGCATTGATAAATCACGCTTCGCTCAGGAATACCCTGAAGATATCCATAAGGTCGCATGCGATTGCTATTTCGCTTTGTGTATTCATTGCGCAAAGCGCAGAAAAAGAGGTCTGATAGATTCATGGTTCGGCTCTTGCAGCGCTTCATCGCACGTAATGTTTCCTGCTGCTGTATTTTGCGAGTCTGGGCTACACAGCGATTGCCTGTATAGGGTAAACGATGCTCATGCTTACTCTTGTAAAAACGGACGTTGGTCTGGGTTGCGCAATTACCGTACTGCCGCACGTAACGTAGAATTGGGAGCAATGCTTGCAACGGTTGATCGCCGTATGCGGTTGTCAGTTGGCTATGGCCACCCGCTTAAAGAATATGACCTCCCCAAATATATTCAGAAGATAGTTGATGCAAGTGTTTCGTTATGGTCTGCATCCCGGCAAGAAGCGGAAAGAAGAAGAGTTTCGATTGACCGAACCCAGCTTGCCAGCATCAGAAGTCGTTCTGCTGTTACACGTGAACAACTTCTTATCGAAGAAGAGCGTTTTGAGGATTCTCAGTTAGCTGCAGACGAAGAATTCATTTTTGATCGATCGAATCATTGCTTGGAACAAAACGAGCCGTTTGAAGATGGCGCCATAGGAGATCCTGTTGTTGCAGATTCCTACAAAGCTGAAGTTGCTTCGCCTGCCGATTCGGTCTCTGTATCGGCAGGCAACGTTGTCAAAACAAAGCCTATTAACGAGCTGCCATACGGTCTCTCTCAGATCGAGTATTCGTATCTGGGAGCTATGATCGCAGACAACGCTAATGCTGCTCGTTCGTCGGAAGTAGAGTCGCAGGATCTTGTTATCGACTCTATCAATGAAAAGCTGTTTGAACTGCTAGGTGATATTGCCATTGAGTACATCGACGGCGAGCCCAAATTAATCGAGGATTATCGGGATAACCTGAAAGGGGCCTTAGATTTATGAGCGAAGAAGTTAAAGTTCCACGACGCATTGCGGCTGTTGTTCTCAATTCGCTTAAAGGCGGTGTTGTCCCTCGAATCGGTTTGCCATACATTACGGTAGGCCGCGAGGTTGAGATTCAGGCTTTACTTCACGATCTTGAACTGATTGCAGATGGGGGAGCTTCTTTTCGTTTTCTTGTTGGGCGTTATGGCTCCGGGAAGAGCTTTCTCATACAAACTATTAGAACTCATTCTATGGGTGAAAATTTTGTTGTTGCCGACGCCGATCTTTCGCCTGAGCGTCGTTTACAGGGAGGTCAGGGGCAGGGTCTTGCCACTTATCGTGAGCTAATTCGGAATCTATCCACTAAAACACGTCCTGAAGGTGGTGCCTTGGCTCTAGTCCTTGATCGCTGGGTTAAGAATATTCAACATCAAGCTGCTGAAGAATGCGGTAGCTCTTCAGGGCCGGTCTATGCTCAATCGTTTCGTAAGGCTGTAGCAACCTACCTGGATCCTCTTCGCGAGCTGGTACATGGCTATGATTTTTCCACTGTGTTGGATATCTATGCATCCGCTTTCGCAGAAGAGAACGAAGAGATTAAAGCTTACGTTGTGAAGTGGCTTCGTGGCGAATATCGCACTAAAACAGAAGCGCGTAAGGAACTTGGTATTAATGCCTGCATTGCCGATGATTCCTGGTACGACTATTTGAAGTTGTTTGCCGAGTTTTTGACGGGTGCGGGCTATAAGGGTTTGGTCGTAATGATCGACGAATTGGTTAACCTCTATAAGATACCCAATTCGGTCACGCGTCAAAATAATTATGAGAAGATTCTAACCATGTACAATGACACGCTGCAGGGCAAAGCGCATCATTTAGGCATTATTATGGGCGGCACTCCGCAGTCGATCGAAGATCGTAGGCGGGGTGTATACAGTTACGAGGCGCTTCGGAGTCGTTTGACCCAAGGTCGTTTTGCTGGCGAGGGGCTTTCCGATATGCTTGCTCCGGTTATTCGCCTGAATCCCCTTACCTACGAAGAATTGCTGGTCTTGATAGAAAAGCTCGCTGACATACATGCAGGCTATTTTGGATATAAGCAATCTTTATCGGAGGATGACCTCGTTTCTTTCCTGCAAATTGAATTTGGTCGTGTTGGATCCGACTCTCATCTTACTCCGCGCGAGGTAATTCGTGATTTCATTGAGCTGCTAGACATTGTGTACCAGAATCCCGATGTTTCAATCTCAACTTTACTTGAGTCGGAAGATTTTTCGTACGCTAAACCGCCTCTGCAAGAACAGGAAGTTGCACCCTTGTACGCGGAGTTTAAGATCTAGGGATGGAACACTGTGAGTGCTTTCGATAGGTTTGCTCCTTTTATTCAAGACTATATCTATGCCCATGATTGGGAATGCCTGCGTGGCATTCAGGTTGCTGCGGCTGATGCGATATTCAACACCGATTGCAATATCTTATTAAGTGCCTCTACTGCTTCGGGGAAAACTGAAGCGGCTTTTTTTCCCATTCTTACAGAGTTTTACGAAAACCCTCCTTTGTCTGTAGGTGCACTTTATATTGCGCCCCTGAAAGCTCTTATCAACGATCAATTTTTTCGGCTGAATGAACTATGCGAACAAGCCGATATACCAGTATGGCGATGGCATGGTGATGTTTCGGCTTCGCAAAAAGCACGTTTGGTAAAGCACCCTTCAGGAATTTTGCAGATCACGCCCGAATCCCTTGAGAGTCTACTTCTTCATAAGCATGGCGCTGTGGGAAAGATGTTTGGCGATCTGCGCTACATCGTGGTCGATGAGGTGCATTCTTTGCTACGTGGCGATAGGGGAGGTCAAACGATGTGCCTTATCGAGCGGCTTTCCCGATTGTCGGGCTCCAATCCTAGGCGAATTGGCCTTTCAGCAACCATTGGAGATCCCCAGGCAGTAGGAGCTTTTCTTTCTGCAGGCACCAATCGAACAACTATCATTCCGCGCTTCAATGAGCCAAAACGTACTTGGCGAATATCCATGGAGCACTTTTATACAACTGGCCCTCAGGCCACCGAGCGTGATTTTGCGGCTATAAATCCTGACGACGTTGAACTAGTTGGGGTTGAAAAGGTGGTACCGGGAGCATTGCCGGCCGCTGGGGAAACTGGAAAGGAATATCCCGTTGCTCTGCAAGAGGGACGTGTTTTATCTAAAGACAGATTGGGAGAACATGCCCTTGATACTCCTGCTGACGTTGCCCCCAGCGTTGCTGATCCTGGATATGGGTATCTATTTGAGTATACGCGCGGTAAGAAATGCTTAATTTTCGCTAATAGCCGCGAAGAGGCTGAAGGCATAACTACTTCGTTGCGCTCCTATTGTGAGCTTAGACACGAACCTGATAGATTTCTTATCCATCATGGCAATCTCTCTTCAACGTTCCGTGAAACAGCAGAAGAACTTATGAAAGACGATTCCTTCGATTTAACCACCGTGACTACAGCCACCTTGGAGCTTGGTATCGATATTGGAAAACTTGAACGGGCGTTTCAGGTCGATGCACCTTTTACGGTTTCTTCATTTTTGCAACGGATGGGCCGTACCGGTAGACGCGGTTTTCCCCC
>UQVJ01000100.1 GCA_900544455.1 uncultured Eggerthella sp. | reverse complement strand
CTCTCGGGAACAGCGGCCGTAAACGTACCGCCGGAAACTGCGATGGAGGCGTTCACCGCAGCTGCAGCGTCGGTCACGCGCCACGAAGCGACATTTAGCTTGCCACCTTCAACCTTCAAGGTCGAAGGATTTGAACTTGTGACGTCCATGTAAATCGTGCCGGTGAATTGGGCGTCGCCGCCAATGACGGTCTCGCCAACGGTACCCGCTTCAGTATAAGAATCCGTCCAGAGATAACCGCCCGTCAGGTTGCCGCCCAGAATCTGAGCCTTGTTCCAGTTCTGGACAACAGCCTGCTTGCTGTCAGCGTGCCGCCGTTGATGGTGAGCTCGCCATTGCCGTCGTTCTTGACCGCAATGAAGTTCTGCTGCTCGAACGTGCCGCCGTTGATGGTGAGCGACGATACAGTATCCACACCGCCATTGCGGATCAGAGAAGAGCCCTTCGACCCAGAATTGTTAATGACATTCGCCTGGTCGATAACCATCGTGCCATTGTTGTCAATGACGTAATAGCTGGTCTCACCCTGTGCACCCTGGTCATCGCGCTTGATGGCGCCGGTCTTGCCAGCACTCGTGTCAGTGATGGTCACGTTGCCCTTGTTCAGGATGGCCGCCTTCGCAGTGCCCGTGCCACCGTTGAGGGTATGCCCATTCAGGTCAAGTGTAATCTGCTTGGACGCATTGATGGTGATGTTTTCCGTGGTGTCGTTCAGCAGCTGAATGGTCTTGCCGGCTTTCTTCGCCGCATTGATAGCAGCCTGCAGGCTGGTGTACCTATCGGTGCCAATCTGAGCAATTGCCGTAGCAATGCCGTATGCGCCATCGGAGTTCTTTGCGCAAGTAAGTCCGTCGGCGAAATAACTCGAGGGAACCGACTTGCTGAACGTACCACCCGATACTTCGAAGTTATCGCTGGTAGCTTTGCCAACACCATGGAATATGTTCTGGACCGTATCCTTGAACGTATTGGTAAATGAGCCGCCCATAATCTTCATGGAGGACGAATGGCCATCTACCACGCCAGTTACAACAACCTGCGGATGAGCCCATTTCTTATAAGGGGCATTGCATACAAACTCTCCACCAGTAATCGTCATACACCCGTTGATGTCATGACGTTCGAAAACGTCTATACCGAAAAGACCGCTCCCGGTGAAGACGCCAAGCCAACAGAAGGCAGCGATCCCAACGCGAGCAATAAGTCCGCCGCAGACAACAAAACAGCGGCAGCCACCCCTCATACGGGCGATGCGAACATGCTAATCGTCGCGATCGCAGCATTGCTGATAGCAGCAAGCGCTTTGTTGGCCTCCACTCTGGCGACAAAGAAGCGTTAAGAATAAGAACATGCTGGCTACGAGCGCCCATCGATGATTACCGATGGGCGCTTTTTCAGCGTTCGCATGCTTAACGTAGAAGCGCAACCCGACAGAACGTTTAGCGACACCCCCGTCACTCAAAAATGGGAAACAAGGGCGCATGCCTGCGGCAATAATGGGACACACGTTCATTCCCTCGCGCATGCGACTGTGGCACTGTCGTATAAGGAGCACTTCCCCTAGCTAACGCATGCGAGAAAGGGCACGAACATGAACAGCGACGTACAGAAAAGCGTTAATGCGAAAACGCACTACTTCGATGAATATCTCATCGTGCCTGATGACTTGCAGCCCGAAGTGGACTCATTCTGCGCCGAAGTGATCGCGCTTGGCGAACAGTGCGCAGACTTCAATACCTTCGAAAACCGCTTCGCGTCTGAAGGACTTTCGGAGAAGTTTGTGGCACTCATCTGCCAGTGCGCCCAGAAAAACTCCCCGCAAGCAAAAGAACAGCAGCGGGAATCGCTCAAAACCGCCAAGAGCATGATGCGCGAGAACCGAAAAGAAACCGCGGAATACCTTGCGGATTCAGTGCTAACATCCGCCAAAGTTGAAGCCGAAGGCCGTATCCTAAGGGAAAACCGAGAGCGCATGATCGAAAACGACACGATGGGCGACTACACAAGAACAAAGAACGCCATAGAAGACGGCATAGGCCTTTTCGGGTTCCTTTTGAATAAGTTCAAGAAGTAACGGCTCGGCGCTATCCTCTAAGCACCAACTACAAGGATGATGATCCAAGGAACCCCTAAATGGTGTCTATTCTCATAATGCTGCTCATTGCCACAGCTAACGTTGTAGGCTGTGCCCTTATCAAAAAACGAGGAATCCAAATCTTCCTGGGAATCGCAGCGTGGATCTGGGTTCTTATTGCGCTGGCGAGCGGCCTACTTCTTTACAACATCAATTACAAAACAACCGATATCGACGTATCGGAATCCCCCGATGGCACCCACGAACTGCACTTTCAGCAAATCGGAGAACCGGATTGGCCCTTCGGTTCAACCCACGCCCGTCTTGTTCTCGAAAGCAATGGGAAAACCGTCACAACGTGCAGCTTCGACATTGCCAACGACGGCAAAAACCTTGGTCCTGAAAACTGGGAAACTACATGGGGCAGCGACCACGCATCAGCCACCATATTCGGCGAAGAGCAAAACGACTATCGCTACAACCTCAGCTTGGATGGGGAAATTGAAGAGCTCCAGCTAGACACCTATAACGGCAAAACGATTCCTGATACACAAAACGAAACCCCAAAGATCGACGAAGACGGCTACCCTACCGCCCAGGACTACCAAGCATACAAACAGGAAATGGCAGCGGTTGCCAACTACCTTGGCCTCGGCGAATTTGAAATGGAATACAAAATTACGGCTAAGGGCTACCCCTATGCCGTAATCTCCAGGGAACCAAACGAAAAAACTGGCCAAGTTACCGAGCTACACATTGTCCTGAACGAACAGCACGAAAGATTATCGAACCGGGAATACGTTCTGCAAAAGCACCGCTTCGCAGCAGATGGAGCAGAATCCGCTTCTGCCGAAATCGTCGATTTCTATTTGGTGGACTGTGCAACGCTTGAAGTCACCGACGAGCATACAACCCAATGGCATAAAGCAAACCGCAGTTAAAGTTTCATATCGAATTGGTATTCAAGCCTATTTCAGAACAGTATCAATAGGAACAGATAACACTGTTTACCTGGTGGAACGACACTATTTTTAAATGAGCAAGCAACAGAAAAGTTAGAAGAGGTGCTTCTAACGAATGCCCAAAAAGCTTAATCCGTCCGTCTAGATGAACACGTTCATTGATTTCTAACAATTCTTAATCTATTGTAAAAAAGCCAATAGCCCTCGAAGCTATTGGGATCTATTTTTGGGGGAGGCTTACATGAAAACTGTTGCTATTATTGGCACATTTGACACCAAAGGCGAAGAATTCGCCTACGTTAAAACCCGCTTCGAAGAGCTGGGCATCAACACCATCACCATCCACTGTGGCGTATTTGATCCGCAAACCATGCCTGACGTTACCAACACGGAAGTAGCAGCAGCAGTTGATATCGAAATGTCAACCATCGCCGAAAAGAAGGACCGCGCCTTCGCCACAGAAACCATGACGCGCGGCGTTGAAAAGCTTTTGCCTACGCTGTATGCCAACGGTCGCTTTGACGGCGTCTTTTCCATGGGCGGATCGGGCGGAACCGCTATCGCAACCGCAGGCATGCGCAAGCTGCCGGTAGGCGTTCCCAAGGTTATGGTGTCCACCATGGCTTCAGGCGATACTTCGCCCTACGTCGGCGCATCCGACATTGCCATGTTCCCCTCCATCGTTGACGTTGCGGGCATCAATTCCTTCTCTGCAACGATCTTCAACAATGCAGTTGCCGCTATGGCAGGCATGCTCGAGCACACTGCTCCCAAGCACGAAGATTCCAAACCACTTGTGGCCGCAACCATGTTCGGCGTTACCACGCCCGCTATCCAGAAAGCACAGGCATACCTGGAATCAAACGGCTATGAAGTACTTGTATTCCATGCAACTGGCACGGGCGGAAAATGCATGGAATCACTGATCAACGGCGGCTTCATCAAAGGCGTACTCGATCTGACTACCACCGAATGGTGCGATGAAATTGCTGGCGGCGTTCTTAACGCTGGCCCTGATCGCTGCAGTGCTGCCGCCCTTAACGGTGTTCCCGCTGTGGTGTCCGTAGGCGCTGACGACATGGTGAATTTCGGCCCGTGGGATACCGTCCCCGAGCATTACCAGTCTCGCAACCTGTACAAGCACAATCCAACCGTTACGCTTATGCGCACCACGGTTGAAGAAAACGAGCAAATTGGGCGTGCTATCGCAGACAAAGTCAACATGTCCATTGGCCCGTGCGCTGTAATGCTGCCTCTGAAGGGCGTTTCGATGATCGACGCCGAAGGCCAACCATTCTACGGTCCTGAAGAAGATGCGGCACTGTTCCAGGTGCTTCGCGATGAAATCGACCCGACAAAGGCCGAGCTCATCGAAATGGATGCCCATGTGAACGACGACGAATTCGCCATTGCTGCAGCACAAAAGCTGATCGACCTCATGAATCAATAACGTATATAAAAAAGACGAGAACGCACAGTTCTCGTCTTTTTCTTGCAGAAGGTGCCCGAGCAGCACCACTACCCTAGCTTCATTGAGCCTCTTTCCATAAGGGCAGTATTTCTTATTGGAAAAATGCTCATTAAAGTGACAGTTCCTCAAGGAAAAGGAGAAAACCATGCTTGAATTGTCCCGCGCAGAAATCCTCGACCGGTTCCGCAAGTCCCTCGACGAAGGCAACATCCTGCTCGGTGTAGGCGCCGGTACGGGCATCACGGCTAAATCCGCTGAGGCCGGCGGTGCCGACATCTTCGTTATCTATAACTCTGGTCGATTCCGCATGGCTGGCCGCGGCTCTCTTGCTGGCCTGCTTTCCTACGGCGATGCAAACCAGATCGTTGTTGAAATGGGCGCCGAGGTTCTGCCTGTTGTGAAGGACACCCCCGTGCTCGCTGGCGTATGTGGCACCGACCCCTTCCGCGTAATGAAGAAGTACCTTGCCGAGCTTAAGGAGCAGGGCTTCAACGGCGTTCAGAACTTCCCCACTGTTGGCCTTATCGACGGTACGTTCCGTAAGAACCTCGAAGAAACCGGCATGGGCTACGGCCTTGAGGTAGATATGATTGCCGAGGCTCACAAGCTCGATATGCTTACCTGCCCGTATGTCTTCGATGAAGAGCAGGCAGCGGCAATGACCAAGGCGGGTGCAGACATCATCGTTGCTCATATGGGCCTTACCACCGGCGGCACCATCGGCGCAGAAACCGCACGCACTCTCGAGGATTGCGCAAAGATCATCGAAGGCATCGTAAAGGTTGTAAAGGACATCAACCCCGATGCACTCGTTATCTGCCATGGTGGCCCCATCTCCGAGCCCAAGGATGCGGCTTACATCATCGAAAACGTTCCTGGTATCGATGGCTTCTTCGGCGCAACTTCCATCGAGCGCCTGGCAGCCGAGCGCGGCATCAAGGCTCAGACCGAAGCATTCAAATCCATTAAGAAGTAGCATTACCAGGTCACTTACCTGCAAAGTTAAGGCGCTCGCCATTTGGCGAGCGCCTTTTTCGTTCACAAATAAAAATGGCAACCCAAACCTTGGCAAATGCCCAATCTTCCCAATCGTCCACTTTCGGCATGCGCTATTCATCTGTGCTAAAGTTAGCT
>UQVJ01000099.1 GCA_900544455.1 uncultured Eggerthella sp. | reverse complement strand
TCACACCATGGTGACCAGGGGGCGTAATATCGATTCGCTGATTGCAAGCCTCGACAAAAGCCTTGCCCACCGAATCGAGCAAACCCCCCGCCATGTCTTTCGCCTGCTGGCTTAAAGGATCGAGTTCCTTCCTTGCCTTTTGGTATTCATCTGCCGCCTTAGCCACTTCGTTGTAGTGGTATTCAAAGCCGTTTTGAATCGACGAAGATGCTGCAGCGACCTTTCCCATACTGCTTGGAAGAAATTTGCAATGAGGGCAAGGCGTATAGGATCCCACGGCATCCATTTCCTGTATTGAGCCCATCCCGATCGAACCCTGGACAAGTCCTGGACACCCATTCCAGGCATGCAGAACCGGAAGCCCCTGCGCGTCAATGGTTTTGGGATACACCATCTCGGTGTACAAGGTCGTCGATCGCATTTCATCGGTGTTCTTGGGCAGCCGCGGGAAGAATGCGTCAAACGAAGACTCCGTCTCGTGAACATAACCCTGCCCAACTGTCTCTTGGGCATAAGCATAGAAACGCTTCCTCAAAGCAGAGTTGGACAGCTCATCTACCGATTGCCCATTTGGGACTTCAGCCTGATAACGAAGCCGGTAATAGGTCTTTGCGCGCTCTAAGGAGGCGGCAAAATTCCAGGTATCAACCGAGGAAAAGAATGGATTATCAAATCCCGCCATTCCTGCAAGTTTCGCTGCTCGCTCGTACATACAGTAAGTATCCGGGCTGATAGAGTCATGCTCGTATCCATGCTGCTTCCACTCATTCGCCCGCCTCGCCGCCTCTTCAGCTTGGGCAGCGACATCTTCCAGGTTATCCCGCGATTCCTCCACTTCACTCAAAGCCTCATCCGAATCGCTGAAAGAGAGCGAATCCCCCTTTTCCACCTCCCACGGAGAAAGAACAACGAGTCCCTGATAATGAGCCCCATCGGATAGCGAGGAATTTGCAGAATACACCTCTTGCGCCTTCACTGCGGCGACAAAAGGCAAAGCCTGAGCCAATCTGTCAAGCGACTCGTTTGCTGATTCCGAAAAAGAGTCTCGGGCCTTCTTGGTTTTTTGGGCCATTTCCAAAAACGTTTTTGAAAAACCCGAGGCAGGAGGAACACAAGCGCAAACAACGCTTAAGCCGAGACATCCCGCAGTAGTAAGAGATAGCGACAAGATCACGGCATCGCAAACACCAGCAACGAGATAAAACTCGCCAACGGTGTTTTCCGCAGCAAGAGCAGCAGCATCAGCAACTTCCTGAACCCTAGACGAACAGCTATTGATCTCATAAACACGCGCAGCAGTAAAAATAAGCGAAATCGAGATAAGGAGAGCAAGGACCATCCCTACCGTGGAAAATCCCTCTTCGGCCCAAAAAAGAGAAGACGAACGCATTCTCTTCATCGCGCATTCCTTTCCGCAGTTGATCCATTCTGAGAAACCCACACATCTGGATTCAATCCCTGTTCATTTCCAACCACCCAAGCGCTCTTGCTTCTCGCCGAAACCGACACCTCTTGGACGAAGTTTCCTTCCTCATTCACTAGTCCAAGGGAACGAGCCCCAAAATCGAAAAATGGCAAAGGCTCCGCCTGATTTTTGATCGTCACCGTAACGACATCGCTTTCTTCGCCGCCATCAAAACGAACCTCCCATGTGCACATTCCTTCATGAACATGAAAATTCTTTTGCTGCGGAACCGATCCCAGCCTCCTGGTTACATACCCTTCGTAAGCATCAAGCGAATCACCTGACGATCGCGTGGAAATAAGACGACAACCTTCCGATGCGGCAGACTGCATAACCACACGGTTGTAAAGAAGAATCCCTGGCTGAATCAAAAGCATCAGCATCAGAAGAATCACTGGTATCAGGAAGGCGCCTTCCACCGTCGACTGACCACGAAGGCAGCAATGAGCAGAGGGGGCTCTTCCCCTCAAAGCCCCAGAGCCGAACGTCGTCAAGCGCAACACCAAACAGCGAAAGCGTAAAGCCGAAGAGGGGGAGATCTCCCATAGTCTGCCCATTTCGTCCTTCCTTAGTACAGAAAAATGTCTGCCCATGCCGCAGTCGGAACATTGCTCAAATGATGAGATGCCGACTGAAGCGCATGCTCAAGCACCAAACCAGATTCGAGCAAATTTGCCACAGCCCCCAAACCGATAACCATGGCAAGAAACGCCGCAAACACAATGACGTACTCAACGCTCGATTGCCCTTCAAAATGCCCCATTTAACGCTCCTTGCACCTCGAGCAGGCAAGATTAGAGTCCGTTGATCCCAGAAGAAATTGCATCCCATAGCTCTTGGATTTTGGGACGAAACACCGTAATGGCAATAATCGCTATAACAACCAGAACGCCGACCAAAATCGCATATTCCGTCGTTCCCTGCCCGGAAAGAGCCACACGACTCCGTCTCGTGCTCCAAAGAGCGCGCACCAACGAAACATATGAGATGGCTTCGCTTTTCGTACGATCCAGCGCGTCTTCAACGCGCAACATCATCGACATGCGCTTATCCATCAATATTTCCCTGTTCATGTCTTCCTCCTAAAATCCTTCCATCAAATCAAGCATGATCGGGCCCATTACCAGCATGAGCATGGCAGGCAATATCAATGTCGCCACAGGGAGCATCATTTTCACCGGCGCCTTTGCCACCCTCTCCTCAAGTTTTGCCTTCCTGATCGCACGAGCCTCAACGGCAAGCAAGCTAAGGCTCTCTGCCATCGAAGTGCCGAATCGAACGGACCTGATAACGTTTTCAGCAAATCTGTCGAAGAGCAAAGAATCATACGATCGCGCAATCTGACGCAATCCCTCGCTTCGATCGATAAGACTATGAGCCCATTGCTTTTGCGCAGAACCCACCACCTCACTCAGAGAACCCCCGAATGATTCGCAGTAAAGGAGCAATGCCTTATCGAACGACATACCGCTATTCAAACCAAGCACTATCACTTCGATCATTTGGGAAAACTGCTGCTCGGCAGAAAAGGCACGACAACGAACCTCTTCCCTTATCGCCGCTGGCAGCCTACCCCAACCCCATATCACTCCCGCAATTGCCCCAATAGTCGCAAGAAGAGGCGAAAAACAGGAGCCGATCAAACCACCCACAAGTAAACCGACTATCGCGAAATAAACACGTGCGCAGGCATAGCCGTCCTCTGTTAACACCCTGTCAATCCCTGCTTTCTCGAGCAAACAGGCATTTTTTGAGAAACCATACGAACCAACCTTCAACAAAGGCGAAGGCAGATTGGGCTCATCAACCGAAAAAAGAACCGCCTTCTCTATCAGCCACGAACCAAGCCCTCCCGATTCAAGGGAGACCAGCGAAGCACGTAGTAAAGAACCGTTCCCTAGGGCTTCTTTGGCTCGCTTTTTTCTCTGAGCCTCGCAATGCCTCTCGTAGCAAGCAAGACCGAAAATCGTCCCGAAACAATAACCAGCGCTCATCGAAGCCGCAGACAACCAAGTCACCATTATGCAACCTCAACCCTTAATAGCCGTCGGACGATAGAAACCCCCAACACCTGCATTCCAATTGCACTCATCAGCATGACAACACCAAGGGGACTTTCGAAAAAGGGATCGAGAAATCCAGGAGAAAGAAGGGAGAACACCCCCACCAAGGCAAAGGGCATCGCAGTGACGATTTGCGCAGACAACTTCGCTTGGGCAGTTTGCGTCCTTAGGTTTCTTTTCAACTCCAACTCATCGCAGACCGACTGACGAGCCGCCTCCAATATTCTTTGCATGCTGCCGCCGGTCTTATGCTGAATCTCCAATGACGTTGCAAGAAAAGCCAACTCAGGCTCAGAATGCTCGGCACGCATAACTGCCAGAGCCCGATGAACCCCACTGCCAGTTTCAAGGTTTCCCTCAACCTCCGAGAAAAGCTCGCTAAGCGGCCCCTTGGTGTGCTCTGCGACCTCATGAACCGTTTGAGACAATGAGTAACCAGTCTGAAAGCAGGCTTTCATTGACTGCATCGCTTCAGGGATCTCCTCCCGCACCTCTTCCTTTCGCTGATCGTTCCTCTTATTGACCCAGGCATTGACCATGAGGAAAGCGCAAACAACAGAGGCCAAGCCGCCTATGACGGAAAACGAAAATGCGTAAGCAAGCGAAAACACAAGACCAGAAGATGCAAGAAGCACCGTCCCCATGGGAACAAGATCGGTGCGATAATCCAACCTGCGTACTTCCCTAACCACGCCCTCGACGAACAGGCCGAAGAAGGTGATGCGCAATACAGCCTTAGACAAGCCTGCCAGAGGGGTAATCCCCTCTGCAAGAATCCGACCGATAAGACCTCTTCCTCCAGTTCTGTCAACCGCTCTCTGCGACCGCCACCGATCTAACCCCCTTTCAAAAAGACAGGAAAGTCCTAATAGTCCAAACGCAATCGCAAAACAGGAAGCGAGCATTAATAGGATGCTTGACGTTTCCACTTCGCCACCTCTTCCCTCGTCGCTATGTTCAGGTAAGGAAGATCGTCAAGCCACCTAGGATGCGCCAACCATTCCTTCGTCCCTGTTACCGCGTCTCGCCTGAAATAGGTCTCAACCCTACAGCTCGATGACCCCTTGTCCCAGGTATATCCCGCTAATTCGCATACGCCTCTATCGCCATTGGGATAACGTGCAATTTGAACCACCAAATCGATCGCGTTGGCTATCTGACTTTCAATTGCCTCAATGGGAAGCTCGGCGCCATAGCGAACCATCATCGTCAAACGCGAAACCGCCTCACTAGGAGAATTCGCATGCAAGGTAGTAAGAGAACCGTCGTGACCGGTGCTCATCGCTTGAAGCATATCCAGAGCCTCCGCACCCCGGCATTCGCCAACAACGATACGGTCGGGGCGCATGCGCAAAGAGTTAATGACCAGATCGCGAATCGACACTTCGCCGATCCCTTCAGCATTCTTTTGGCGGGCTTCCAGGCGCACTACATGAGGATGCTCATCGAACCTAAGCTCAGCTGAATCCTCAATGGTTATGATTCTCTCGTCTGAGGGGATAAGGGCAGAAAGCGCATTCAGTAAGGTAGTTTTCCCGCTACCCGTACCACCAGAAACGGCGATATTGCATCTTCTCCGCACCGCCCATCTCAATAACCGATCCACTTCATGGTCAAAAGAACCAAGGTTCCTCATCTCATCAAGGGAAAATGCATGTGCTCGAAATTTTCGGATCGTAACAACGGGGCCATCTAACGCAAGAGGCGGAATTATCGCATTGACACGATGCCCCTGGGATAGCCTCGCATTAACCATGGGAGAGCTTTCATCCACACGACGCCCGAGAGGTCCGACAATTTTGTCTATCAGATTAAAAACTTGCGCATCGTCCTCATAACAATCGCCCGATTGGTAAAGTCGACCATTCCTCTCGTAGTACAACGACTTCGATCCATTGACCATGACCTCGGTAATGCTGTCATCGCTGAGCATCTCTTCAAGAGGGCCTAGCCCAAACACCTCATCGAGATATTTCCCAACCACCTCGTCTGCCGAATAACGACCGGTAAGAAGCCAAGGCTCTTCAGCTATCACCCTTTCGCAAGCAAGACCTATTTCACTGCGGGCTTGACGTGGGTTGCTCACAATAAGGCGAGCCGCATCGGCGGGAGGAATAATTCG
>UQVJ01000098.1 GCA_900544455.1 uncultured Eggerthella sp. | reverse complement strand
CTCGAGTGGTTCCTCAGCCCCTCTCTAAACTGTCTAAAAAAGTGTAGCAAATCCAGCAATTCCCGCGAAATGGTGCGGTGATACAATTGCCCATACAAGAAAACTTCGTTTCTAAGGACAAGCAATGAGCTCTATTTTTGGCGACAAGCCCGTAGTGGGTATCATCATGGGATCCGAGTCTGACATGCCTACGATGGAAGCATGCATGAAGCAGCTTGAGGAACTTGACGTTCCCTACGAGGTGAAGGTGGCAAGTGCGCATCGCAAGCCCGCAGAAGTGCACGAATGGGCATCTTCTGCGGTAGAGCGCGGCATTCGCGTCATCATCGCCGCTGCTGGCAAGGCTGCTCACCTCGGTGGCGTTGTTGCCGCCTATACTCCGCTTCCCGTTATTGCTGTTCCTATGAAGACCAGCGATTTGGGCGGTTTGGATTCGCTGCTTTCCATGGTCCAGATGCCCAGCGGCGTGCCCGTTGCGACGGTCGCCATCAACGGTGCAAAGAATGCCGGCATCCTGGCTGTTCAGATGCTCGGTACCGGCAACGATGAAGCACGCGCCAAAATTGAAAAGCTCAAAGCTGACATGGCCGAGGCATAAAAGGAATCAACTTAATGGCAAAAGAATTTTTGACGGGCAACGAGGCATTCGCCCATGCCGCTCTTGAAGCGGGTGTGCGTGTGTGCGCCGGATACCCAGGCACGCCTTCTTCCGAGGTTATCGAAACAGTGGCAAAAGAGCATGCCGCCGGTCGTGCCGAAGGCGTTCACGTTGAGTGGTCCACGAACGAAAAGGCGGCCTTGGAACTGCTGGCAGGCGCTGCCTATTCTGGCGCGCGCACGCTGTACACCTGCAAGCAGGTGGGCTTGAACGTTGCCAGCGATGCGCTGATGTCGCTGAACTATGTGGGCGTGAAAGGCGGCACTGTTCTGTACGTGGCCGACGATCCGGGCCCCATTTCTTCCCAGACCGAGCAGGATACGCGCCGTTTTGCGGCATTCGCCAAGGTGCCGGTGTTCGACCCGGCAACGCCCGAGCAGGGATGTCAGATGATGGGCATCGCCTACGACCTTTCTGAGAAGTACCAAACCCCCGTGTTGATGCGTCCCACCACGCGTGTGTGCCACGCTTCCACGTATTTCGAGGTTGCCGAGCGCACTCAGGCACGCACGCCCGAAGGTTTCAAGCGCGATTCGCGTTGGGTCATTTTCCCGAAGCGCTCCTACGCTGCCCATAAGGAAATCAACGAACGCCTGGCAGCTATTGCAGATGATTTTTCCGAGAGTGAATTCGACGTCTTCAACCCCGTGTTCGGCGAAGGCGAAGATGCCCAGTTCGGCATTGTCGCCGGCGGCATTTCGTATGCGTACGCGCGTGAGGCGTTGCGCCTGCTGGAAGAGGAAGTCCAGGCCGGCAAGCTTGTGTGGTCGCAGGGTGCTCCCGCAGCGCCGATTCTCCCGCCGCAGTGCGAAGGCGGCTACTGCACCATGGGCGGCCCCGCTTATGGCAAGGCGGTGGAGGCTCTTCCTGCATATCGCGTCATGCAGGTTGGCACGCCGTATCCGTTCCCTCAGAAGCGCGCCGTGCGTTTTACCGAGGGTTTAAGCGATGTGATCGTGTTCGAGGAACTGGATCATGTCCTGGAAGACGAAATGCTGAAAACGGCGGGGTGCGCGCATGCTTCCTATCGCGTGCATGGCAAGCTGACGGGCGAGGCAACCGACCGCGGCGAAAACACAGTAGACGCCATCGCCGCTCAGCTGCGAGCGTTCTTCGGCGTGCAACTGGCCGAGCCCCGCAAGGTGTTCGGCGCTGAAACTGCCATGGTTGCGGGCATCGGTGAAGAAGCGGCCCAGGCTCAGCCGCCTGCCCGCCCTCCGCTGTTGTGTCCGGGCTGCCCACATCGTGGCGCGTTCTATGCGGTAAAGTCTGCCTTGAAGAAGCCAAGCGATGGTATTTTCTGCGGCGATATCGGCTGTTATACGTTGGGCAACGCGAAGCCGCTGAACGCCGTCGACACCTGCCTGTGCATGGGTGCGGGTATCACAGTGGCGCAGGGCTTCAGCGTCGTGGAGCCCGGCAAGAAGGCTCTTTCGTTCGTGGGCGATTCCACTTTCTTCGCCAGTGGCATGACGGGCATTGCCAATGCGGTATACAACCAGCACGACATCACGGTATGCGTGCTGGACAATGCCACCACGGCGATGACCGGATCGCAGCCTCATCCTGGCACGGGCGTTACCTTGATGGGGCCCAAGTCCGAGCCGATCTCCATCGAAGCGGTGCTGCGCGCATTGGGCGTGAAGGTTATCACGCATGCCAACCCTCTGCGCTTGGATGAAGCGCGCGAAGCGGCTCGCGAAGCAATTTACTACGACGGCCCTTCGGGCATTATCTTTGAATCGCCCTGCGTGAAGCTGATCAAGCCTGGCGCTCCTGTGCGCTATCGCGAAGAGGCGTGCACGGGCTGTGGCAAGTGCGTGCTGAAAATCGGATGCCCCGCGCTTTCTTGGGACGCCGAGAATCGTCGCCCCGTTGTGGATGCTTCGCTGTGCAACGGCTGCGGCTTATGTACGTACCTGTGCGAAGATGACGCCCTTGAATGCGACGGGAACGAAGGGAGTGCGCAATGATCAACGTTTCTCTTGCCGGCATCGGCGGACAGGGCAGCGTACTCGCTGCGAAGATCTTGGCCGAAGCGGCCCGATCGAAGGGTTGGCAGGTGCGCACGGCTGAAACCACGGGCATGGCGCAGCGCGGCGGCGACGTTATGAGTCATGTGCGCATGGGCAACAACGGCGAAGAAGTGTTCTCGCCGCTGCCCGGCGATGCGTCCGACGATGTGATCATCGCGCTTGAGCCTGGCGAGGGCCTACGTGCTCTTCACCTGCTGAAGCCTTCGGGCGTGATGGTGGTTGCCCGCTCGGGTGTTGCCCCTACGGTGGGCGACTTCAAATCACCTTCGTACGACCCCGCTAAGATGATCGATGCCCTGCAGGCATCGGGCGCTCACGTGGTTGTGGTGGACGACGTTGCGCTGTGCGATGCGTTGGGCTCCCGCAAGGCGCTGAATATCATCATGTTGGCAAGCGCCCTTAAGGCGGTAAACGCACCCGAAAGCGAAAGCGCCCTTCGCGGTGTGCTGACGCTCGACGACATGCGTGCCGTTGTTCCTGCTTGTGTGAAGGAGCGTTTCGTCGAGATGAACCTTCGCGCCGTCAGCTTGGTCGAGGGCGCGTACTCCGATCGGCGCTCGCGCCGCCAGCGGCTTGGGCGTACAACCCGATCGACGTTGCCGCCAGCCTAGGTTTGGGTGCGTAACTCGATTATTCCGATGCGTTTCGCTTTATCGTGGTAGAGTGAAACGCATCATCTGTAATTTGCTTAGAAGCCGCAAGGGGGTTTGCCCCCTATTTGCGGTTTGTTTTCAGCGTAACAAGGCAACCTGCTACACAGAAAGGCAGACCCATGGAATTGACCGACGAGCAGTTCTCCCTCATCAAGGAGCAGTTCAAGACGCTGAAGGAACGTTCGCCCTTCTATGCGAAGAAGTTCGAGGGCATCGATCTTTCTGACGTTCAGACCCAGGAAGATTTCGAAAAGCTGCCTTTCTCCGAAAAGGCGGACCTGCGTGAGGCCTATCCGCTGGGATTGGCCGCTGTGCCCGAGGAAAAGATCGTTCGCATCCATTCCTCTTCTGGCACCACGGGCATCCCTGTGGTAATTCCCTATACCCAGAAGGACGTAGACGACTGGGCCACGATGTTTGCGCGTTGCTATGAAACGGTGGGCATCACCAACAAAGACCGCATTCACATTACGCCGGGCTATGGCCTGTGGACGGCCGGCATCGGCTTCCAGCTTGGCGCCGAAAAGCTGGGCGCCATGGCAGTGCCGCTGGGTCCGGGCAACACCGAAAAGCAGCTCACTATGATGGAAGACTTGCGGTCCACCGTTCTGTGCGCCACCTCCTCCTATGCTTTGCTTCTCGCCGAGGCAATTGCCGAGCGTGGCATTCGCGATAAGCTCGCTCTTAAGAAGGGCGTTATCGGTTCCGAGCGTTGGAGCGAAAAGATGCGCCATCGCATTGAAACAGAGCTGGGCATCGAGATCTTCGATATCTACGGCCTTACCGAAATCTACGGCCCGGGCATTGGTATTTCCTGCCACGAGCACGATGGTATGCATCTGTGGAGCGACTACGTATATGCCGAGGTCGTTAACCCGAAAACAGGCGAGCCCGTGCCTGACGGCGAGGTTGGCGAGCTGGTTCTTACCACCCTGCGCAAGGAAGGCGCTCCGCTTATCCGCTATCGCACGCACGACCTTACCCGCATCATTCCCGGCGATTGCGCTTGCGGCATGAAGCACCCCCGCATCGACACGCTGGTAGGCCGCACCGATGATATGTTCAAGGTTAAGGGCGTTAATATGTTCCCCGCTCAGGTGGAAGAGGTTATCGCCGCAACCTCGGGTACGTCTTCCGAGTACCAGGTAATGATCGAGCACATCATGGGCCGCGACGTGCTTACGGTGCTGTTCGAAACCTCGCTTGAAGGCGATGCTCTGCAGCGCTGCGAAGAAGAGCTGGCTCTCATCTTCAAGGCGAAGATCGGCTGCACCCCCGATGCCAAGGGTGTGCCCATTGGCGAGCTTCCTCGTTCCGAGAAAAAGACCCAGCGCATCTTCGATAGCCGCTACTAGTTTTTTGTTGGCGCCGCCCTTAGGGGCGGCGTTTTTTTGCGGTGCAGGCTGGGCGTGTTGGCGCGTTTGGCAGTCAGTGCATCCTTAATAGCCACTACAAATAAGTTCTACGTGCGCCGCTCTATGAGTGGCGCTTTTTTGTGCGCTGGTTTTGGCTTGCGAGGGGATGGCGCGCGTGCCGTTGACTTGCGAGGGAATGGTGCGCATGCCGTTCCACCCGCGCAATGTTCCGTACGGACCGTTTTCAGGTTACGAATCTCTGGAACGTGTTATCGCGTGTTATGATGTTACGGTCTTGAAAGAAGTAACATCGATGCAGAAGAGGACATGATGCAGGAAGCCGCACTTGATCCCCATTACGAATCACTTTCCTGGTCCGATTCCGACGACTACGACCAGTACGTGAACGAAGAACTGGAAGATTCCCGCTCGGTCAAGTGGGTTGGGTTGGCTTCTCGCTTGGCGGGGTGTTCCCTTGAAGGGAAAACCGTCCTTGATTTGGGCTGTGGTCCCGGATTCTTCCCCTGTGCGCTTGGTGCGGAAGGCGCCAAGGTGTACGGCATTGATACCTCCGACAATATGCTTGCCTGCGCTCGCGCGAATGCCGAAAAACGTGGCGTTGACGCTGTGATGCTTCATATGGATGCCGAAAGCTTAAGCTTCCCCGAGGCAACCTTCGACCTGGTTGTGACGCGTAACGTTACGTGGACGCTGCCGAATCCGGTTGCCGCATATCGCGAATGCCTGAAGGTTTTGAAGCCCGGCGGAAAGCTGCTCGTATTCGACGCAAATTGGCACCACGAGTTCTACAGCGAAGCTGTTGCGCAGAAGGTGCGCGAAAACGAAGCGGCGTATTACCGGAAAACCGGCATGCGCACGGCCGTGTGCACTAACGACAAACCCTATTACGATTCTCTTCCTCTTTCTTCGGTAGTGCGTCCCGCATGGGATGCCGATGCCCTGGCACAGGTGGGCTTCGACGGCATCACGGTAATTGAAGATGCCGGCAAGGAGGTATACCTGGATTGGGAATATGAGCTTTATGGTGCTTCACCCCTGTTTGCCGTGGTTGCGGAAAAGCCTGTTGCTGCTCCAGAAGGAACTGAAACCTTCAACGTGCTCAAGGCCACGCGTGATTATTGGAACGAGCGTTCCAGCACGTTTGGACTCGATGGCTCTATCGACAAATGGGGCGATCTCATCCAGCAGAAGCTCTTGCA
>UQVJ01000097.1 GCA_900544455.1 uncultured Eggerthella sp. | reverse complement strand
TTGCTCAGGGGGGGGTGCCCACCCCGGCGCCCCGCCGATACCTGCCGCTTGCCGTGCCCGTTGCGGCCAGGGACAAGCCGCCGACGAGCTTCGGCGGCGGTCATCCGGCGCATGGCCTGCAGTTCGGCCAAGCCCCGAGGGACCGCCGACTACATCATCTCGACGGGCAGGCCGATATCGGAATGCTGCGCAGAACCGGGCCTGGATTCCAGAACCGTGAACAAGTGGGCACAGAACCTCAGGCGGAGGCCGCAGGCCGGGCCGGGCCTGCGCCAGCGCTGCCAGAAACGCCCATCGAAAGGACGAATCCCTCTTGGCGGAACTATAGGAACACCCCAAAAATAGCTACCAAAGTTGCTTTCTTAGGCTGCCCTTGGCCGAGTTTGCGCCAGCCGCAGTTTCACCAACCGTCCCGCAGTTACGCCAGGAGTTCTCGCAGCATAAACGCCACGCAGGATTTCTCGGGCTGCCATTTGACCAGTTCGCGCCAGTCGTTCTCACGGTTGTGCCGGTCGGTTTCACAGCACCGATGCCGCGTCGGGCTTTCTTGGGCTGCATTAGCCCAGTTCGCGCCAGGGCCGTTCGAGATTTACTGGTCCTGCTTAGGCTCTTGAGGCTCGCCGCGCTCGGGCTTGCGACGAGGATTGAAATGATGACTCAAAGCATCGCCTAGCAAACGCAGTTTCACGATGGCGTACGCCGTAACTGCGCAGGCAATAAGGAAGATAGGGATGCGCACCAAGTTATCGGCCCAGGTAATAATCACGCCGCAGGCGGCAAGAAGCGCGGTCCACGCCCACATAATAAGTACGGTTGCACGCTGGCTGAACCCTGCACGCATCAGGCGATGGTGGATGTGGCCTTTGTCCGCTTCGTCGATAGGACGATGTTCGCGCTTCCTGCGCACAATGGCGAAAAACGTATCAAGGATAGGAACGCCGGCAGCCAGAATAGGCACCAGCAGGGAAACGAACAAAGCCGAACGAGCTACCGCAAACAGGGAAATGATACCCAGCGCAAACCCCAGAAGCAGTGCGCCTGAATCGCCCATGAAGATAGATGCAGGAAAGAAGTTGGACTTCAGAAAACCTGCACACACGCCAACAAGGATAACGCCGAACAGCGCCGCATCGAAACGCCCGGTGAGCACGGCGAACAGCAAGATGGTTATCGCAGAAATACCCGTAATACCTGCCGCCAAGCCGTCGAGGCCGTCAATCAAGTTGATGACGTTGGCGAAAGCCACCAGGTAAAACACCGTTAGAGGGTAGGCAACCCAGCCAAATTCAATGTACCCTTCGCCAAAAGGATTATGGATACTGGAAAATAGGAGGCCAGAACCGGCAACCACGCAAGCGGCAACTATCTGTCCCAGTATCTTTGCCTTGGGGTTCAGGTCAACCACGTCGTCGACGGCGCCTACGAGGAATATCAAAACCGTACCCAGCAAAACGCCCCAATAATTGACCTCGATACCATTGTAGTCAACGAAGGGGTCAACCCATCCGAAGGCATAGACGCCAAAACCAGCAACGGCAAGCGCCGCTAAAATGCCACCAAAAATGGCCACGCCACCCATACGCGGGATGGGAAGCATGTTTACGCGACGGGCACTGGGGTAATCGATAGCATCAAGTTTGATAGCTAGCTTGCGAGCAAGAGGGGTCAAGGCAATGGTAACCACCGCGGCAACGGCAAAGAGAACGCCGTATTCAAGCCAGTCCATGCGCCCCCCCTCTCTTTCTCAAACTTATTAGATAGCGCGGCAGAACGCGCTCACGCCAAATGATGATTATATACCGAAGAGACGATTCTCCCGACTACAGCCAACTAACGGCATCGCAAGCGCGGAAAGAGAGGGAGTTCGTCATCCACGCCCGCATAAAACAACCCCCGGGTTTAATCGGTTCTTTCGCAATGCTGAAGCGCCTTACCGTTTCCCCTCTGCCAGCAGCTTACTTTTGCAGCCTTTGTGGAGAGCAGCCACCAAAACGTGGAAGTACCTTGTACTCCCCGCCAGGCAACACATTCGGCGCTACTGCATTGTGTAGAATGAGCGAGTTGAAACCCGTAGATTCAGGAGAAGGTGTTCGTGTCACACAGTCCCGCTATAAGCGTCATTATTCCTGTGTACAACGTAGAATCCTGGCTGCGTCGTGCCGTTGGCTCGCTGCAGAATCAAACATGCACCAGCTACGAGATTCTGCTGGTAGACGATGGAAGCACCGATGGCAGTGGTGTTCTGTGCGACAAGCTTGCCGATGACGATGTACGTATCCGTGTAATCCACCAGGAAAACCAAGGGGCAGCAGCAGCGCGCAACGCCGCTATCGAAATTGCTCGTGGCGATTACCTGTACTTCATGGACGGCGACGACTGGTGCGACCGTACCATGCTGAAGGACATGTACCGCGTTGCTTCCAAGCACGACCTCGACCTTCTAATTACCGGATTCACCATCGACACGTACTATGACGATGAAGGCAAGTACTATCGCGAACTGCGCAATGCGCCCGATCGCATCTTTGAATCGCAAGAAGAATTCCGCGCGAATGCCTGCCAGCTTTTCGATGCCCAGCTTCTGTATGCACCGTGGAACAAGCTGTATCGCCGCAGCTACATCAAGGAAAAGGGCATCCGCTTCCCCGGCACGTTTTGGGACGACCTGCCGTTCAACCTCGATGTCATGCGCGACGTTGAACGAGTGGGCTGCATCGACGGTCACTACTACCACTTCCTGCGCGCCCGCGCCGAAAGCGAAAACACCAAGTACCGTCCCGACATGTACGACAAGCGCGAAGAAGAGCATCGCTGGATGAACGAGCTGTACGCGTATTGGAACTTGGATTCTCCCGAAATCGAGGAGTTCTTAGCCCGTCGCTACGCAGAACGACTGGTTGGCTGCATCGAAAACGTTACCAACTGCAATTGCACGCTTTCGAAGGAAGAAAAGCGCGCCGCCATCAAGCAGATGATATCCACCCCTCACGCACGCGAAGCGCTGAAGAAGGCACGACCCCGCACCAAGATGATGTACCTGGTGTTGGCACCCTTGCGTATGGGCAACATTACGCTCACCATGACGGAAAGCGAGTTCATAAGCTGGGTGCGCCAAAACAGCACCAGCCTTTTCGCACGCCTGAAAGCAAACCGCTAATCAAGAGCTCGCAAATGCGAGCTCTTTCTTTTCTTGCGCCCAAGGGATTACGACAAAAGCGCATCGGCCAAGAACAATTTGCGAAGCCCGGAAAACTCACTGCAATCAGCTGCTTTTTGTTAGGTTCGGAATGCGCGCCGCATGGCGGTGTCGGGTTGGGGTCTGGAGCCGCGAACGCCACTCTGAACGCCATTCCTGTTAGATGCTCAAAGAGCATCTTCATTCAATGCTTGAAGCAATGCAGCGCATGAAAAAGGAGGCCCGTAGCCTCCTTTTGAACAGCGGAATGGGTGGCTTGAGGCGCTCCAGACCCAGCCCGACACCGCCATGCGGCGCGCATTCCGAACACTTACTTAATTAAAAGCACGCAGCCAATTACGGTAAGCAGGACGTAGGTGAACTTCACGAACTGTTCTTGGCTGATACGTTTCTGGATAAGACCGCCCAACCAGGTGGAAAGAATAAGCAAGGGGATGCACACTGCCAACGTAAGCAAGCCATCGCCACCAAGGGAGCCGCCCTGAATGCCATAAAGGGCATAGCCACCGTTTAGGAACACCCAGGTCATAGTGGTGGTTGCACGAAATGCTTCCTTACTCCGAATCTTCTGCAAGGCGTAAATAGCCAGGAAAGAACCACCGGAAACAAACATGCCCTGGATAAGGCCGGCTATGGCAAGTATGCAGTACAGGATCCAATCGGGTAAAAGCTTGTCTTCTTTATTAAAGAACAAACCGCGGATAGCAATAATCAAAACCGCAACGCCGTATACCTTGGAAAGGATACTCAGCGGAGCAATGGTGTTGATCCATGCGCCGATGGCCATGAAAATCGCCATGATCACGCACATCTTCACCAGTTCTTTCCACACCACATGTTTGATGCCCGTGAAAGCGATAAGCACACTGGCAAGGAATCCGGTGCAGTTCAGCACCACGATGGACTCTTCGTGGCCGATGGTGATCATGCCCACCGGCATTGCGAAGATATTGCCCGCGAAGCCGGTAATACCATTGATTAGATAGGCAAAGAAAAATGTGCCCCAAAATAGGTATTTTTCCATGAGTTTTCCCCTTTAACGCGCCTCCCCCAGGCGCATTTCATCCCTGAATATGGAAGCCACTTTACTCTTGTGGAGTGAATAGTGCAAAACCAATAGGGAAAAGCGCCTACGGGTTTCATTGGCAGTCAAAAGCACTGCCGGTTTCTTCGCCCGATGCGGGTTTCGCTAGGCTTCCCGAACAATGCAGGATCCGTCAGACCCCGCATAATGCAGGCCACGCATGGTTTCGCTATCGGCGCAAAGTGCGCCAAGCACCGATCGCACGGGGCTTCACGCCCAATGTAGGTTATACGGGTTTTGCGCCCAGCGCGATGTCGCGTCAACGTCCTCCTCAATATGCAGGCAGCGCAAGCTCCTGCATCCGCCCCGTAGACCGACGGCGAACCGCAAGCACGGCCCTACTTTCGCCGTTTTCACCGCATCGCCCGATTACGCTACACTTAAACAGATTTGCACGACGCGCTTAAACCGCCGCGCAAATCCAAAATCAAATAATCTCTTGCGGTTATTGCAAGCCGCCAAATAGGCAGGTGCATCTGCATAGCTGCAGCAAAAAACTCGGAACGAAGCACGATAAGTAGGCATATATGAATATCGAAGAACTCAATACCGCTCTTGCTCAAATCTTTGCCAGCGACGACCTGCTAAAAAATGAGCCCATGAGCAAACACACCACGTTCCGCTGCGGCGGTCCCGCTCAGTTCTTTGTGCGGGCAAGCAATGCTGCGGACATCACCGCAGCTATCAACGCCGCCGAAAAGGCAGATGCCCCCTGGTGGATCGTAGGCTGCGGAAGCGATTTGCTTGTTTCCGATGCAGGCTTGCCTGGCGTGGTTATCGAAATCGGCAAACGTATGGCCCATATTTCCATCGACGGGTCCGTTCTTCAGGCGCAAGCGGGAGCCACCAATGAAGCAGTTGCGCAAGCGGCACTCGAAGCAGGACTTACGGGCTACGAGTTTGCCAGCGGAATCCCAGGTTCTGTTGGTGGAGCAGCAATCATGAACGCAGGCGCCTACGAGGGCGAGTTCAAAGATGTTGCGGTAAGCGTTTCCTGCCTCTTCCCCGACGGCACGGTTCGCGAAATCCCTGCAGAAGAAGCCGATTGGAGCTATCGACACAGCATGATGAGCGACGAAGGGCTTGTTGTGCTGGGAGCAACCCTTCAACTTGAAGCGGGAGATAAGGATGAGATTCGCGCCAAGATGGACGACTTGGCCCAACGCCGCTCTTCCAAGCAGCCTCTTGAAATGGCAAGCGCGGGCAGCACGTTCAAGCGCCCCGAAGGCTATTTTGCAGGCAAGCTCATTCAGGACGCAGGCATGCAAGGCCATTCGGTTGGAGATGCCCAGGTTTCCACCAAGCATGCCGGTTTCGTGGTGAACACCGGCAACGCAACCGCGGCCGATGTCCTGCAGGTTATCCGCGACGTGCAAGCGGCGGTAGCAGACCAGTTCGGTGTCACGCTTGAAACCGAAGTGCGTATGTGGGGATTTGACCCCACCGATAACTAGCGCGGCGTCTTGCTGATTCAGTGCGCTTCGCGCAGATCGACAGTCATAGCGTAAGCAAGATAGAACGCCACAGCTGCCACCGCCGCAAAGACCGCAGCCCAAGCCCAAGCCGCTTCAGCGACGGAAAACGCTACGATGCCAGAGGATAATGTACCCGCAACAAGCGTCATGGCACGAGCGACTTTACGCATGGGAACATACTTCAGGCCTTCTGCCTGCACCTTGCTTACGTTCTTCGTATTTTTTGCCATAACCGCACCTCCGATGAATTACAGAGGGTGCCCCATTCACTCATGAAACGGGGCACCCTCGTTTGTTTTCGCATTCATCGTAACTGCGAAGTATTTCCGTTGTGAAACAGGCTTGTTGCCATGTTGGGTCGTTTTTCGAAT
>UQVJ01000096.1 GCA_900544455.1 uncultured Eggerthella sp. | reverse complement strand
ATCTCGAGACTCCTTTGTGGCCTGCGAGATTTTATCGTGCAGAGAAAGGGACTGCTCCTTCTCGGTACGTGATACCTGTTCCAAGCGGGCTGAAACCAAAGATGCGGCGTCAGACAGCGAATGCAATGTAGCTAAAAGCCCATCTGCTCTATTGGCTGCCACACGAGCAACATGGATACGATGCATTGAGCTTGCATCTTCTCGCGAAGATGCAGATATCTCCTGCTTGCGAGTAGAAACCATTCGATCGGCATAGGCAAGGCGCTCAGAGAGACGCGCCGTTTCGAGACGAGCATCACTCAAGCGTTCAGAAAGAGAAACTATTTCGCGGCGCATAGGAGAAAGCGTTTCCTCCAGCTCGGAAACCTTTTCTTTATTCAATTCCAAATCGGCAGTAACTTTCGACAAAGTAAGCTCAAGCTCATCAGAATCGGGCTGGGTTTTTTCAAAGAACGCTTTATTGTCTTCTTGCTCTTTCAGCAAGCGTTGATGCTCGTCTTCTAGCTGCCGCAGAGCCCGCGCCGATGCGTCAGCATCGCGGCGCGCCGATTCGCTTTGCCCCTTAAGGTTCGCAAGCGACTCGGAAAGTTTCAGCGACGCTGTCTGCACTTGACGAAGCTCGGATTCAACCCTGCCATCTTCAGACTGAGCTGCATCATAAAGCTCGCGACATAGACTTTCATCCTTGACCGCCTGAGCGAGAGCACGACGACGAGCAAGGGCATTGTTTTGTTTGTCGGCTTCAGTGAAACGCACAAAGGATAATTTGCCGTCAGTTGAGGCAATGCATCCGTCAAGCGAAACAAAACGTGAGGCAGCACCCTGCGCATTACGAGCGCATGAGACTGCATCCGAAATCGTATCAACAATGAAAACATCGCCAATCAAGGCACTAACCCGAGATAAGAAACGGGGGTCGATATCAAGCTCATCGATCAAACGGCGTTGACCCAAACTATCTGAAGAGCCAGCTTCTTTGGAAACAGGTGCGAATGCGGCAACCGACCCAACGGCATCGCTGTTAGCAACAGCGGTAACAAGACGCTCAGCATCCGCATCGTTTGAAACCAGCACAGCTTGCAATTCGGAACCAAGTAGCGCTTCAACCAACACGTCAAGGCCAGCTGGAGCAGATACCGCATGAGAAACAAGAGAGTAGTCCGATGCTAACGCTTGAGCTTCTTCCATCATTTTCGCCTGAGCAGGATTTGAGCTTTCGCTTGAACGCTCAAGCTCCTCAAGCGCAGCACGTTCGGCGGTGGCCTTTGTAAGCGCAGTGCGAGCCTCATCGAGAGATCGACGGGCAGCATCACGCGCAACAACTAAAGCATTGAGCTTTTCGCGGGTTGAAACCTCTTCTTCGCGAACACGTGCAAGATCGCCCTCGAGCCTACTGGCATGAGACTCCAAAACCACAGATTGGGACTTAGCAGAAGAAAGGCGGTCGACAGCATCAGCAACATGGGTATCGATAACTTGCGCACGGGCACGACGCTCCGAAAGGTTTTCGCGCAATGCTTGCTGGGTTGCTTGGACAGTTTCCTGACGGTGAATCAGTGCACGCTGCTCAGACATCAGGGCATCGATCTTCTTACGCAGATCGTTTCGCTTGTTGACTCGTTGGGCGTATGAAATCTCAAGATCGCCACGAAGTTTTTCGGCTTTCACGGATTCCGCTTTAGCTTTTTCGGCTGTTTCCTGAGCCTCTGCGAGATCGTGCTCGGCGGCCCCACGGCGTACGCGCGCCTCTTCAACAAAACGAGTAAGACGCTCTATCTCGGAAAGATAACCGCTGCGTTTTTCCCTTATAAGCATAGCGGTAGAGTTCAGGCGCTCAAATGAAGCCTGGGAGCGACGGTAGCGCTCGTTGAGGCTATTTTCCCGATTGCTACGTTCATGCAACTGGCGTTGAAGAGCATCAAGGGCACATTCGGATTCATCGAGCTCTTTCCTGAATGTTTGCTGTGACGCTTCAAGTTCCTTTTCAGACGCAATAACGGAATCCCATTTCTGCTGCAGGACACGCAAGTCGTCAACGGCAATGGCGAGCTTCAGATCTGCCAACTCGGAGGAAAGCTGCTTATGCAAACGGGCTTTCTTTGCCTTGCGTTCGAGAGGCTTAAGCTGACGCTCAACCTCGGCAGTGATGTCGTTTACACGGGCAAGGTGAGCATCCATCTGAGCAAGCTTTCGCTCGCTTTTTGCTTTGCGTTCTTTATGCTTCAGAATGCCAGCAGCCTCTTCAATGAGAGCGCGACGATCCTCTGGGCGAGAAGAAAGAACGGAATCCAAGTTGCCTTGAGAAATAATGGAATTGGTACCTGTGCCCATGCCGGAGTCGTGGAGGATGTCAAGAACATCCATGCGACGTACCACATTGCCATTGATCAGGTACTCACTTTCGCCGCTACGGTACATACGGCGCCCAATTGAAACCTCAGCAAAATCAACGGGAAGCGTGCCATCGGAATTATCGAGAAGCAGCTCAACTTCAGCCACGGATACAGGCTTGCGGGCGGGAGAGCCAGCAAAAATAACGTCCTCCATAGATTGACCGCGCAGATTCTTGGCGTTACGTTCGCCAAGAACCCACAACACAGCATCGGAGATGTTCGATTTGCCAGATCCGTTAGGGCCAACCACAGCAGCTACGCCCGGTTCGAATCTCATAACCGTTCGATCAGCGAAAGACTTGAAGCCCTTCAACGTCAGCGATTTGAGATACACCTAAAGCCCCTTTACTGCTGCTTCTTCTTACGAGCCTTCTGCTCGGCTTGCCTGCGAGCCTTTTCCTCAGCCTTAGCGGCCCTAATAGCAGCTTTAGCTTCCGCCCTGCGCTTTTTATCGGTGGAGTCCTTACCCTCAAAGAACGAACCGAGTATTTCAAGGGCAGACTTTGCTGCCTGGCTCTCGGATTCCTTCTTCGTACGCCCTACACCCTTGGCAATAGACTTTACGCCCACAAATACCTGGGTGACAAAAGTACGGTCATGAGGCGGCCCTTGAGTTTCAACCAGGCGATAAGTTGGAGTAATGCCATCTTCCTGCAAACGTTCCTGAAGAACGCTCTTAGGGTTTTCAGGTTCCTTCGCCATATCTTCGCTCATACGAACAATAAGCGTACGCTTTACAAAGGAAGCCGCTGCGCTAATGCCGCCGTCTAGGAAAAGGGAGGCGACAAGCGACTCGTAAACATTTTCCAACGCAGAGTGCAAACCGCGACGGCCGGTACCACGCTCGGAAGAACCAAAGAAAATGCAGTCAGCCAAGCCGAGTTCTTTGCCAACCTCGGAGAGCGACGCGCCGGAAACAAGCGAAACCTTGATTCGGGTAAGACCACCCTCATCGAGATTCGGATATGCATGATAGGCCTCGTAAGAAACGATTGCGCCTAAGATACTGTCTCCAAGGAACTCAAGGCGTTCATATGAATCGCTAATAGAATGGCCCTCTGCTGCCGATGGATGCGTAAGAGCCGTTAAAAGCAACGACCGATCCGAGAACTCATGTCCTAAGATTTTTTCAGCTTTATCAAGCTTCTCAGTATGTTCGGGTTGCTCTTTCACGTTTCGTCATTCGTTTCTTGAATTAATAATCTAAGTTGTTTGTAATTTTACTCGGCTTGCTTTGTCTGGTTTACGGTTCGCTCGATTATCCCCGAAACATCCAAACGTACCGCACGAGCAGCAGTAAGAACACCGTTCATAATTGCCGTTTCGTTAGAGGAGCCATGACCGACCAAGCAAGCACCTTTAACGCCGAGAATGGGTGCACCGCCGTAAGTGTCGGCAGAGGTGCTCTCCTTCAAATTGGAAAGACCGCCCTTCATGGCAACGGCACCAAGTTTCGTGGCAAGATTGGCCATCATAACTTTCTTAATTTCACCGAACAAAATCTTCGTTACGCCCTCAATGGTTTTCAGGCACACATTGCCGGTAAAGCCATCCGTGACAAACACATCAAACTTGCCAGCAAGAATATCGGAACCTTCGCCATTCCCAGCAAATTCAGGCACTTCACTCTTCAGCAATTCGAAGGTTTCCTGAGCCATCTTCGAACCCTTGGTGTCTTCCGAACCGATATTAAGAAGAGCGACCTTAGGCTCGCAGATGCCAATGACCTGACGGGCGTAGGTAGTTGCCATCTGCGCGAACTGAACCAAATATGCGGGCTTGCAATCGGCATTTGCGCCCACATCGCACATTACCACAGGCTTTACGGGCGAAGGTATAACCGTACACAGAGCAGGACGGGAAACGCCCTTAATGCGACCTACCACCAAGGTTGCAGCGGCAAGACACGCCCCCGTTGATCCAGCAGAGAAAAAGCCCTGGGCTTGACCCTCTTTGACAAGACGATTGCCAACAACCAGACTGGAATCTTTCTTTTTACGCACCGCATTAGCAGGATGTTCATCCATGGCTATTTCTTCAGTGGTTGCCTGTGCACGAACGCGATCGTGCTTTTCCGCAAACGGCTCTACCACTTCAGCGGGTCCGCAGGCGATTACCTCCAGATCTGGATCAGCCTGAAGTGCCTTCTCGATTCCCGGAAGAACAACGGAAGGCCCAATATCGCCGCCCAATACGTCAACAGCTATAACCACTCGTTGAGCCATTACATCTCCTTGCTATCGTTCAATCAGCGTACTTTTGCTGATGCGGAGCTAAAACTAAAACCAGCCCATACAAAAATCCCCCGGACGAATCCGGGGGATTCCCTTACACGTTAATGGCGTGCATTAAGCGGTCTGGATAACCTCACGATCGCGATAGAAGCCACAATTGGGGCATACGCGATGGGGAAGCTTTACTTCACCGCACTGAGGGCACACAGAACGGGAAGGTGAAGCGATCTTATCGTTTTCGCTCCTGCGTGCGTGGGTACGAGCACGACCGGTCTTACGCTTTGGCACTGCCATGATTAAACTCCTTCTATGCTACAGGTAAACCTGAAGATTCTAATTACGCGAAAAAGTATCCTAGCAAAGGAACTTGTTCGAATCAAGAGATAAACCCTTTGAATTACAAAAACTATTCTTCAAACTTGATATTGCGCAGTACGGAAAACGGATTTGGATGAAAATCGTCTTCTTCCTCTTCCGTTTTTTCGCACGTGCACTCTTCAATATTAAGATTGGCGCCGCAACCAGCACACAAACCTTTGCACCCATCGTCGCACAAAGGAGTATGAGGAAGCTCAAGGGAAAGCGCCGCTACGAGCAAAGGTGAAAGATCGATAATATGATCTTCACCTAGAAGCTCATATTCTTCTTTTTCTTCTTCGGTAAGCTCCACATCGGAATCAGGGATAAGATAATACCCCTCAACCTCGCCTTCCAGGCGATACTCTGCAGGCTCAAGACAACGAACGCAACTTGTTGTTGCATCCGCCACAACAATACCCGTAACCAAAAGAGCGCCACCCGTGTTGGAAACAGTAACATCCCAAGTAAGTGGGTGCTCGAATGTATAGGTATCGACACCCTGCACGAGCTCAGGAAGATCATACGTGCCTGCAAAAGACAAGCTCTCCGCAGGAGCGAAGAGCTGTGCAGGAACCTCTATGTGCGAAGATTCCATTAGCGTCCCGAATTGATGGAATTAGCATTGAGACGATCGCGGCAACGACGAACACTGTTCAGCGCGGTATCAAGGCTTTGTTCCACATGACTGAATACCTCATCTGCGAAATCTTCAGCACCAGCGCGGGTTTCGCGCTCGAGCTCACGAGCTTCCGCCAAAATGGTGTCTGCTTGCTGCTGGGAAATACGAACGATTTCCTGTTCGCTAGCAATGGTAATAGCCTGGCTACGAGCATCCTCGATCAAACGGCTTGCCTGGGCTTCAGCCTCATCAAGAAGGGCCTGACGCTCGCGAATAACCTGACGAGCCTGAGCGAACTCGCTAGGGAACGTGTCGCGGATCTCGTCCAAGATCTCAAATGCAGCCTGAGCATCAACCTGCCTAAGCCCGCTTTTACCAAAAGCCGGCTTAGAATCCTCGATGAGCATAGAAAGCTCCTCGATGAGATTCAATACTCCTGTTTCGTCCATATACATCCTTCCGAAATCGCGCACGCAAAACAGCATACAACGACATAATTGCGACTAATTAGTTTACGTCACTTTGTCGCTAGTGTATCAAAAAGCGTCAATATGCGAAAAAAAGTCACAACGAAAACCTGCAGCGTTATTCGCTACTCGCCTTCCCCTTTCTGATAAGCGTCGGCGAAATACTCGCGTAGAGCAGTTTCC
>UQVJ01000095.1 GCA_900544455.1 uncultured Eggerthella sp. | reverse complement strand
GGTTAGTGTTTGTGCCCCTATGCAGGAAGGCGCCCTTAAGGGCGCCTTCCTGCATAGGGGCACATTCCATTGCGAAGTGTCCGGCGAATTCGCTGTTCGTGGCAGCGAATGGATGTGGCATCTATTCTTCGGGCTTTATATTTTTAAGGTCGCGCATCAACTCTAAGTGTCGTTGGTGCTGTTCGAGCTTTGCTTGCTCGATTAGGTCATGTCGTTTGTGGTGTACCTCGAGCACGGCTTTAGCGTGAGCGCGTTTCTTCTCGCGGCGTTTGCTGCCCTTTTCGTTTGCGGTTTCGGTCAAATGGGCATAGGCCCAATGATCTTGGATGATTTCGCCGATGTGATGAGGATCGTTGGCTACTTCGCGAGCCGCTTCGACAGGATGCGCATCTGCAACACGATAGGTAAGTGAAGTGAGCAAGGGCATAACGAGTACGGTTATGGCGCCCGATGCTACTAGTACCGAAGCAACATCTTGGGACATTGCGCCTGCTTTTGTTGCCACGGTGGTGACAGCGACGATTAGGGGCAGCGCGGTGGTGCAGTAGAGAGCTACGGTAACACGGTTGTGCGACGACATAGATCGTGTTTCGCGATCGGTCGAAAGGGAAACGAAAATTGGTACTGCGCGGATAAGCAGCAGCGAGACGATGAAGCCTATGAGCAGCAGCGGATCCTCCAGCACTGCATAGAGGTTGATCTTTGCGCCAGACACAACGAAGAAGAGCGGTACGAAAAAGCCAAACGCTATACCATCAAGTTTATGTTCAAGGCTATGGTTGCCCTCAGGTATGACATAACGCAATACGAATCCTGCCGCGAATGCTCCGAGTACTGCATCTAAGTTGAAGAGTGCCGAAAGGGTCACAAGAGCGACCAACAGCAGAACGGTAACACGCATGGTGGTCTGCGAGGTAGTATTGGCGTTTTCGGCAAGGAAGCGGTATACCTTACCTCCTGCTTTGCGGGCTTTTGCGGGAATGACGGCGGCAAGTACAGCAACCGCCGCGAACAATAAGAGAATTACTACGGTTTTCCACTCGGCGCGTGTCGAGAGAAGCAGTGCCATGGCGATAATGGGCCCGAGTTCGCCCCAGGTTCCGTATGCGAGTACTGAATCGCCTACGCGGGTTCCTAAAAGGTTTCGCTCTTTCAATATTGGCATCAAGGTTCCCAGTGCGGTTGTTCCTAAGGCAATAGCGAATGCGACGCCGCTAAGCTCGGTAGGCGAAACGAAGCCTGAAAGAGCAACGGCGCCAAAACCCAACCCAAGGCACACCAGCCAGGTGGCGAACCCTCGTTTGCCTTGATGTCCGGTGATGTTTTTTGGGTCGATCTCATAACCAGCCAGGAGAAACAGGAAAGCGAGTCCGAGTTCCGATAGAAGACCAATTGAATCAGAGAGATGAATGGCACCTATCATATTCGGACCCAATACGGCTCCTGCGATAAGCAGGAAGACTGTTTCTGGAATTGGCTTTTTTGGTATAGCTTGGGCAACGAGAGGGCATGCTGCAGCCACAAGCACAATAACGGCAAGCGATATGAGGTCTTCAGTCATGGGGGATGGCTTTCGTTTGAGGGGAGCGGAACGCTAAAACACTGCGTTTAGGGGTTTGGAGATGGTGATGTCTTCCTGGCCGTGGCAAAGTTCGGTCACTTTTGCCAAAAATGGCTCTTGGGTACCTTCGAGCATGCGTAGCGTTAACGTGACGGTATCGGCGTATTGGGTATCAAGCGTTTTGGCGCTGCAATCTGCAGCTATTCTTACCATTTGATCGTACAGGGGGTAGGCGATGCGCAGGGTGATGTCGATGCATACTGAAACGGTTACGCGTTTTGATTCAGAAATGGCGGCCTGCGTAGCTTGAGTGTAGGCGCGCACCAATCCGCCCGTTCCGAGCAGGGTACCGCCGAAGTATCGTGTGACCACGCAAGCTATGTCGGTAAGGCCAGCATGCTGCAAGGTTTGTAGCGTAGGGAGCCCGGCGGTTTTTTGAGGCTCACCGTCATCGGAATAGCGGATACGTTCGGACGCGCCTTCACCACGCAATATATAGGCATATACGTTGTGGCGTGCCATTCGATGCTCGGCTCTAATTTCCTCAAGAAAGGCAAGAGCCTCATCTTCGCTTTCAACATGCGCAAGGTGAGCTATGAATCGGCTTTTCTTTTCTTCGATTTCGGCGACGCATCTGCCTGCTATGGTTGCGTATTCGGACATTGGTATCCTTCATTGGCTTGTTTTTGTTCCGCATCATTTTAGTGCACGTTTCGCTTTGCGATTGCTGATGCGGTAAATTGTTTGATCAAGCTGTTAATAAACTGCACCTGCTGTTATTGATCAGGGTGCATGAAAAGGAGCAATAGGGATGAATCCTCAGCAGGCTGCTTCAAACGATCGCGAAACCCAAAAGGACTATATCGATGATGCTAGATTAAAGAAAATGATGAAAGAAACCCGGCCGTCATTTATGGAGCGCTACAGTTCGTGCCTGGTCACGTTTGTTCTTATTGCCATTAATGTGGTTGTGTTTGGAGTCGAAGTGGTTCTAAACGGCTTCAACCCCGATATTTCATCTCTGGTTCTGTTCAATATGGGTGCTATGTTTGCTCCGGCAATCCAGAGTCTAGGAGATCTGTATCGTTTTGTAACGCCTATGTTCTTGCACGTCGACGTGATGCATCTTCTCTTTAATATGGCAGCCCTTTATAGTGCTGGTGTGCTGTTGGAGTACTTGCTTGGTCGGTGGAGCTTCCTTCTGCTTTATTTCATTGGAGGTATTACTGGCAATGTTGTTTCGTATCTTGCTGATGTGATTATGGGCTCCTATGGGGTTAGCGCGGGTGCATCTACCAGTATTTTTGGTCTTTTCGTTGCTATAGCCTTACTGGGAGTTCTGTCGAAGAAGAATCGCACATTTCTATCTCAGTACAGCATGGGAATGCTCTCCGTTATTGGCTTGAATATTGCATATACCCTGCTTATGCCCAGTGTTTCTTTGAGCGGTCATTTGGGTGGTGCTTTGGGTGGTCTCATTGGAATGTTCATGGTGCCAAGTAAAAACCTGCGGGTCCCAGCAGTTGTTCGTGTAGTGATATCCGCTTTATGGCTCTGCTCGTTGGTGTATTTGGGTTTTTGTTTGGGTCTTGCTGGGTAGATGCCGATTTCACTCTTTCGGTAAAAAATAGGCTCCGTACCGCATTGCGGCACGGAGCCTATGGTGCTTAGTGGCTGCTTGCTACTTCAAGAGCGGCGAAAGCTCGCCGTTGCTGAATATGCTCACCGTGCTGGTAGCACGCGAAATGGCAGTGTATAGGCGACGACGTGAAAGATCAGTTTCGGGGAAATCTTCTTTGTTTGCGTCTACGATCACAACATGATCGAACTCCAAGCCTTTCGCTAAAGGCAAGGTTAGCAAAATGCTTCCGGAATTTGGCAGCGTGTCGCCTTCGCCGATAAGGGTGGGTGAATCGTCTCCAAGCAATTGGGCAGTACGCGCTGCCGTTTCGGTGTCAAGGGCAACAAATGCAGTGGTGCCCTTGAACTCCTTTGATGCGCGAGCTGTTTGAGTGAGCTTCTGAATGTACTCGGATTCTGTTGCGCATTCATGGAACTCGGGTTCGGTATCTGCGCGCTGCACCGAAGAAATCTGCATACCATCGGCAGTTATGGCGAGCTTGGCGAAAAGTTCTGTGATCGCTGGAGTTGAGCGGTAGCTTGTCATCAGATGGCATTCGCTCACTTCACCGCGTGTTGCTTCGAATACTTGGCGAATTTCGCCGAAAGATGCAGTGCCGGGTTTGATTGCCTGGTTCTCGTCACCTAGCAGCAAGAAATTTGCACGGCGGAAATATCGACCCAGGATAGCGAGCTGTGCCGTGGTGTAATCCTGAACTTCATCGATCATTACATACTTAGCATCGGGGTTGCTCATGCCTGTGATGCGAATCTTCAGATAGAGCCACTCCAGGAAAGACAGATCCTCAATTCCTGCAATGCGTTTTCCAATGCGATCGATGCGGAGCCAGTAGTCATTCTTGACCGCCCCAAATGCACTTTCATACTGCTGCGTTAGAAATTTGAGCGTGTAAGCCTTTGCGCTTTCTTCGGTATCCATGGCAATAGGTTCACCGAAAATGCTCAGCTGGTCGTTGTAGGAGAGCTCGCTTACCACGTCTTGGGCGGCGGTGTTGCTCGCCATTTGGCCTAAGCGGCTTTGCAGCCGTGTTTCAAGCTCTTCGCGAATAAGGGTGATTCGATGGGGGCCGGCAGGGGCGTTCTTGAATTTTGCGGCAGCTTTGGCAATTTGCTGAGCGCCAATCAGTATTGTTCCCTGGCTTTTGATGTCACGGAAGTCTTTGTCCTGGAATTCGAGCGAATTTGTAGCCTTGTCGATAAGCTGTAATGTTTCAAAAGAGGTATCGAAGCGTTTGAAGTCGCGCCCAGGAGGGATTGCTCCTTCAGTGAATTCACTCCAAGTGAGGATGTTGGGGTTGCGCTCTCCCATATCGGGAAGAACGTTATCGATGTAGTTACGAAATACGGGATTGGGCGTGATGAGGAACACCTGGCGCGGATCAAGGCTTTCACGTTTTTGATAGAACAAGTAAGCAATGCGCTGCAGCAGGACAGACGTTTTGCCGCTTCCTGCGATACCGTTAACTAGAAGCGCCGGCACGTCCTTGTGGCGGATTACGACGTTTTGTTCCTTTTGGATGGTAGTCGTGATGGCTTGCATCTGGGAAGTGCGCTGCCTTGAAAGCGAAGCAAGTAGGAGCTCGTCTTGAATAGCTACCGTGGTGTCGAAGCACGCATTGAGTTTATTGCCCGTAATATCGAACTGACGTCGCAGCTTAAGATCGACGTTGATTGTGCGGCCGTTTGCCTCGTAGGAAGTTTTTCCGTCAGCTTGGTTGTAGTACACCTCGGCTACTGGCGAACGCCAGTCCACGATTAGCCTTCGATAATTATCGTCGGAAAGGCCGGCATTGCCTATGTAGAGCTCTTTAGGGGCAGCGCCCGGTTTGTATTGAAGTACTACTTTGGCGAAATAGGGCTGGGGTTTCAGGATGCGTACTGCGGTAAGCTTTTCCGCATTGGCACGTTGAGTGCGATTGTATGAATCGATGACGCTGTTCATATTTGCGTATTCGATATAAGTTTCCTGTTTCTCGCCGTCGCTTGCGAAATTCGAGGCAAGTTCATCGGCCATGTTGCGCTTGTCTTCCTCTGCCTCTTGCGCGGTTTTGCGCATGCTTTCGAGGACGTTTCGCTCAATTTTCTCGATGGCTTCGTACGTTGAGGTGAGGTGGTTTTGTTCTTCTTGGAATACGGCATCGGCCGAGTTCTCAGTGTTCTGCGAAGCGGCTACGGTATTATGCGGTTCGGTGCCTGTCATGGTAATTCCTTTCCGTTTAGCTGAACTATAGTACCGAAGGCTTGCGGTTATGTGGGAAACTCCTTGGCACTTTTACCGAAAACGCGAAAGGTGGCTTATGGCAAAAGCTGAACCGTGCGTAGTATGCCGAGATGAAGCGCCCCGGCAAGATAAAACTGAACTCCAATTTCCTATGGCGAAACTTGGTATTTACGGTGGTTTCACCGTTGCCTTTTGCTGTGCGTTGATTATCTCCAATGTACTTGCCACCAAAACGCTTGACCTGGGGATGTTTGCGCTCCCAGCTTCTATTTTGACGTTCCCGATCGTCTATATCATCAACGACGTGCTTTCGGATGTATACGGTTTTCATACACCTGAGGTGATTTTGGCGATGATCGGATCTCAGATCCTGCTCAAAACGCTGTATGAAATTGTCATGTATCCAATTACGCGTAAAGTTCTTCTTGCTGTCCGTAAGCACGTTGGCGTGGAGTGGGTCACGAAGTCGAATTCACAGATTTAGCAGCTATTCCCTTGAAGTTAAATGGGGTTCCGAAGGCAATCGGAACCCCATTTGTTTTTCTAGAAGCTATGTATGAGCTAGTTGGCTTCGGCGTAAAGGCCAACGGTATAACGGGTGATATCCGTCCTGTTAACAATGCCGACCATCTTGCCCTTGTCCATAACCGGAGCTTTCTTTAGATGATGCTGAGCAAGCGTAGCACAGACGGTTCTCATGTCGTCTTGCAGGTTGACGGTAAGAACGTTTCTGGTGGCAATTGAGCCGACGCTCATGTCGATAAGGGCGTTGGCCTTTTCCTCAAAACCTTGCTCATTGGAATCGATGGTGTATGAATAGAAGCTTGTGAATGTGGCATCTTGATGCGCTAGGGTGCCAATGATGTCGCCATCGCTGACGAATCCGCAAAGGTTGCCATCTTTATCAAGCACGGGGGCGCCGGAAATCTC
>UQVJ01000094.1 GCA_900544455.1 uncultured Eggerthella sp. | reverse complement strand
TAATCTTGCGGCGCAGGTTGACCTCTACAATGAAACCAGCGCACAGATATGCGCAAAGGGGGGAACACAGAGGGAAAGGAAGAGCCATGAGGGTGGTGCTCTGCGGTGACCTGTTATTTTCGAGCAGGAACCTGAAGAATCGTTTGGATAAGCGCGTGGTCGATCTGCTTGTAGATGCAGATGCGGTATTTGCAAATGCCGAGTTCAGTACGCCGAAAAGAAACACCCCTCCGGGTTTGTGCATGTATTTGACTTCAGTGCGTCAAGATATCCTTGATGAGCTGACCGACTTGAATATCAAGTTGGTTTCCTTTGCGAACAATCACACCATAGATTACGGCCCGCAGGGTTGCCTTGAAACCATGGAGGCCGCCGAAGCGCGAGGCATCATTCCCTGTGGTGTAGGCCGCAATCTTTGGGAAGCTCGTAAGGCGCGTTTCCTCGACACAGAGCAAGGTCGTGTAGCGGTGGTTGCATGCTCTTCAACCTGGGCCGAGCGCGCTTTGGCAAGCAACGAGAATGCTGATGTTGTGGCGCGTCCCGGGTTGTGCCCGCTGCGTTGGGGGCGTTCGTATGTGTTGCCCAGCGAGCAATTCGAACAGCTTCGTGCTATTGACGCAATGTTGGGTACTGATGAAAGCTTCAAAGAGGTTAGCAAGATTGAAACATGGGAGCCGCCGACGGAGGATGCCTTTAAATTCGGCTCGGCAATGAGCGGAAACCTGCAGATCGAACGCGGTGATCGTGCTTATGTTCGCGATTACGTGAATGAATCCGATCAGGAAGCTATCCTGGAGAGCATTCGCGATGCTGCGCGCAGGTCGGATGTGGTTATCGCCACCTTGCATACGCATGAAGGAGAAAACGAAAACTGGTATGCAACCTATGCGCCGAAATTCGTAGAAGAATTTGCCCGTAAAACCATTGATGCGGGGGCAACCTGCTTCGTAGGGCAGGGCGCTCACTTCCCACGTGGTGTGGAAGTGTATAAGGGACGCCCCATTTTCTACAATCTGGGCAGTTTGCTGATGGAATTCGAATCGGGCGAATCAATGATCTCGCCAGAAATGTATGAGACGTACCATCTGGGTCCTGATGCCCATCCATCTGATCTGCATTCGAATCGCGCTCAGAAGCCTGACGGCTCCTGGAATGGGTTCTACTCGGAGCGCCGTTTCTCTACCAACTTCCTGGTCGTCCTCGACATCGATGAGGAAGGGACAAGCTACGAAATTGTTCCGCTTGATTTGGATATGCATCGTGAAAACAACCTAAAGCGTGGCTTGCCGGAGATTTCCACTCCTGAAGAGGGAAAAAAGTTCGCCGATTACCTTGCGCATGCCAGCGAACGCTATGGGGTTTCGTTTGCATACTGCGAAGAAACAGGGGCTATATCGTTTGATGCTTAAGCAGGGTGTATCCCTGAAGAGCAGCGGCAATTAGGTGCCGACAACTAGGATTTTCACCGTTCGAGGTGCCAGCGCCTGCCTATAGATTTTTGGTCGGGGCGGCTGCCGCCGTCCTGGGCTTTATGGGCAGCGCGATTGCTCGGCGTTTGCTTGCAATAAAGTGCGGCAAACTGCCTGCGGGACTATATCACATGTTTAGAGGAGGGGCTATGTCGTTCAACACCATCAAAACCGAAGAGCGTGATGGCATCTACATCATCACGCTGAACAGGCCCAAAGCGAAGAATGCCATGAATAGCGAAATGTGGCAGGAATTGTGCTGGGCCTTTGACCATCTCGATGAAACCGATTCGCTTCGTTGCTGCATCATGACCAATGTCGGCGATTGCTTCTGCGCCGGGAGTGACCTGAAGGAAATTGCCGCAGGCACCTATCATGCTCCTGAGGGGTATGAGAAAAGCGGGTTCTGTGGCATGACCAAGCGTTATATCTCGAAGCCGATCATCGCGGCATGTCAGGGACGTGTTTTAGGAGGCGGCTTAGAGGTTGTTATGGCGTGCGATCTGGCGGTCTGCTCAACCGAATCGACGTTTTCTCTTCCTGAGCCTCGTCGTGGCCTTACTGCTGCAGGCGGCGGTTTGCTGATGCGCATTATGCAGATGGTGCCGCAAAAAGCAGCCATGGAATTGATGCTTACCTGCGAGCCCTTTTCTGCTCAAAAGGCGCTCGACTGCTTCTTGGTAAATCGTGTCGTTGAGCCCGATCGGGTGCTTGATGAGGCTATTTCTTTGGCGAAGCTGATCTGCAAGGGAGCGCCCTTGGCAATCGAGTGCACGAAACGAACCGCCTACGAAACCATGGGAGAAAATGTGGTGTATCCTTCGCGAGGCTGGGAAATACTCGAGGAAATTGAGCAAATCACTCAAAACAGCGAAGACAAGATCGAGGGCGCAACAGCGTTTGCTGAAAAGCGCGAACCGGTTTGGAAAGGCCGTTAGGCATTAAATAGGCTTGTTGAATGAAAGGCGCTCCGTTTGGGGCGCCTTTTTGGTCAAAAGCTAATAAATGGGGTGTTTCGATTTGCCGAGACGCCTCGATAAGCAGGTTTGCACTTTTGTCATAACCTAGAGAGGTTACATTTCGTCAAACTTGGGAATAGGTAAGAACCTTTTGGTACCGTATTCTTTTAAATGTGAAAAGAATCTATCAGGAGGGGTACCGTGGACTTCGCTTTGTCCGACAATCAGAAGAACATCATTGCCACATTTCGCGAATTCGGCGAATCGGTATTTACTCCTGAATCGGTATTCCAGTGGCGAAAAGATCAAGGCCTTCCCGATGAAGTGGTGAAGGGCTTCGTTGATCGCTATTTCGCACTGGACGATCAGTGTCCTGACGGCATGGGCATCATGTCGCAAACGCTTATCCTGGAAGAGCTTTGCCGTTGTGCAGGTGCTGCCCTTCCTTTCCAAAACGACCTGTTCAATCTACAGATTATGGGCGGTTTTGCTGATGAGGCGGTATCTTCGAGAGTGCTGGAAGACTACCGTCAAACGGGGCGCTTGATGTTTTCGCTAGGCGTTTCTGAGCCGAATGCGGGTTCTGACACTATGAGCATGACCACGTCGGTTGAAACGCGCGATGGCCGCTTGGTGCTTAACGGCAAGAAAACCTATGTGAACAACGGTGAGTATTCGCCAAGCATTCTGTGCGCTGCCATTGACAAGGACACGCCTTCCGAAGATAAGTACCCGCCGCTTTCTTTTTGGCTGATTCCGCATGATCTACCAGGCATCCGCGCCGTACCCATCAACAAGATCGGTCAATCGATGGTGCCGTTTGCATCGGTTTCCTTCGACGAGGTTGAGTTGAAGCCCGAGTATCGTTTGCGCGGTCACGAAGGGGGCTTCCGCCACCTGTTCAAGATGTTGGAATTCGGCCGCGTGTTCACGTGCGCAGCATCGCTGGGCATGGCGCAAGCTGCCATGGAAGACGCGGTTGCCAACGCGCGTGTGCGAAAGGCGTTCGGCGTTTCTATCGGGCAATTCCAGCAGGTAGAGCAGATGCTTACTGACATGGAGGTGTCGCTGCGCACGATGCGCTCCATGCTGTATCAAGCTGCATGGGCCATTGAAACCGACCGGTCCGATAAGCGTTTGGCGGTTGCGTTGATGAAGCGCTACATCCCCAAGACGGCAACCGAGGTGGCAAGCAGCGCTATGCAGATCCTGGGCGGTTTGGGTTACACCGATAGTGCTCGAGTGAGCACTATCTGGCAGGATTGCCGTGGCAATCAGATCGCTGAAGGCACTGATCAGATCATGGTGTACATTTCTGCGCCCCTCATCATGGAGGAATACGAATAGAAAGCCCTGTTGGCAGGGTTTCGCGGGTTGTTGCTCCATGAGCACCCGCGACGGGGCTCGGCATTAATGGATTTTGCTCCCAAAGAGATGCTGTTCTGAGCGTCCGCGGGCGGGCTCGACTCAAGTTAATATTGCTACGAACGTCCGAGATTGAGCTGGACGGGCGTTATAGGTTGCGCCTTAATTGCGCTTCCTTGATTTCGCTTTCCATGGAGCTGTGGATGATGTTGGAAAAAGGCCCTGCGTTGCTGATCAGGTGCTTGGTGCCGGGCTGCTCACACTTGTGCGTGAAATAGGAAAGGAACGCGCAGGTGTAGAACTCGCTTAAGAAGTCGATGTTTTCTTCTGGCAGGTAGCGGTTGGCCAAGATGATGGTGATGTCGTTGCGCAGGGCGGGCAAGTACAGATCGTACAGATACTCGCGCAGGGTGGCGGGCCCGGTTTCGGCAAAAGCTTGCATGTAGAAGGCGCGGTTTCGCTCTAGCACAATGGCAAAGGCGTCGAAGAATTTCGAGTGGTCAAGCGAGCGCACGCCCGATTTCTGCGTGATGTAGAACGGGAAGCTCGAAAGAGAAGGGTCTTCGTCCTTCTTGTAAACCAGGATGTTCTCGGGGAATCGGTTTTGAAGCTCGAGTCCCAGATCGTATCGGAACTTCCAAATAATGAGAGCATTCTTGTCTTCGAAGTGGTAGTAGAACGTTTTGCGGTTCTTGCCCGTACGTTCAACGATATCGCTGATGGAAACCTTCTTCAGCGGCTGCTCCTCGCAGAGTTGCACAAGTGCATCGGCAATTAGCAGTTTTGTGTCGAGTGTTCCCATTTCCCGATCCTTTCAACCTTCCATACTTGGCTAGTTTAGCGCTACCGAGCATTCTTTTGGTCAAATCAATGAAAATGAGTAGTTGATTCAAAAACTATCGCAACAATTAGTTGGCTAATACGCGATGAATGGATGCTCATCGCGCAAATTATGCATAATGCCGCCAATTCGTCCGAATATCTGTTTTACAATAATTTACGCGAAGGAGTGCTCACGATTGGTCATCACTGGTATAGATCGTTGTATGTAGGGTAGGCGGCTTCCAGAAGGGGGAGGTCGTCGTTTTCATATTCGGAAACGAATTGTGCCAGCTATGTCTAATCTGCTCTCAGAGGTTCACATCTTATGTTCTTAGGAAAGGGGCTGCGACGTGAAGTACGAATTACTGAACAAGCCGTTTAAGATCGGCAACGTGGAACTGCGAAATCGCTTTGTCATGCTGCCAATGACCATCGAAAAGACCGACAACTATCATGTTGGCGATGACCTCGTAGACTTTTACGAGCAGCGCGCAAAGGGCGGTGCCGCTCTGATCGAGCTCGGCTCTTGCTACGTTTGCGACGTTTTCGACACTCACCCCAAGTACCACACCACCACCGGCGCTGTAGGCGTTTGGGACGATTGCTTCATCCCTGGCCTTACCCGTACCGCTGAGGTTTGCCACAAGCATGGCGCAAAGCTCGCTGCTCAGCTGCAGCTTTGCTACGAGTGGCGTGCAACGGGTGAAGACGAGCTTCACTCCTATGCCCCTTCTATCGACGTTGCTTCCGGCCCCTTCGTTGGCATGCCTGAAAAGGAATTCACCAAGGAAGAGATCCAGCTCGTTGTAAAGCAGTACGGCGATGCTGCTAAGCGCTGCCAGAAGGCTGGCATCGATATCATCGAGATCCATGCAGGCATTGGCTACATGGTTATGCGCTTCATTTCCAAGTACTCCAACCATCGTACCGACGAGTACGGCGGAGACACCAAGGGTCGTTGTAAGCTCCTCACCGACATCATCGATGAGATCCACAAGCAGTGCGGCGAAGATTACCCGATCCTCGTTCGTTACTCTGCAGACGACCTTATGCCTGGCGGCCAGCGCGTTGAAGACCTCAAGGAGGTCATCGAGGTTGTAGAGGCTCACGGCATCGACGCTTGGTCCATCCAGGCTGGCTTCCATGAGGCTCCTCGCCCCGTTGCTAACCAGCTCGTTCCCGAAGGTGAGTTCATCTACCTGTCCAAGGAAGCTAAGAAGTACACTTCTCTGCCCTGCTTCCCTGGCACCCGTATCAACCACCTCGACGTTTGCGAGAAGATCCTCGCTGACGGTTCTGGCGACGCAGCTGGTATGGCTCGTCACTGGATCGCAGAGCCCGAGATCGGCATCAAGGTTGCCGAGGGTCGCTCCGAAGAAGTTCGTCCCTGCATCGTTTGCTCTCGCTGCCTGGACAACATCTTCATCGGCAAGCCCTGCCAGTGCTCGGTGAACGCGAACGTGTGGGAGGGCGTGGAAGTGGGCCTGCCCCAGGACAAGCCCGCCACCGAGAAACAGCACATCGCCGTCGTGGGCGCGGGTCCTGGCGGCCTGGAGGCGGCCCGCGTGGCGGCCGAGCGCGGGCACAAGGTGACCGTGCTTGAGAAGTCCGACAAACTCGCCGGCCTGCTGACCATGGCCCAGGTGCTCAATGCCAACATTGAGCCTTTGGTCTCCTACTGGAACGAGGAGATGAAGCTTCATCCCAACATCGAGATCAAGCTGAACACCAAGGTCGACGTGGACACCCTGCGCGCCCTGAACCCCGACCAGGTCATCGTCTCGCCCGGCGGCGGCATCATCCCCATCGACGTGCCCGGCATCGACGGCAAGAACGTCGTGAAGTCCGAGGACATCAAGGCCATGTGCAACGGCATC
>UQVJ01000093.1 GCA_900544455.1 uncultured Eggerthella sp. | reverse complement strand
GAATTCATCTCTTTGGTTCTCGCCGAGTACCGTAAAAGCCTAGCTCGCGACAAACGACACCTCGTAAGGCAATATCGTGCTGTCGACATTGCTCGAAAAGTGGTAGGTGTTGGGAGCGTCGGCACCCGGGCATGGATTGTAGTACTTGAAGGAAGCAGTTCGAATGACGTGCTTGTGCTGCAAATCAAAGAAGCGCAGAAATCGGTATTGGAACGCTATGCGGGAAAGGCACCTTTCCTGCAGCACGGACAACGAGTAGTTGAGGGTCAACGAGCCATGCAAACAGCCAGCGATATCTTTCTCGGATGGACGCGGGCAGTAGGATTAGACGGAAAAGTACACGACTTCTACGTGCGCCAACTATGGGACGGAAAAGGGTCGTTTGATTTAAACGCAATTGGCGCAGAAGAACTTACTTCACTTGGCAAAATCTGCGGTTGGACGCTTGCCCATGCTCACGCTCGAACCGGAAATCGGTTTACTATAGCAGGCTATCTGGGGAAAAGCGACACTTTCGACCGCGCAATCGTTTCATTTGCGGAAGAATACGCCAATCAAAATGAACGCGATTTCCAGGAATTCATGGAAGCCTATCGAAGCGGAGCACTATTTCAGAAAAAAGATATACAGTCACGAAAACTACTTTGATAAGTCGCTGTCCGGTTCACTTTCTGGAAGGTCGTTGATCTGACCGGAAACGTTGACGGGATTCGCGCTATTGGCATTAGATGAATCGCCGGCATTCACCAACGAAGCGAAGGAAGTTACGGTAACGATTGCGGCAACAAGCAGCAGGGCGGCAGCAACCAAAAGGAATCTAAAATTTGCGCGTTCTTCTCGCATTGTCGCCATCTTTCTTCATTTAAGTCGTGTGTATTTGGCGTGCCTTCACTTTAACAGACTTAGCTACCCTTAACGGCACTAAGCTGCGTCATTGCCTCCTATTTAGTGGCGAGTTGGTTACGTCAATACGCCCAGATAACATACTGTCGTAAAATCAATGAGTACCAAAATAGGGAGATAAGGGTGCCCAAGCGGATCAGGTGCCGCCATTAAACATCCATGAAACGAGGAACAATGCCAATATCGAAGGAAGAGCGAGCATCGCAAGCTGCCAAACACTTAGCGTTCGTAAAGGGAGTTTTTTCCAAGGAAACCGAAAGATCTATCCAATCAACGATCATCTACGAAGATGGAGAAGCCCGCAACGCACTATTGCCAGAACCGAAAGCAGACGCAACCGCAACCGAGGTAACCACCGCTTTTTCGGCTTCTGCGCTCCACGACGCAACCGGCAAGATCGCGCTGGTTGATGCCGCATCGTTTACTCGTCCTGGCGGAGCTTACGAAGACGGTGTTTTTGGTCCAGAGCAAGCACTCTGCTCCGAAAGCAACCTGTATCCCATTCTCCAGGGTATAAAGCCGCTCTTCCACAGCAAGAATCGAGGATACGCATGTGGGCAATTGTTTACCGATCGCACCGCCTATGTTGAAGATGTCGTATTTAACCGTGAAGGATCAATACGTACGGCTGACGTAATCGTCATCTCAGAACCAAACCGCACACGTGCTCTAGAAAACCATCGATCTGAGCGAGAATGCGATACTTGCTTGGCTAATCGCATTGCAACATTGCTTAACGTTGCAGCACTTCAAGAGGTCGATACGCTCATAGTTGGCGCCTTCGGATGCGGGCGACAGGGTTTTCCTGCAAATCAGGTTATTTCCCAATTTGAAAGCTGGATCGCAAACCATCCAGGCGCTATCGCCAAAATTGTCTTCACGGTGCCCCGAATTCACTTCGAAGCCTTCAACGAGGCATTTGGCGAACCCGAACCCCCAAAAGTCATAGAGCCTGAGGTAAAGCAGGAAGAAGAGCTGTTCGATCCTTTCGATTTGCCCGAAGGAGTTACGCTTAGGTAGGTAAAATTTGCAAACCTCGCGTTGGCCTCGGTAGCTTGCCGGGGCCAACCTTTTTTTGACCTATACTTTTTGCGTCATAGCAGTAACCAAATAGAAAATAGCAAGAGTTCATTGTGAGTCACAACAACCAGAAGAAAATAGCCCTAATTAACGATCTAACTGGATTCGGTCGATGCTCAGCGGCTGTCCAGCTTCCCATCATCTCGCAGATGCGCGTTCAATGCTGCGTCCTGCCGACTTCCATCCTTTCCAATCACACTGGATTTGAAAGCTATAGCTTCCAGGACTTCACTCCCTACATGCAAGAGCATATAGCCGAATGGAAAAAGCTCAAGCTGCAATTTAATGGCATTTGCACAGGCTTTTTGGGGTCCGAACAGCAAATCAGTATAGTGTCATCGTTTATCGACGATTTCAATTCAGCTAATACCGTGGTGATGGTCGATCCTGTAATGGGTGACGAAGGGCGTCCTTACGCAACCTACACGCCTGCAATGTGCAATGGGATGCGTAATTTGGTTGCCAAAGCAGACATGATCACTCCAAACCTCACTGAGGCATGCATTTTAGCTAATCGCCCCTACAGCAATTCCATCACGATTACCGAAGCCCTTGCCCTAGCCCATGAACTTACCGAACTTGGACCCAAGCGCGTTATTGTCACCGGCATAGAACAGGGAACGGAGGTTACCAATGCATGCTGGGAAGAAGGAGGTGCGGCATTCACCGTCACAACGAAACGGCTCGGGGGGCAGCGCTCGGGAACAGGAGATGTTTTTTCAGCCATCCTCATCGCAGATGCAGTAAAAGGTGTTCCCTTCGAAGAGTCAGTCCGCAAAGCTTCAGGGTTTGTTAAAGAGTGCGTACAGCGATCTATCGAACTCGACTTGCCTGCCACTGATGGTCTATGTTTCGAGGAAAAACTACACACCCTGTTTTAAGTGATAGACATCAGCAGAAGCCTTACCAAGGAGACAGCTATGAAGAATAAAGCGATGACCATTCTATACGAGGTTCATAACGGCCTTTACGTGAACCTGACGAACCGCTGCTCATGCGCATGCACGTTCTGCGTACGTCAAACCGATGATGCAGTAGGCAAGTCCGATACACTTTGGTTAGAGCACGAACCATCCTTCGAAGAGGTAATGGAAGCATTCAACACATTCAATATGGATAAATACGAAGAATTGGTATTCTGCGGTTTCGGTGAGCCAACCGAGACTTTTGACACGCTCAAGCAAGTTGCTTCTGAGGCAAAACGCCGCTGGAATATACCCGTTCGAGTAAACACCAACGGTCAAGGATCCCTTATCAACAAACGAGATATCGCTCCTGAATTCAAGGATATCGTTGATACTGTCTCGATCAGTCTTAATACCCCGAACGCCGAGGAATACCTAAAACTCACGAGAAGCAGGTTTGGAAAAGAAGCGTTCCCCGCCATGCTGAAGTTTGCTGAAGACGTTAAAAAGTTCGTACCGAATGTGGTCATGAGTACCGTTGCAACAACCATTAGCCATGATGAGGAAAAGCAGTGCCAGGCTATCTGCGACAGACTTGGCGTCACATACCGCATTAGACCTTGGATTGATTAACGTATCCGAGAAATAGCGATTAGCATCCTGGACTGATCATATGATTTGAACCGCTTCTTTAACCTTAAAAAGAAGCGGTTTCTTTATTTCAGGTCGATCACCGACAGACCACCAGGAATAACGCCAATAGATATGTCAGCTTCGGTTTAAATTGAGGGTCATAATCATTGTCTGGCAAAAATGACCCTATAGTGTCTTTTTTATATTAGGATATGACACTATAGTGTATTTTCCTATTGCAATGTAATTGAAATAGGAAAATACCAGTTCAAGCTTACGGTTATCCACTAATTGCCAAAAACACACCAGTAGCTTATTAGGTGAAGCGATCAACTTCACAAAAACAGAGAGAGGAATCAATCGAACCGCATCTCTAACAGACGCTCTGCATACCAGCACCGTATAAACAAAGTCATAAAAGCTTTTCATGCCGTCGCAATAAACCGAATCGGCTATTCCTAAGCTACGTGCCGTCGCTAATAGAACTTCAGACGCCTAGGTACGGTATACTGAAGCGAGCAAATGGCCACCGATCAAAGGCAGAGGCCCTAGCAAGGAAAATCAATGAAACAAGACTTCATAAGGGCACGAAGCAGCGAGCAGAAAAACCAGCGAATGGCAGACATCAAACAAGCCACTGCTCAGCTGTACCGAGAATTTCCTTATCATGAAATCACTCTCACCACTATTGCAGAACGATTAGGGTGGTCTCGTGCGAGCCTCTACAAGTATGTGACTACCAAGGAAGAAATTTTCTTAGAACTATCCGCCGATGCACGCAACGCATACTTCGGCGATTTGCTTACAGCCTTTTCACCTGCTGTCGAATTCAATGCTTCCGCAGTTGCTGCAACTTGGGCTCAAATCGCAGAATCAAATAAGGATTGGTTTGTATATGGCGATATTTTAATGACTATTATCGAGACCAATGTCACTCTTGATCGGTTAAAAGTGTTTAAGAAGGGCTATTTCGACCTTCTTGATCAGCTTTATTCACAAATGGGACCAGTGTTGAAACTATCCAAAGAACGCTTCAGCTGCCTGGTTTCCACCATCCATTACCACGGCACAGGGTTGGCAGGAGGATGCACGACAAACCCTATGGTTGCGCAAGCGCTTAAGGAGCTAGGCATCGATAACCCCAAACCCAATTTCAAGGCATCTATGGAAGAGTTTATTCTCATGTGTTTACGCCATTGGATCTGCAGCTAATCAAATAAGCTAATCATCTTCAAGTCGCGTAAAACCGACAAAACCAACAATATCCTTTTCCATGAAACCAACACTTACCTACGCCTCAGAATTCTGCTTATAATGGCTTACGTTAAATCGAAGCGAAGTCGCTCACCAATACGAAGCGTTCGTAGCAACTGCTACGAACGCTTTTTTGTTTTTGCTGCTAGCGCACTTCAAACTCAAAAAGAAAGGAAGTTATTCTAGGTGACGCAATCCCAAAATCCCTCTCTCCCCCAAGCTCGCGTTCTGGTCGACCATCCATACCTTTCAATGATGTGTTTGTATCTTGGCGGTTTTACCGGCATGTACAGCGAGACCGCACTTAATATCGCCCTTCCTCAGCTATCTCTGGCGTTCGACGTCGAGCTAAATGTTGCGCAATGGCTTGTTGTTGCATATATGCTCGTGATAGGTTTGGTTCTCCCTTTCGCAAGCCTTCTTATGAAATGGTTCAGCGCACGCCAAATCACCTTATTTGCTCTTTCCTCATTTCTTGCAGGCTCCTTGATTAGCGGTTTCGCCGGAACCTTCGAAATTTGCCTCGCCGGTCGATGCATACAAGGTATCGGCACTGGATTGGTACTGCCACTGATGTTCGCCATGGTGCTTGAGGTTATTCCTCCCCATAAAATCGGCCAGGCCATGGGCGTAGGCGCTCTTGTCATTATGTTTGCGCCAGCCATTGGCCCCACCCTTGCCGGCTTCCTCATCGGTGCCCTTTCCTGGCGTTGGATTTTCTTTAGCTTCTGTATCACCCTTGCTGTCGCAATCCTGTTTGCTATTAAATTCGAAGTAAATCCTTATAAGCTCACGAAACCCCAAATTGATGTCGTTTCGGTTATCTCTTCATGCTTCGGCTTTGGTGGGATTGTTCTTGGCGCTGGCATGGTAAGCCTCTTTGGGTTTACCTCTGCACCTGTCCTTGGGGCATTTGCTGTGGGCATCATATGCCTTGCCGTATATATAAAGCGCCAACTAAGCATCAAGATCCCTGTACTCGATTTGCGTGTTTTCGCATATCAAGGTTACCGTGTAGGCGTAATGTGCCTCATGCTCAATTTCGGCATTACGCTTGCTGCCATGTATGTATTACCGCAGTTTTATCAAAATGGCATGCTTATAGCCGTGGCAGCAGCAGGAATGCTTATGCTTCCTGGCGGCTTGATCAACGCAGCAGTAAGCGTTGCAGCGGGAAACCTGTTCGATCGTTTCGGAGCACGCGGACCAGTCTTGATCGGTTTTGCCTGTTCGGCACTAGCTTCTTCTATGCTCATGGTCGCAACGCCGCAAACCCCCATTTGGTACATGGTGGCGTGCCATATCATTATGATGATCGGCGTGCCGTTGGCTATGTCTCCCTGCCAGACACATGCACTCGCCTCGCTCCCACCGCAACTCAACAGCGACGGAAGCACTCTTATGAATACCCTGCAGCAAGTTTTGGGCGCAATTTGCACCGCTGTTGCCACCTGCCTTCTTGCCGTCGGGCAGAACACCTATTTTGCCGCCGGCGGCACCGACTCGGCGCTGGCGTTTTCTGAGGGGTCTCACCTTGGATTCATCTTCACACTCGCCATGGCCATTCTGGGATTCCTGCTCGCCTTCCGCATCAATAAGCAGCAAAAGCAATCGAAGCAAAAAGAACAGAGCACCACGGCAACAAGTGTGCTTTCTTCACTGATGCAAACGAAAGTGTTCACCGTCAACGAAAATGCCAATGCCCTCGATGCTTTGAGGCTCTTTGCCGAAAAAGAGATTTCCGGCGCCCCCAGATCGGAA
>UQVJ01000092.1 GCA_900544455.1 uncultured Eggerthella sp. | reverse complement strand
GGATTCCAGAACCGTGAACAAGCGGGCACAGAACCGCCGGCGGAGGCCGCAGGCCCGGCCGAGCCTGCGTCAGCACCGCCGAAAACGCCCATCGAAAGGACGAACCCCTCTTGGCGGAACTATAGGAACCCCCCTTGCCGAAAGGAATGCAATGGCAGAACCAACATCCCGTGATACCCTGCTCGATCATGCATACGACATCGCGGACAAATACGGCCTTGCAGCCCTTTCGGTAAGGGGGCTTGCATCAGACTGCAACGTGAGCGTTGGAACCATCTACAATCATTTTGCTTCGAAGGACGAACTCACCACAGCTACCACAGCGCTCTATTTCAAGCGAGCGTTCTACACCGATTTCTGCCACCCCACGAAAGGTGAACGTTACCTGGATTTCTGCAAGCGCATGTTCGACAGCATGGAAAAAACCATCCATCATTTCAGGGAGCACTGGCTTAAAGACTCCGAGTCACTGCCCACAGCAGAGAAGACCATCGCGCGATTCCGCGAAGAAAAACAATTCGACCATATTTGCGAGGGCATGATTATCATCTTCGAAAACGATCCTTCTATCAGGCACGATCTTCCCAGTAGCATCACCGCAGAAGCCGTTTCCAAGTTCGCGCTGCGCAACATCATCGCCGAATTGCGAAGCGAACAACCCGATTGCTCCCTCCTGTTTACCATGCTCGACCGAACCCTCTACGAACAATAGGGTCAGCGCGAAATGCTGCATCTGAACATTAGCCCGTAGATGTTCAGATGCCACGCCTTCAAGATTGTTCTTGTCAAAAGCAAAGCAATCAGCTGCAAAGCGCAATCTTGAAAGGAGCAAAAGATCATGGGAATCCAAGGTACCCCCAACATGGGAAAGGTGATCTTTGCCGCAATTATCATTTCGCTCGCACTCGTCTTCTACACCATCGGCGTATTTGCCGAGCGCCGTTCTGGCACCTTAAGGCCAAAGCACCTGGCTTTCTTCTGGACTGGCTTCGTGTTTGACACCGCGGGAACTACCATCATGTCTATGGTTGCAGGCGAAACCGGTGGCGCAGGTTCGCCCCTCCATGCAATCACGGGCGTACTCGCGCTTTCGCTCATGCTCTTCCATGCGGTTTGGGCAACCGTTGTTGTTCTTCGCGGCAACGAGCGCTCCAGGGCCAACTTCCATCGTCTGAGCATTGGCGTGTGGCTGTTCTGGCTTGTTCCCTACGGCGTTGGCGTCATGCTCGGCGCACCGATGTTCCCATTCTCCGATTCGATGGCGCTTACCATTGCCGCATCCTTTGTTCTGGTTCTGGGCATCTTCTTCTGCCTCAAGGCCAACAAGGCTCGCCTGCAAAAGTGAAGCCCAGCAATGGAAACAATGCAAATATAGTCGTATTCCGTTTGATCGCTATCGCAATTAACTTAAGCTAACAACTGAGAACGCAACGGTTTCGCACTTTCAGTGACGGAACAACGAATAAGGAGCTTGCTATGTACGACAACGGCCCAAAGCCCGGACGCAACGACGAATGTTGGTGCGGAAGTGGAAAGAAATACAAGAAGTGCCACGGCCCCATTGACAGCCGCCTCGAAAGTTTTTACTTGGACGGGTACGAAGTGGTGCCCCGTTCGCTCCTCAAAAGCCCTGAGGAAATCAAGGGCATCAAGCGCTCTGCCGCTATCAATATTGGCGTCCTCGACTATGTTGCCGAGCATATCAAACCAGGCGTTACCACTGCCGAGATAGACAAGTGGATTTACGACTACACAATTGAGCATGGGGGCATCCCTGCTGATCTCAACTTCGAAGGCTACCCCAACAGCGTGTGCACTTCGATCAACAGCGTGGTGTGCCATGGCATTCCCAGCAATGACGATGTACTGAAAGAGGGCGACATCGTCAACGTAGACTGCTCAACCATTTTAGACGGATACTACTCCGACTCCTCGCGTATGTTCTGCATCGGAGAAGTGAGCCCCGAGCGCAAAAAACTCGTCGACGTTACCTATGAAGCTGTTCAGCGCGGTCTTGCTGCGGTAAAGCCCTGGGCAACTGTAGGGGACATTGCTCACGCCGTGCAAACATACGCCAAGGAGAACGGCTTTAGCGTTGTTCGTGAATTCGGCGGACACGGCATTGGCAACGATTTCCACGAAGACCCCTTCGTCTTCTTTGTGGGCGAGCCCGGCGAAGGTGCTGTTCTGGCACCAGGCATGTGCTTCACCATTGAGCCCATGATCAACGCAGGAGGCCCCGAGCTGAACATGGACGATCCCAATGGATGGACTGTTCGCACTAAAGACGGCTCGGATTCCGCTCAGTGGGAAGTGCAGCTTGTTGTAACTGAAGACGGATACGAGCTTATTTCCTGGTAGAGCATCGCAACACCAAAGGGGCTTGCGCCTGCCCTTGCTCGGTTCTCCCGTGAACGAATTGCCACAACGCAATCGATGTGGCCCAAACGCCCAACCATCTTATGCGGCTGCCAGATAGATTTATCTGGCAGCCGCATTTTATCTCCGTCAAAATAATCCCAAATTACTTCCGGAATCCACCTGATGGCTCCACGCCATCGAAAAGGCCTGGCAAAGAATTATTTTTGCCAGGCCCCGCAAGCTTAGTTGACCAAACGCTACATCAAGCCAGATACATCAATGTCCAATTGGCCGCGCACGGCTTTTTCAACTGTTTCAAACGCCAATGCGTGATCTTCATGGCTTGCCATACCCGAAATGGTCAAGGTGCCCACCATACCCGCACCCTTGACGCACAAAGGGAAACAGCCGCCAGCCGGTGCGTAGTCCTCGAACGTCATGCCACGCCATTCAAAGGGATGGAGCCCCTGTTCACACCAGCACTCCCAAAAATACGAGCTTTGATTGGTTGCATAGGCAAGGTTTTCTTTGCGGCGAAGCCAATTATCGCTTTCGGGCTTTGTGCCCGCCATCGAAAGCGAAAACAGGGTGCGACGATTCAGCGTAATGCGCGTTGCGACGGGCTTGCCCATTTCACGTGCGCGGCGAACCACATAAAAACCCATCTGAAGTGCAAGCTCTTCGTCGATGCGCTCGAATTCGTACATGGATTCCTGCTCTTTAATGCGATCCATAAGCGCTTCAATATTATCTGTTTGCTCCATGACAGCCCCCTAATATCTCCCAAAACCTATACTGCAAATTCTCCCAGAAACAAAGGGGACACACCAGAGATCAGAAAGAACGAAAACACGCAATGCCCTAGCCTCTGGCCGCTAAACCAGGCAGATCGCATAAACTGCCACGTATAACGAATTGAACCGACAAAGGCGCAGTAAGCAAAGGAGTCTTCACCTTTCACCTTTGAGGTAAAATTACGCCCATGAAACCCATCGCACACATCCGCACTGATATGCCGCAGAAATTCGGCATTCCTCGAAACAGTTTCCTTGCACCACACCTTCAGGGAACCATCGTCTTCGAGCCCGAGTTCGCCCTGAACTCAGCCGTTGAGGGAATGGAAGGCTTTACGTATCTATGGCTCATCTGGGAGTTCGAGAACGGAACCCCTGGTGGCACTGCCGCCGATATAGCCAACGATGCGCAAACCGATGATAAACGGGGCACCACGGAAAAATGGTTCCCAACGGTAAGGCCACCACGCCTCGGGGGAACCAAACGCATGGGGGTATTTGCCACTCGCAGTCCCTTCCGCCCCAACCCCATCGGACTCACTTGCGTAAAGCTAGAGCGCATAGAACTCACTGAAAATGGTCCGCTCATTCATGTTTTGGGCGCCGATCTACGTGATGGTACGCCTATTTTCGACATAAAGCCCTACATTCCCTTTGCCGACTGCCACCCCGACGCACAAGGCGGCTTTATCGACGGAACGCCTTGGCAAGAACTCGCTGTTCACTGCCCCGCCAAACTGCTGCAATCCATTCCCGAAGAAAAACGTGAAGGCCTTCTTGAGGTACTGGAGCAGGACCCGCGTCGCGCAGGCAGCAAGCACGAACCTGAGCGTACGTACCATCTTGCCTATGCAGGGTTTGATGTTGCCTTTACCGTTGATGGCGCAGACCTTCACGTTCAAGACATCGAACCAATCATCGCCTAAAGCGTAAGCACGCTCCAGACAAAAAGAGGGAATGCGAAGTTTCGCATTCCCTCTAAGTTTTTGGCAATTCGCTGATTAGCTATCGCATTACAGCATATGAGCACGCAGCTCTTCGCCGGACTTCGCGGAAAGATAAGCCGGCGCGATGTCGAATACCGTTTTGCAACCATGGTTACCCTCGGCGGAAAGACGAGCAATGGCGCGAGCATAGCAAGCCAATACGCAAGCGGTGAACTCGGGGTTGGACTCAAGGTCAAGCGAATACTCAATCTTGCAGTTCTTGTCACCAGCAGTCTTACCAGTGCGGATAACCATACCGCCGTGAGGCAGCCCAGCATGGTCGCGGTCGAGCTCCTCCTGGCTAATGAAGTTCACAGTTACGTCGTATTCGTCAAAGTAGTTCGGCATTTCTACAATCTGCTTGGTTACCTCAGCAGGGTCAGCGCCTTCTTCCAAAACAACCCAGCACTCGCGCGTATGCTTTTCACGCGTGGTGAGCTCGGGGTTGGAGCCTGAGCGAACTGCTTCCAGTGCCTCGGGAACGGGGATGGTGTATTGGCGAGCATCGGCAACGCCAGGAATGCGGCGAAGCGCATCGGAATGGCCCTGGGAAACACCGCGGCCCCAGAAGGTGTAGTCGGCTCCTTCAGGCAGGATGCAGTTTGCGTACAGGCGATTCAAGGAGAACAGGCCCGGATCCCAACCGCAAGAGATCAGCGCAGTTTTGCCAGCGCCCTTAGCAGCCGCATCAACATTGGCGAAATGAGTGGGAATCTTCGCATGGGTATCGAAGGAATCAACCACGTTATACAGAGCGGCAAACTTGGGCGTCTGCTCAGGGAGGTCGGTTGCGCTGCCACCGCACAGAATCAAAACATCAATATCTTCATTGCCCGCCTCAAGATCGGCAACCGAGCGAACGGCAACGCCAGGCGTTGCGATGGATACAGTTTCAGGATTACGACGCGTATACACAGCGGCAAGTTCCATATCATCGTTTTGACGAACAGCAAGCTCAACGCCCTTGCCAAGATTTCCATAGCCCAAGATACCGATACGAATCATGCGGCTTCCTTTCTAACCAAGCCCAGCTTCTAAAGCGAGGCAAACTCTCACGTCAGTGATTGTACGCCGTGGACATTCGAGAATTGTTTTGAACGTATTAATACTACGGAAAACGAAACGAAATGGTTAACAGCTATGCAAGTAGCTTCAAATAGATGCACGCTTCTACATGATTTCGATGGTTGGACGAGATGTCAATTAGCGAAACTCGGGACCAAGACTCAATCAACCCGAACCCGTCTTCTTTGCTAGAATAGTCAGCCTGATAAACCAGAAGCGTGGACTTTTCCAGACGCCTTTCGTCTCCTTTTCGCCACGCAACCGCAAAGCTGCACGCCTTTCCGCATGCGGCAAAACGATTGCCTGAAGGAGATTACGTTGCCACAGAACGCCCCTAAGCATAAGCCATTCACCACCGCCGCAGCAGATGCGGGCACTCGAACCAAGGCTGCTATCTTAGTGTTCTTCGGCGGTGCCTGCTACGGCTTCAATGCCACCTGCTACAAGCTTTCCTACGCATGGGGATTCAGCTCTGCGCAAATTGCCGCTGCACAAATGTGGGCTGGCTTCGCGCTATTTGCCCTTCTCCTTCTAATCAACCGCACCCAAGGAAAAAGGCTGGCAAAACTTGGATGCGCCAACATGTTGAAGCTTCTGGGTATTGGCGCCGTAACCTGTATTACCTCGATCTTCTACACCTATGCCATGAACGTGCTGCCCGTTGCCTTGGCCCTCACGCTCTTGTTCCAATTCACCTGGATAGGTACGGTGATTCAAGTTGCCATAACACGGAGGCCGCCTGCGCTCGGCCAGATGATCTCGGCCGCAATCATCGTGTTCGGAACAGTATTTGCTAGCGGACTCTATGCTACTGATCTTTCGAGTTGCAACCCCTGGGGTATCGCAGCAGGGCTTCTTGCCGCCGTAAGCTGCGCTTCGTTTCTGGCGCTCTCTGGCCATGTGCAGCCAAAATGCTCACAGGCCCAGCGAGGTTTGATTGTCTGTGGTGGTGCTGTAATTATGTCGCACTTCATCTGCCCCGACTTCATCGTTTCGGGCGTGCTCTTGCAGGGCATTGCCCCTTTGGGCTTAATTGCCGGAGCATGTGGGTTCTTCCTGCCTATTCTGCTCTTAAGCATGGGTGCGCCCCATTTGCCTACAGGGCTTACGTCCGTACTAGCCGCATCGGAGCTGCCGGCTGGGCTGTTCGTAGCCATGATAGTGCTGGGATCGCCCATCGGTGCCGTTGAATGGCTTGGGGTGGTCATCATCCTGTTTGGCATCTGCGTTTCGCAGCTTCAGCTCTTCCCCAATAGAGCGTTACGGTAAGCGAATCTTTGCACGATAGCCTAAGGCCATTACAGTCTGAGATAGGCCGTCGATGAACTTCGGTGGCGATCATCCGGCGCA
>UQVJ01000091.1 GCA_900544455.1 uncultured Eggerthella sp. | reverse complement strand
CGGTACCCTTTTCAGGATACCCCTCAGTGGTTGTAATGGTCGGGATGACAGGATTCGAACCTGCGACCTCTGCGTCCCGAACGCAGCGCTCTACCAAGCTGAGCCACATCCCGCTGTTGTGATTAGCGGGTGCTATAGTACCACACTTCCAACAAAAGAAAAGAGGGCATGCAAATGCCCTCCATAAATGCGAATATCGGTTTGCTGCCTATCCAGGACGTTGTTTTCCCGCAAACGCCACACAGCCCAGAACGCTATTTAGTAGCGAACGTACCACATGCCAGAATGGACAGCGCTGATTTTAACCACGTCGCCCGTTCGCGGTGCATGAATCATCTGGCCATTGCCAATGTAGACACCCGTATGGTGGCTGTTCAGGCAGAAGTCGCCAGGCTGGGGATTGGTAACGCGTTTCCAGCTTGCCATGGTGTACGTGGTGCACCAGTGGTTGCCCATTTTGCCGGTGATGCAGTATCCAACCAGGCCAGAGCAGTCGAAGGAGTTCGGGCCAGCTGCACCCCATACATAAGGTTTGCCAAGCTGGGCATAGGCTCGATCAACTACCGTGTTACCTGTTACGGTTTGGACGGCACTGTTGTCTACCGTACCGCCCCCATTGTTCTTCGATGCTGCGGCAGCGGCAGCTGCTTCACGGGCGGCAGCTTCCTGACGAGCCTTTTCGGCAGCCTCTTCTTCCTTGCGCATCAATTCCTGCGCTTCGGCAGAAAGGCTGTCGTAGGTCTGCTGCATCTGAGCGGTGGTTGCCTCAGCTTCGTCCTTTACGGATTTGGCTTCTGCGGCCTTGTTGGCGGCAACCTCAGCCTGCTCTTCGGCTTCCTGCTTGGCGTTTTCCAGTTCTTCGCGTGCGTTCTTGGTTTCGGTTACCAATTCGGCATCGTTTTCGTTAAGCCGCTCAAGCGTATTCCATGTGGTGGCAAACTGCTCAAATGAAGAAGCACCCAGGATTACGTCGAGGAACCCGGTATTGCCCGAGCGATACATATCGCGAGCGCGGGTACCGAGCTTTTCCTGGTAGCCTTCAATTTCCCTGGTTTTCTGATCTACCTTTTCCTGAGCTTCCTCCACTTTTTTTTCGGCGGCCTTCTGCTCGTCGATAGCCGTGTAGTAGTTATTCGAAGCCTCATCGAGCTTTTGCTGCATCTCGTTGAGCTTATTGAGCGCCTGCTGCGCTTCAGCCTGTTTTTCAGCGGCAGTAGGTTCTGCCAAAGCAACCGTAGTAGGCACGGCAAGGCCCGCAACAAGAACCACGGCCATTGCAGCCGAAGCAAGTGCTCGCTTATGTTTTGCGATAGAAATACCCATCGTGAGTTTCCCCCTGGTGGTGTTGTGGTGCGATTAAGCGATAGCTGGATCAGTTTAACAAGCAAACGGTTTGCGCCGCAACGCCACCGTGCCGTATTCAAAGTTTCAATGCGCAATATTCACAAATAGCACCAGGTCAAAGCCGTATGTGCATTTTACGCTTGAATTATGGACGCTCAAATTTCGCCTGTATAAACAAGAAAACCCGCCGAAGCGGGTTTTCGAAGAATCATATGATAGCGATTCGCTAGTAGCGAACGTAAATCATGCCACTGTGCACGGAGCTTACCTTGACCACGTCGCCCGTCCGAGGAGCATGGATCATCTGGCCACCGCCAATGTAGATACCGCAGTGATGGCTGTTTACACAAATATCACCAGGCTGAGGGCTGGAAACACGCGTCCAGCCCATGAAGGTACCCGTGGTACCCAAGCGGCTGTAACTACCGGTGAGGCAATAGCTTACCAAACCAGAGCAGTCGAATGAGTTCGGGCCAACTGCGCCCCACTGATAGGGCTTACCCAGCTGGGAGTAAGCGCGGTTTACCACGCTATTGCCCGAAACGGACTGGGGCTTGCTGTTGTTGGTTGCCGAGCTTGAAGCATTGTTCTTGTTGGAGTTGGAGCTGCTGCTCGAATTGCTAGAGGTTGTGTTGTTGCGATTGTTGTTCGTGATGGTGGTTGCAGCATCGTTACCTGCCGTGCCATTCTGCTCGGCAGCTGCTGCGGCAGCCTGCTGCTGAGCTTCCTGGGCAGCACGCTCCTGGCTAATAAGCTCCTGAGCCTCAGCGGAAAGGCTGTTATAGGTCTGCTGCATCTCGGATGCCTTCTGGTCTGCAGCCTCTGCAACAGACTTGGCTTCCTCTGCCTTATCGGATGCTACCTTGGCCTGCTCTTCAGCTTCCTGCTTTGCAGCCTGAAGCTCTTCGCGAGCGGTCTTGGTTTCAGAAACCAGTTCAGCATCATTGCCATTCAGGGTTTCCAACATGTTCCAGGTAGTGGCGAACTGTTCAAAAGAGGATGCGCCCAAGATAACGTCCAAGAAATTGGTGTCACCCGAACGGTACATATCGCGAGCACGATCGGAAAGACGCTGCTGATCCTTTTCGATCTGAGCGGTTTTCTCTTCGATCTGCTTCTGAGCTTCGTCTACACGATTCTGGGCATCGATCTGCTCCTGATGAGCAGCTTCATAATTAGCAGAAGCCTGATCGAGCTCGCTCTGATACTGATTGAGCTTTTGCAGGGCTGCCTGAGCCTCTGCCTGCTTATCGTCGGAAGGCGCAGCGAACGCACTGGCTGCAGGGATGGACAGTCCAACGGCCAAAACGGCAGCAAAAGCAGCATTCAAAGCCACCTTAGACTTGGAAGCGCATGTCTGTTTTGTCATATGAAAGGGCCTCCTAGCACTTTCGCGTTGACCTTGCACATATTCGAGACGTATCCCTAGTGCAAGAATTCAGCTTTTGCAATGGTAACAAACCCGCATCAAACAACGCAAAGATATGTGAAGGTGCGCTTCATAACGCCAGCTCAGCGGAATATGGCTATTCATTCTCGTCTTGAATGAGCTCTCGCTTATAACGTCTCTCAGCCTCGTGAGCAGCGTGCGATTGCCTGTTGTTGGCAGAAGGAAGCTCCATTTCGAAGCGCTGACCTCGACGTGTAGCGGCCTTTGCCTGGAAGAACAGGAACGTAAAGCCCAAAACGCCCGCCACCAACGATGCCGCTAAAATAGCCACCTTGGCAACCATTACATACGCAGCGTCGGCAAAAGCCAAGTTGGCAACAAAGATGGACATGGTAAAGCCCACGCCTCCCAAAAGCGCCGCACCAAGCATATGGGACCAATTAACGTTTTCCGGCAAAGTGGACAGCTTCGTTTTCACAATAATGAAGCTCATAAGCATGATGCCTGCGGGCTTGCCTACCACCAATCCGAAGAACACGCCCAAAAAGATAGGGCTCGAAAGAATATCTCCCGCAGGAACCTCCATGAATGCCACATCGGCATTGGTAAGCGCAAACAAGGGAAGAATCACAAAGTACACCCATGGATACAGTCTTCGTTCCAGGCGCGTTGCAGGAGGAACCACCTGACGGGAAACGCGCGCCAGACGCGTTACGCTGGCCAAGTAGTCGGTCTGGCCGATTACTGGCTCATCGGGAACATAGCTTTCCTCTGCCTCTTTCACACGCTGCCCCGACCAGCTTGCGAAGCTCTTCAGCTTCACATGCGAACGGGAGGGGATTGCGAATGCCAGCAGGACACCGGCAATGGTCGAATGAACGCCCGACATAAAAATGCAATACCACAGCACTGCGCCCACCAACAAATAAGGAACTAATGAATACACGTGCGTACGATTCAGGACGGCAAGCACAACCAGAACCGCTGCCGCAGCAGCCAACCACATCAGCGAAGGACTCTGCCCATAGAAGATGGCAATAACCAAGATGGCCACAATATCGTCTGCCACCGCAAGCGTGCTCAGGAACACGCGTAAACCAGCGGGAACGCGTGATCCCAGCAACGCCAAAATACCAAGCGCGAAAGCGATGTCAGTTGCAGTGGGCACGCCCCAACCCATAACCGTTTCGGGGTTGGTTGCGTTGAACAGCAGATAGATGCCTACAGGCATGAGCACGCCGCCAATAGCAGCAGCAACAGGCAGGATGGCCTGGCGAACATCGGTAAGCTCGCCCACCGTCATCTCGTACTTGATTTCCAGCCCAACCAACAGGAAGAAAATAGCCATAAGCACATCATTGATAATGTGGGCCAACGACATCTCCGCGTGCGTCGCACCGAACCCGAAGGACACCTCGGTATGCCAAAACTCGGTAAACGCTCCGTGCGCTGCCGTATTCGCCACCACCAGTGCAACAATAGCGCCAAGAAGCATAACGCCTGCCGCCTTGGTGGTTGAATGGGTGAGCTCCAGCACCTTATGGTAGCGACGCTGATGGGAAGACACCTCGTTAATGAAGATGCCGGTTTCCTTATGCGGTTTGTGGGCCATGGGGTATTCCTCCGCTTCTCTTCAGCGTTCCACAATAACAGAGCGAATCATTCAAAATGCCTTACCAATAGCAACGTTTATACAACGTTTTAGAACAAGTTCATTTTTATTGATGAAATCAGAAAGAAGTGCGCTAGACTAATAAGCGAAGACGGTTGACGAGGGGAAATACGAAACCGCCTCCCATTGCAGAAGGTGCTGCAAAGGTGCATCCAACACGCATTCCGCACAGCATGAATTGTCGTTTCCGACATTCCGGTTTCATGAGGGGCCCCTCGAAAAACCGCGAAGTTCGTTTCAGTTTGAGAGGTGAAATCATGGAAATCACCATCACCGGCCGCAAGATGCCCATCACGGATCCTATCCGCGCTTATGCCGAAGAAAAAATCGGCAACTCCATGAAGGTCATGGACATCAACCCCCTTACTGCCGAGGTTGTACTGCAGGTCGAAAAGAACCCTGCTAACCCCACCCCCGCCAAGTGCGAGGTTACCATGCGCGCACGTGGCCACATCATCCGCGTAGAAGAAACCGACGAGAACATGTACGCTGCGATCGACGTTGCCGCTGCTAAGGTTCTTCGCCAGCTCCGCAAGTACAAGACCCGCATCATCGACAAGAAGATTGCAGACGCTCCCGCCAAGGCAGGCACCGAGCTCGACATCGACGGTCTGATGCAGGAGCTTTCGGCTGACGACGAAGTAGTACGCGTGAAGGAACTGGTTCTCGAACCCCTCACCGAAGAAGAGGCCCTGGTTCAGATCGACCTGCTCGGTCACGACTTCTTCGCTTACATCGATCGCGATACCAATGCCGTGAACATCCTGTATCGCCGCGACAATGGCGGCTACGGTCTGCTGAAGGCAACCGAGGAATAGGCACTCATTCCGCAACCTAGAAAGGGCCCGCTTAAGCGGGCCCTTTCTTTTTAGCAGAACGATATCCCACAAACCAATAAGGCATGTGAAAGTTACCTATATACCTCTAATTCGACCCTGCATACAGCTTTGCCTCTCTCACATAGCGAGGCGTGTAATAGTCGATGCGATTCTTCACCTCTTCGGCACTGAGAGTTTTCTTCACCTTTGCAGGAACGCCGGCAACCAGTGAATAAGGCGGAACTACCGCTCCTTCAAGCACCAGAGCACCCGCAGCAACTACCGAACCCTCGCCAATTACGGCGCCATTGAGGATGGTCGACCCCATGCCTATCAGCACGCCATCTTCCACCGTGCAGCCATGCACTATCGCGCCGTGGCCTACCGTAACGTCGTTGCCGATAGTTACGGGAAACCCGCTATCGATATGGACGACAACGTTATCCTGCACATTGGTCCGATCACCAATACGCAGCGGCTCGCATTCGGCGCGCAATACCGCACCGAACCAAATAGAAGACTCATCCCCCACCTTCACATCACCGCAAACAGTGGCATTATCAGCCACAAACGCGGCACTGGAAACATCGGGTGTATGGCCTTCGATGGAAACTATCATGCTTATCCCCTTTCAAAGCCAGCATGCTGTGCATGCCGAAACTACGCGCTGATACCGCGCACTAAACAAAAGGGCCCCTGCAGAAGCAAGGGCCCTGAAATACTTAATCGGCTGCGCCTTCCTGGAAACGCGCGAGGAATGCCTTGGTGCGGTTATGCTGCGGGTTGTTGATAACCTGCTGCGCCGGACCCTCCTCGACAATAACGCCGCCATCCATAAACGCAACGCGATCGGCAACGTCACGAGCAAACGCCATTTCATGCGTCACGATAACCATGGTCATACGCTCGTCGGCAAGCTCGCGAATAACGCGCAGGACCTCTTGCGTAAGCTCTGGATCGAGCGCAGACGTGGGTTCATCGAAGAACAGCACATCGGGGTCGAGCGCCAAAGCACGGGCAATGGCAACACGCTGCTGCTGACCACCGGAAAGCTCACAAGGAACCATATCCTCTTTATCGGCCAACCCCATCTTGGCAAGCAGCTCGCGTCCGTGCGCAAGTGCTTCTTCCTTTGGGCGCTTCTGCACGCTAATCAGGGCATCGGTCACGTTCTGCAGCACCGTAAAATGCGGGAACAGATTGAAATTCTGGAATACCAAACCGTAGCGCTTCTTGGCCTGAGCAAGCACGTCTTTGCCGCCATACACCGCTTTGCCCGCGGAATCGGCTTCAGCAACTTTCACATCACCGTACGCAAGCGAACCAGCGTCCAGCGTTTCGAGCAGCGTCATGCAACGCAAAAGCGTAG
>UQVJ01000090.1 GCA_900544455.1 uncultured Eggerthella sp. | reverse complement strand
AAGCCAAGAAGAGGAAGCGAACTGTTTATGCTGACAGATATCGAAATCGCGCAGGCGGCAACGCCTTGCCCCATTACCGAAATCGCTGAAAAGACAGGTATCTCGGAAGAGTACCTCGAGTGCTACGGCAAAACCAAGGCAAAGGTTGACTACAACCTACTCCGCAATGAAGACCACAAGCCTGGCAAGTTGGTGCTGGTTACTGCAATCAACCCCACCGCTGCAGGCGAAGGCAAAACCACCACGACGGTCGGCTTGGGCGATGCCCTTTCCCGCTTGGGCAAGAAGACGGTAATCGCTTTGCGCGAGCCTAGCTTGGGACCGGTATTCGGCATCAAGGGCGGCGCCGCAGGCGGCGGCTATTCCCAGGTAATCCCCATGGAAGAAATCAACCTGCATTTCACAGGCGACTTCCATGCTATTGGCGCGGCAAACAATTTGCTTGCCGCTTTGCTTGATGCCCATATCCACAATGGCAACGAGCTTGGCATCGACGTTCGCCGCATTACGTGGAAGCGCGTTGTCGACATGAACGACCGCCAGCTGCGCAACATCGTGTGCGGTTTGGGCGGCAAAGCTAATGGCGTTCCTCGTGAAGACGGCTTCGATATTACGGTTGCTTCCGAGGTCATGGCCATCTTCTGCTTGGCAACCTCCATCACCGACCTGAAAGAGCGCCTGGGTCGCATTGTTGTTGGCTATACCCGCGACGACAAGCCCGTTACTGCCCATGATCTTCATGCTGAAGGCGCTATGGCGGCGCTTTTGAAGGACGCGTTGAAGCCCAATCTGGTGCAGACGCTCGAAGGAACCCCTGCATTCGTGCACGGCGGCCCCTTCGCCAACATCGCACACGGCTGCAATTCCATCATGGCAACCAACATGGCTCTTGCTCTGGGCGATTATGCGGTAACCGAGGCTGGCTTCGGTGCCGACCTGGGAGCCGAGAAGTTCCTGGACATCAAATGCCGCCTTGCTGGCTTGAAGCCTGATGCTGTTGTAGTGGTTGCCACGGTTCGTGCGCTGAAGAACCATGGCGGCGTTGCCAAGGCCGACCTGAACGAGGAAAACCTCGAAGCGCTGGAAAAGGGTCTTCCCAACCTGCTTCAGCATGTGGAAAACATTACCAAGGTGTTCGGCCTTCCATGCGTTGTCGCTATCAACGAATTCCCCACTGACACCCAGGCGGAAATCGACTTGGTTCGCGCCAAGTGCCAGGAGCTCGGTGTTAACGTTGCCCTTTCCCAGGTTTGGGCAAAAGGCGGCGAAGGCGGCGTAGAGCTTGCCGAAGAAGTTATGCGTCTGTGCGAGCAGGAAAGCTCTCTCACCTTCACTTATGAAGACGAGATGGGCCTCGCGGAAAAGATCGAGGCAGTTGCCAAGCGCATTTACCATGCGGATGGGGTAGACTTTGCTCCGGCTGCGAAGAAGGAAATCAAGCAGCTCGAAGAATTGGGCTTCGGATCTATGCCGGTTTGTATGGCGAAAACCCAGTACAGCTTCTCTGACGATGCTGCACTGCTTGGCGCTCCGCGCAATTTCCGCATCACGGTTCGTCAGGTCAAGGTATCTGCAGGCGCTGGCTTTGTTGTTGCCCTTACTGGTAATGTCATGACCATGCCAGGTTTGGGCAAGGCTCCTGCTGCCTTTAAGATCGACGTTGATGAAACGGGCAAGATCTCTGGCTTGTTCTAAGCTGTTAGAAAATAGCTGGAAATACTGGAAAGGTATTATCGGGCTGGCGCAGGTGCGCTGGCCCGTATCATTGTTGTAGGCAATAAACGATTAGGAAACATCTTGAGCGAGTGGACATTAATTGACGAGGTTGCTGCTGGCACCCCGACTCCTGGTGGCGGCGCAGCCGCTGCATATGTGGGGGCCTTGGGATCGGCGTTGAATTCCATGGTGGGAAACCTGACGGTTGGCAAGAAAAGCTACGCCGACGTGGAAGACCAGGTGAGGGAATGTCTGTCACAGCTTCAGCAGGTGCGCGAAGAGCTTCTTGCCTTGTCGAAGAAGGACTCCGAGGCATTTGCCCCTTTGGCGGCATGCTTCAAGATGCCCCGTGCCACCGAAGAAGAAAAGGCGCAGCGCGCCGAAGCAATGCAGAAGGCGCTTATCGATGCTATCGAAGTGCCCTTGTCGATTATGAAAGCATGCGCTCGCGTTATCGATCTTTCCGATTTTATGGCTCATAATGGCTCAAAGATGGCGCTTTCCGATGTTGCCACGGGTGTTTCCTTTGCGAAGGGAGCGCTTAAGGGCGCTGCCCTGAACATCTTCGTCAATGCGAAAATGCTTGAGGATCGTGAGCTTGCGAAGCGTTACACTGACGAAACGGAATGTCTCATTATTGAATGGGGCAAGCGTGCCGATGATATTTACGTATTTGTGTTGGAGGGACTCAGATAAGTATGACCCGCATTTTGAAATCGAAACCAGTTACTGATGCGATTGCCGCTGATCTTGCTCATCGTGTTGAGCGCCTGAAGATCTTGGGCATCGAACCTACGCTCGCCATCGTTCGTGTGGGGTCTCGCCCCGACGACCTGAGCTACGAGCGAACCGCCTGCAAGCGCGCAAAGGCTTTGGGCCTGACCACGCGCGTGTTCGAGCTCGATGAAAAGGTTTCTCAGGAAAAGCTGCTCTTGCAAATCCGCCGCATCAACGCCGATTCAAGTATCCACGGCTGTTTGGTGTTCCGTCCCCTTCCCTCTGAAATGGAAGACAAGCTTGTTTGCGATGAGCTTGCTATGGCGAAAGACATCGACGGCGTCTCCACGGCATCGCTTGGTGCGGTTTTCACCGACGCCAAGGAAGGTTACGCTCCTAGCACTGCAGAAGCTTGCGTAAGGGCGCTCGACTTTTACGATATCCCCGTAGAGGGCAAGCATGTGGTTGTTGTTGGCCGCAGCCTCGTGGTAGGCAAACCCGTTGCTATGTTGCTGCTTCGCCGCAATGCCAGCGTGACCATCTGCCATTCCCGCACGGAAGATCTGCCCAAGATCATGCGCACGGCGGACATCGTTATTTGTGCAACAGGCCGCGCACGCGCCTTTGACGCATCCTGTTTCCGCGAGGGCCAGACGGTTTTGGACGTCGGCATCAACTTCGACAAGGACGGCAACCTGTGTGGCGACGTTGACTATGAATCGGTGGAGCCTATTGTCGATGCCATCACCCCGGTTCCCGGCGGACTCGGCTCTGTTACCACCTCTATAACGATGGAACATACGGTTTCTGCCGCAGAAAAGACCATCAGGTAGTTCCGCCCGCCATCAAATGCGCATGCATGGGCGCTAAAGTGCCAAACCGCCCAATGGGGGTTGTCCTCATTGGGCGTTCTTGTTAGGTCTTGCTTTCCGGAGGGAATATTTATGTCCGACAAATGGGTTGAAATAGCGCGTAGCTCTTCGGTAGAGAATACGCAGGCTTGCGCGGCGGCGTTGGCTGGCGTGCTTGACGCAGGTGCTGTTGTGACGCTTGACGGCGACCTGGGCGCGGGGAAAACGCACTTTACCCAGGGGTTGGCGGCTGCCTTGGGCGTTGCGCAGGCGGTAACGAGTCCTACCTTCAACTTGGTGGTCGAATATACCGATGGACGTATCCCCCTGTATCATTTCGATCTGTATCGCCTCGATTCTCCCGATCAATTGGAAGACTTGGCGTTTTACGAATACGTCGAAGGGGATGGCATCTCCTGTATCGAGTGGGCTTCGAGATTCCCCGAAGAAATGCCGGAAGATCGGCTCGAGGTATACCTTGCCGTTGAGGGCGAAGGCATTCGGGCGATTCGGGCGCGTGCCCACGGATCAGCTGTGGCGATGCTTCAGGGTTGGCAGGCTGCGCTGGCTTAGCTTTTTGCCAGACACGTTCTTTGCGGAAGGATCGTGCCTGGCTTTTCTGTTTTCAGGGGCTTGCGCTAGGATAGCTAGCGAAAGAAAATCGGCATCAAGCGCCGCTTGCTCGTTCCGCGCCGCTTCCGTTGCTTTTACAGAGCCGTCTTCGTCGGTCGCAATACAATAAGAACAGGATTCGCATGAACAACTACGTAGTTGCTTTCGACACTGCAAACGAAATGATCTCCTTGGGGATAGGCCTTCTCGATCGCGCCAAGAAGACCATCGAATGCATCGCCTCGCGCGAGGTTGGTGCGTTTCGCGCATCGAACGTTAAGCTTTTGCCTGAAATTGATACCTTGTTGAAGGATACGGGCATTTCTCGTGGCGAAGTCGCATGCGTCGTGTGCGGTCGTGGTCCTGGCTCGTTTACCGGTGTGCGCATTTGCCTTGCAAGCGCCAAGGGCATTGCTATCGGTTTGGGCGTGCCGCTGTTCGGCGTTTCCACCTCGGATGCTCAGGCATGGCAGCAATGGGCCAATGGGGTGCGCGGCTCAGTGGTGGTATTGGGCGATGCTATGCGCAAAGAAGTCTACCCTGTTCGTTATCACGTAGCTGATAGCGGTATCGAGCGCCTGAATTCCGACACCGTCATGAAAGCGGCTGCTTTGCCCGAGTGGCTGGGAAGCGGAAGCGATCAGCGCATCGTGGGCGATGCGCTGAAAAAGTACTCCGATTTATGCGAAGGCCATGGTGAAATAGCGGGCGAAGAAGAGCGTTACCCAACAGGCGCTGGCCTTCTTCTTACGGCCCAGAAAGCCTGGGCGGAAGGATCGTTCGACCCTGACGGTGGTGCGCTGGGTGATCCTTGTGTGCTTCTGCCTGTGTACACGCGCCTTTCCGATGCGGAAGAGCATGAACGTATCAAGTTTGCCAAACAGGATGCCGAAGCCAATGCCGTCGAGGCGAAGGATCTTGAGTCGGGTGTGCAGGGCGGATCGGTGATTCGCTATCAGCCGCTCGAAGCGGCATGGGTGCCCGCGGTTGCTGCTATGGAGGCCCAGGTTATGGGAACTGACGCCTGGAACGATGATCAAGTTCTTGATGAGCTGCCCCGCCCTGACCGTACGTGGTGGGCAGCATTCGAGGTCGCGGATACGCGTAAGCGTACAGTGAACGTCGGCGAAGCGAAGCTGGTGGGTTATGCTGGCGGCTGGATAAACGATGGTCAGGTGCAGTTGCTGAAGGTGGCGTCCGATCCGGCTTATAGGCGTCAGGGCATCGCGCAAGAGCTTTTGGCACATATCGCCCTTGATGCGCGCGATTTGGGCGCAAAGGAAATGACCCTTGAAGTCCGTGCATCGAATACGGGTGCGCATGCCTTCTATGAGCGTTTAGGCTTGAAGGATATCGGCATTCGACCACGTTATTATTCCGATGGGGAAAACGCTTGCATCTATGAAGGGCCGCTTCCTCTTTCCGAGCACGATGTTGCTGGCATGGAGTTGCGCTTGAATGCCGCGGCTGCGCATGCGGGCGAAGCGGCGGGGGAGTGCGTGCCGCTTGAGGGTAAACTCATCTTGGCTATCGAGTCTTCATGCGACGAAACTGCCGCAGCGCTTATCGACGAAGCGGGAACCATTGTCGCTGATGTGGTTGCCTCCCAAATTGATTTCCACTCCCGTTTCGGCGGGGTAGTGCCGGAAATTGCCAGCCGTAAGCATATTGAGGCTATCGGTGGGGTGGTGATCGAGTGCTTGGCTCAAGCGCGCGAGCGCACAGGCAAGGCCGATCTTTCTTGGAGCGATTTGTCTGCCGTTTCGGTAACTTATGCGCCTGGTTTGGTTGGTGCCCTGGTTGTGGGCGCGGCATTTGCAAAGGGTTTGGCCTGGGCTTGCGATGTGCCTCTTATCGGCGTGAACCACCTAGAAGGTCACCTGTACGCGAACAAGATCGCCTGCCCTGACATCGAGCCGCCTATGGTGGTTTCGCTCGTTTCGGGCGGCCACACCATGTTGGTGCATGTGAAAGGCTGGGGCGACTACGAAACCATGGGCTCAACGCTTGACGATGCGGTAGGAGAGGCCTTCGACAAGGTGGCAAAGGCAATGGGATTGGGGTACCCTGGCGGCCCGCTCATTTCTGCTTTGGCCGAAAAAGGCAACCCTAAGGCTGTTCGTTTCCCCCGTGCGCTGATGCATTCGGGCGATCTGCAGTTCTCGCTTTCAGGCTTGAAGACCTCGGTTATGACCTATTTGCAAAAAGAGCAGCAGGCGGGCCGTCAGATCAACCAGGCCGATGTGGCGGCAAGCTTTCAGGCTGCAGTTATCGACGTACAGGTGGCGAAGGCTAGCACGGCTCTTCGTCAAACGGGCGCAAAAGAGTTTTGCCTGGGTGGTGGCGTTGCTGCCAATCCCGAGCTACGCCACGCTTATGAGGCTATGTGCCATCAGCTCGGCGTGCGCCTTACCATGCCGCCGCTTTCTGCCTGCACCGATAATGCTGCCATGATCGCGTTGGTTGCGCTCGATCGCTATAAGCAGGGCAAGTTTTTTGGTTTGGATTGCGATGTGAAGGCCCATGCCCCGCTCGACGAGACGTATTAGGCTCTGCTTTTCGGTCTCCCGCCGATCAGGGCTCTACCTCTCAGGTTCTGGCTGATCGGGACGCTGTTTCCAGATCCTAGCCGATCGGGAGGACGTTGTTCTCGAGCTAGTTGATAAGAGTGCCGCTTCTCGGACCCTAGTCGATCAGGATGCCGCTTTCGGGCTCTTGCCGATCGAGGCACTGTTTCCCGCGTGATGGCAGGGATGGCAAGAGTGCGGCTTGACCCCCGCGCTCTTTCCCGC
>UQVJ01000089.1 GCA_900544455.1 uncultured Eggerthella sp. | reverse complement strand
AGGCGACGGCCCTCAGAGTCGACGAGAAGTGGAACGTGTCCGTAAGTTGGCGTTGTGTATCCTAAGCATTTCTGCAGGTACATTTGGCGCGGCGTCGAGGTGATCAAATCGCTTCCACGCACTATCGAAGTAACACCCATCCATGCGTCGTCTACAGTTACGGCAAGTTGATATGCGTATACGCCATCGCTGCGTTGGACGATGAAGTCACCGGAGGATTCCGCTAGGTTGAAAGACTGGGGTCCTTGGAACAGATCGTTAAAGGCCAGCTGCTCTGTAGGTACAACGATGCGAGTAGCTGGATTTCGTAGTTTCGCTTTTTCTTCTTGCTCGATCTTTGAAAGGGTGCGGCACGTACCTTGATAGAGAACTTCTTCTCCAAAATGGGGTGCGTTTGCAGAATGAAGATCTGAGCGGGTGCAAAAGCAGGGATATAATAGCCCCTTGTGATCAAGTGCTTGATAAGCTTCGAAATAAGCTTCGGTTCGAGAGCTTTGATAAACGGGTTCATTGTCCCATTCGAAACCTAGCGCCTCTAGGCATCGAAACACCCCATCAGCATAAGATTGCTTTGATCGCGCAGGGTCAAGATCTTCGATGCGCATAAGGACCGAACCGCCTGCTTGTCGAGCCACAAGGTAAGCCATCAAAAAAGAGAAGGTATTTCCCAGGTGGAGTTTGCCTGAGGGTGTAGGCGCAAATCGCCCAACTACCGTACTTTTCTGTACTGGTTCGTTATCCGAGTTGGGGCTTTGACCTCTTTCGATATGCGTGCACTCTGTTTTCATGCTGTTTACATACAAAGGAAGCCCTTCTTCCTTATTGGAAGAAGGGCTTTTTGGTTCGTTATTTGAGGAATGAGAACACATGCTATTTGCGATGATCTACCACATGCTTGGTTTTGCCAAAGCTTCGTTCGATTCCACCAGGCTCAATTAGCTGAACTTCAGAGGCTACAAGCATGGTTTCCTTGAGTTTCGTAGCGATCATCTTACGGAAACGATTCATCTCCTCGTAAGAATCGTTAAGAGCAGAAGGTTCGATTTCGACCTTGATTTTCATACGGTCGAGCCCTGTTTCATTGTCGACCTCGATGCGGTAAAACGGAGTAACGCCCTTGATCCCAGAAAGGATATCCTCTACCTGAGAGGGGAATACGTTAGTTCCTCGAATAATCAGCATGTCGTCGCTACGCTTACGGACCTTTTTCATTCGAGCGTGAGTGCGACCGCATTCACATTTCTCGGTAATTACATAGGTGAGGTCGTGAGTACGATAGCGAAGTACAGGAATACCTTCTTTGTCGAGGGGTGTAATGACCAGCTCGCCTTCCGTGCCTTCTGGAACGGGTTCGCCGGTTTTAGGGTCAACGACTTCCCAAAGGAAATGATCTTCAGCGATGTGCTGCATATCCCTTGAGCAAAGACATTCTCCGGAAACGCCAGGCCCCATAACTTCGGTAAGACCATAATTGTCAGTGCAGGTGATATGCATACGACGTTCGATTTCCTCCTTCATTTTAGGAGGACAGGGCTCGCCGCCAAAAAGGCCAATTCGAAGAGAACTAGATGCCCAGTCGAAGCCCTTCTTCTCGCCAACCTCACACATATGAAGTGCGTAGGAAGGAGTGGCGATGAGGACGGTAGTGCCGTAATCGTTGATCATCTGAAGATGGCGGTCGGTATTTCCGGAACCTGCGGGGATCATCATACAGCCCAGTTTTTGGAGACCATAATGAAGACCGAAACCACCTGTGAACATACCGTATCCAAAAGCCATTTGGCAGCGATCGCCTGGCTTGACTCCAGCCATCATTGCCAAACGTGCAATACAGTCACTCCAGACATCCATATCATGATGGGTATAGCCGACAACGATGGGCTTTCCTGTTGTGCCGGAGGAAGCATGCAGTTCAATGATTTCATCGAGCGGAACCGCAAAAAGGCCATATGGATAGGTGTCGCGCAAAACGGTTTTATCGGTGAAGGGAAGTTTTCTGACATCATCTAAAGATTGAATATCGGACGGAGACACGCCCATTTCGTCCATTTTGTTGCGATACCATTCAACCTTATCGTATGTCATAGCAACCTGTTTTTTCAGTTTTTCAAGCTGAATAGAACGAATGCTATCGCGATCTAAGGTTTCAATTTCCGGTTGATATAGAGCAGTGTCGTTAAATTGAGTCATGGCGCATTACGCTTTCTTACGCAAGATCGTTTTGGTTGATCAGGGAAATTCCTTGTTCGGTAAGGTATTCTTCGGCCTTATCTGGATCGTTTACCTTAAATGCGATATAGGTTGAGATCAGCGAATAGCTGTAAGAGATATTAACGCCAGATTCTGCCATGAGCCCAAACACTCGTTCAAGCTCACCAGGCTCATCCTTCAAGACCAAGCAGACAACCTCGGAAGAAGTAGCTGCTACACCGCGTTCTGCTAATACCGAAAGAGCTTTTTCGGGTTTGTCTACGATAAAGCGCGCAATACCGTAATCGCCGGTATCGGAGCAACTGTAACCCCGAACATTGATATCTTTCTCGGAAAATAGAGTAAGGATACGCTGAAGGTGGCCGGGGCGGTTCTCTACAAAGACGCTAATTTGCTGAATGCTCATTATTTACTGCTCCCCTCGCGCATAACGCGCACCGCGCCTAAATGCTTCGATGTTGATGTCGATGGTTTTCGGCGGGACCTTTCCCCGGATGACGTCTTCCCATAGTTCGGAATCGAAGGGAAGCGAAACAGAAAGAGCGCCAAGAAGAACAACATTAGCGCACTTCGTAGTGCCCGCTTCGCGAGCGATTTCGCTGGCAGGAATAAGCGTAGCATCCATCGCCATTAAGCGTTCGCGAGCGTTTTGGGGCATTGAGGCCATGCCGGTAAGGACTGGCAAAGGCTTGATCGATTCGTCGTTAACAACGAGGGATCCACCCTCTTTGAGGAAAGAGATATTTCGAAGGGCTTCTACTACCTCGAAAGAAACAACGCTGTCTGCGCAACCTTCGTCGCAGACCATCGTGGCAACATCATCGCCAAAACGAACTACGGTGGTTACTGCTCCACCTCGCTGCGCCATACCGTGGATCTCGGATACCTTGCAATCTTTTCCAGCTGCGGTTGCGACGCGGGCTAGGAGGTCGGCAGCAGTAATGGTTCCTTGTCCACCTACGCCGCACAGAAGAATGGTATACACCGATTGGTCGCTCATCGCTGGCCTCCTTCGCGGGGCTGAATAGCATCAAAGTTACAGTATTGACGGCACTGATCGCAGCCGATGCATAAATCAGGGTCGATAGAAGAAATACCGGTATCAGGGTCGCACGCAATTGCAGGACATCCAATGGTCTTGCAGATTCCGCAGGCGGTGCAATTATCGGTTACGACATAGTGATCCTTGGGGCTCTTGTCGAGCAAAACGCAGGAACCTTGGAATACGATAACGTCAAGCTCGTCTCTGCTTGTGGCTTCCTTGAGGGCTGCACGAACAGCTTTCACGTTAAAGGAATCAACGGTTTGAACATGATCGACGCCGATTGCGTTGAGGATACCTGGGAGATCCAGCTCTCGACTTTCGCGATGCTGAAGCGTTACCCCATTAAAGGGGTTACCCTGCTGCCCGGTCATAGCGGTAGTGCGATTATCGAGAATGCATACCGTTCCAGCGCCCTTGTTGTAAACGGTGTTGATAAGCGATGTGAGACCTGAGTGTGCAAATGTGGAATCGCCGATAACACCCACTATGGGACGATGCTCAGTTCCTTCCAACGCGAGCTCAAAGCCATGAGCCATCGATACCGAAGCTCCCATGTCGAGAGTTGTGTCCATGGCGGAAAGCGGAGGCAATGCGCCAAGCGTATAACATCCAATGTCTCCAGTGACGATGGCCTTTAATCGCGAAAGCTCTTTGAAAATCACGCGATGAGGGCAGCCAGGACACAATGCGGGAGGACGATTGGGAATGTCGTTCTCGTTATCACGATGCTGCGGGAGCTTTCGCCCAAGTGAGGTAAGGATATCGGCGGGATGAATCTCGCCATCAGCAGGAAGGGGAACCTTGAAGGGGTCGAGAATCAACCCGGTTGCCTTGACGGCATCAGAAAGATAAGTCGATGCCTCCTCAACAACGTGAAGCTCGTCGACGCTATCGGCGAACTCATTAAGGGCCTTTGTGGGCAAAGGCCATGCAACACCAAGCTTAAAGATGTCCACATCGGGACATGCTTCCTTTACGTGCTGGTAAACTGCACCTGCGCAAATAATGCCAATGCGTTTGCTGGATCCTTCGGGGGTATTTCTTTCTACAGTATTGTAGGGGCAGCATTCGACCCATTCACGGATCTTGCCAATACGCTCGACAAGAACCTTTCGCCTGGGCTTGGCAAAAGCAGGCATCATTACCCATTTGGCGCAATCTTTTTCGTAAGGACGCTTTGCAACCTCGGATCGCTCCCCTACCTCGACTGGCGTTTTGGTGTGAGAGATGCGGACAGTAGACCTCATCATTACAGGTGTATCAAATCGTTCGGAAATGCCATAGGCGTCTTTTGCAAATTGATGCGCTTCCGCTGAATCTGCGGGTTCCAAAATCGGGACCATAGAGGCCATTGCGTAGTAGCGAGAGTCTTGTTCGTTTTGAGAGGAGAACATCCCGGGGTCGTCTGCGGCAAGAATGACAAGACCGCCGTTTACGCCGGTGTAGGCCGCCGTAAACAGGGGGTCGGCGCAAACGTTAACCCCAACATGCTTCATGGTGACCAAAACACGCGCGCCTGCAGCTGATGCGCCTACGGCAACTTCAAGAGCAACTTTTTCGTTTGGACACCATTCGGCATAAACGCCAGGAAGCTTCGCAAACGACTCCATCGTTTCCGTTGAAGGAGTGCCTGGATACGCTGCACCGATATGGCAGCCCGCTTCCCAGGCACCGCGGGCTATTGCCTCGTTGCCGGACAAAAGATTCATTACTACACCTCTTACAATGAAAAGTTTATTCTGCGTAGCGCAGCACAAAACAACCAATCTGAACGATATCTCGATCCGAAAGCATCACGTGATCGACGTTAGAGTTATTAACCCAGACACCGTTGAACGAATCGGTGTCTTTAATAGTCCAACCGTCGGCAACGCGCTCTAATACGGCATGCTTACGCGATACCGTCATATCATTAAGGAAGATTTCGCACTTAGGCGAGCGACCGATGACTGCTTTGTTTCCTTCAAGACTATATACAATCCCCTTCTGCTTGCCCTGCAAAACGGTAAGCGTGGGAATTGTTGAGGCGACTTGTATGGTTTCCGGTTCGGAAGTTTCAAGAGATACCGCATGAAACTTCTGGGTTGAACCTTGAAGATGGTAACCGCATGACGAGCAAGATTGAGCCGAATCGTCCATGGGGCTATTGCAGACAGGGCAAGTTTTCATCTATCCCTCCTTGGTTGTGTTGATAGTTGCATTGCTGCCGTAAATTAAAGGCGTACTGTTCACGACCGAACTCTCGGCTTGGGTTTGCTCACCAGAGAAGCCAGCAAACAAACGGTTCCACCAGATTCCTATTCCTTCAATGGGGTTTGGTGCTGGGCAGGTTTCCGCTGCAACAAGATCTTGTTGCGCAATAACCTCATTATGTTGGTAGAACGTTACCGTACCGACTTTCTGACCAGGCTTAACATCGCCAGAAACCGTATCGAATTGAACGTCCTGACTTACGTTTCCATCAAGAGAAAAGACTTTAACGGAGGCGGTTGGGTCGGAAAGCGTAGCCTTGAATGTTTTATCCATCCACCCGGAATGACTTACGTTGGCTACAACGGGAACCGTTGCAGTGGTACCGGTGCTGGTGGTGTACGTAGTGGTTTCATCGCTGTGCACCAAGGGGTAATCGATTGTGTTGTTATAGACCCAATCATCAAGGGTAGTTGCATCGGTAAAGCGTTGAGCTTCAGAACTAGAATCGAGCACGATCGCAAAGAGAATCTTGCCCTCACGCTGAACAGCTCCTGCAAAACACTCCCCCGCTTTTTCCGTGAACCCGGTTTTAACACCGCATGCGCCGTCGTAATTACCTAGAAGAATGTCGGTAGATTCAAGCTTAACATCTGTTTGCTGACCATTGCGCTGAACCTGGATGGTAGTTACATCAGTAGAAACAATGCTTCGGAACATCTCGTTTTTCATTGCCTCAGTGCACATTTTTGCAACATCACGCGCTGAGCAATGCATGTCAGCAGAATATTGCTCGAAGTCAAGCCCATGAGGGTTTGCGAATAGGGAGTCGTCCATACCAAGGGCCTTGGCCTTTTTGTTCATCGCGTACACAAATGCGTCATAGGCACCGTCCGGAACATTAGGGTCGCCCTTCTCTTTTAGGTTGTCCCTAATGGAATCGCCCATGCATTCCGCGATAGCCGTTGCGGCATCGTTTCCTGAGCAAATCATCATGGCTTTAAGAGCTGATTCAAGATTCATCGAGTCCCCAGCTTGAAGCATTGCAGATGATTCGCCAATCGAAGCAGCGTTTTGGCTAACCGTGATAGTTGTGTTCTGCAGATCGCCATATTCGAGGGCTACGATTGCGGTCATTGTTTTTGTGACAGACGCAATTTGCACCTGAGAATCGGCATCACGCTCAAAATACACCGTTCCGTTTTCGTCTACCACAATCGAATGCTCAGCAACGATATTTGGGCAACTTGAAGCGGCAAGACCTCGATCTTGAACACTTAATCCGGCAATAATATCCGAGGAGCGAACGTCTGCAAAAGCAACTCCTGGAAAAAGCGATGCCGCAAGCGCTGCAGAGAACAGCGCGGCGGCACATCGCTTACCAAACGGCCTAGTTGTTAATACGCGATATT
>UQVJ01000088.1 GCA_900544455.1 uncultured Eggerthella sp. | reverse complement strand
TACTGGGCAATCTCATCGTAGATCATACGCAAACCCTGCAAAGTGAGTTCAAGGTTGATTTCGGCGATGTGCTTCGTTGCGGGGGCGATGCGGTGAGCTAAGCCGCCGGTTGCCACAACCTTGGCTTCATAACCCAACTGATCGAAGACGCGCTCAACTAAGCCGTCGACACGAGCCGCCTCGCCGTACACCACGCCAACCTTGAGCGCGTCGGCCGTATTGGTTCCGATTGCCGTGCCCGGGTCTTCCAACTCCACGGAACGCAGCAGCGCCGCACGGGAAAGCAGACTGCGCATGGAAGAATCGACGCCGGGAGCAATGATGCCACCCACAAACGTGCCCGTTTTGTCGATGATCTCGATATTGGTGGCAGTGCCGAAATCGACCACGATGACAGGCGAACCGTACAGACATTTCGCAGCAGCAGCATCGGCCACGCGATCGGCGCCCAATTCGGCGAACTTTTCCTGGTCCATGTTGATAAGATGCCCCACCGTTTGAGCGGAAATAACGAGCAACTTGACGCAAAACGAGCGATAGCATGCCTTTTCCCAATTGTGGGTAAGGGCGGGAACCACCGAGGCCAGAATGGCGCCGTCGATGCACTTGGGATCAACGCCTTCTGCAGCCATCAGAACATGCAGTTTTATTCGAAGCTCATCGCTGGTGTGGTCCACGTTGGTAGCCACGCGCCACATATGAACCAAATGCTCGCCATCGTATACACCGAGCACGGTTTGGGTATTTCCCACGTCAATCGCAAGTAACATGTTTCTGACAATCCCTTCAGGTTTAAGCGATACGAGCGAATGCTACCATACTATCGATTTTGGACGGCAATCCCTTAGCCGTAACCGTAATTAACGCATCCGCAGAAGGTGGCGCAATGGAAAATCCCGCTCGCATACTCATCGTAGACGATGAGCCTTCCATCACTGAATTCGTAAGCTATGCCATGCAGAAGGAAGGCTACCTCACCGAGGTGGCTTCCAACGGCGAAGAAGCGCTCGAAAAAATAGAGAGCGACCACTTCGATCTGTTCATTTTAGACATTATGCTGCCCGGTATCGACGGATACGAACTGTGCCGCCGCATCCGCGCGAAGATGACCACGCCCATCCTGTTCCTTTCTGCGCGTGACAGCGAACTGAACAAAGTCGTAGGACTCGAGCTTGGAGCCGACGACTACCTCGCAAAGCCCTTCGGCGTGCGCGAGCTTCTTGCACGCACCCGCGCCCTCCTGCGTCGCAGCCAAGGCCTGGAAAGTGCGCAGCCCACGAATGAAGTAACGGCAAGCGGCATCACCCTGAACGAAGACACGCATGTTGCCCAAGGCGAAAAGGGTCCCATCGACCTCACCCCGCGCGAATTCGAGCTGCTAAGCTGCCTTATGCACAATGCCGGCAAAGTAGTCTCCCGCGAAGATCTTCTCCACGATGCATGGGGATGGGAATTTATCACGGAAACAAAGACGGTCGATACGCATATCAAGCGCCTTCGCGATAAGATCGAAGCAGCCGGATACGATCCGAAGCTTGTTGAAACGGTGCGCGGATACGGCTATCGCTTCAAGAAATAAGGGGCGTTTGCAGACCGGCGCTTACGCCATCTGCCGCTTCGCCGGCATCGACGTGCTGGAGCAGTCTGCACGCTTGCTGGCCAGCGCATGTGCCATCTGCCGCTTCGAGGGGATTCAATGAGGCTGTTTACCAATATTTCTTTTCTTACCGCTTTGCTGGCTATTTTCGGCTGCTCTGTTACGGCAACTGTTGCCGTACTGGTATTCGGCTGCTCGCACTTCATCCTGGCATTCATCATCCCCGTTTCCTGCCTCTGCTATTTCTTGAGCTTGCTCATTGCGCATTTCATCGCCCAGCCGCTCACTGAATTGGCGCAGAAAACACGCGCTTACCGCGAAGGCGATAAAAGCATCGTGTTCGAGCCTACGGGTGCGCTTTACGAAGTTGACCAGTTGTCCGAAGACTTCCGCGAGCTGAACCGCGCCTACGAGGCAAAACTCGACGAACTTTCGAAAGTGCAAGACCGTCAAGATTCTTTCGTAAGCGATGTTGCCCACGAGTTCCGCACGCCCCTCACCGCCATCAGCGGCAATGCCGAATTGATGCTCGACCCCGATATGCCCCAATCGACGCGTGAACATTTCTGCGAAATTATCCTGAGCGAATCGGAACGCCTGAAGAAGCTCACCAATTCGCTTCTGGCTTTGCAGCATGCCAAAGAAGGCGTGCCTGCAGCAGCCTTGAAGCGTTTGGATATCGCGCCCGTTGCCCAAGAGGTTATCGAAATGCTTGAGCCTATCGCCCAAGACAAAAACGTCACCTTAAGCGTAGAGGGCGCCGCCCCCGACATCCTGGGCAACACCGATCGCCTCAAACAGGCCATCATCAATTTGGTCGACAACGCCATTCGTCACGTCGAAGAAGGCGGGCATGTTCGGGTTCTGCTTTCTGGCGTGAACGACCAGGCAATTATTGCCGTGAAAGATGATGGCTGCGGCATCGAAGACGACCCTTCTCTTCTGTTCAAGCGCTTCTACCGCAGCGATGCCTCGCGCGCTCGCAACAGCGGGGGCGCGGGCCTTGGCTTGGCCATCGTGAAGGAAATCGTAGAGAGCTTCGACGGCACGGTAACAGCATTCAACGCCCCCGAAGGCGGCGCCGTGTTCGTAATGGCCTTCCCCACCCTGTAGCTTTCGTTGCCGCTCTGACATTCCCGCACAAAGAACGAACCACAACGCTTGCACCTGCAGATGGTCCTCATGAGCTTGCGCCTCCGGGTGAAGGGCGACCACAACGCTCCGATGCCCCAGAACCACAACGCTGGTCGTGTGCCACCCCCCCTCCGTGCAGAAGGCGGGATCACAAATGAGTGGCAAAATTTGCCCATTGTGCATGATTTGAGGGCTCCGGACGGGAAAAGAGGCCCTTCTGGGCAAGATATTCGCGAGATGTATTCCCTGACGGCATTTTTCACGCCTTTGAGGATACATAGGAAACAAATCTTGCCAGAATTAGCTGATTTTACATGCATCTCGGCGATATCTTGCCACGAAGGGGCGTTTTTTCCGTCCGGAGCCCTTTCGGGAATACATCGCGATGAAATATTGCCACAGCTTGCCGCTTAGGAATGCACTGCGGCGATATCTTGCCCAGAAAGACGTCTTTCGGCTGCGCGAGAATACGCAATGGCTGTTTCTTGCCAGGATTCATCCAGTACTCATGCACAAAAAAGGAGGACCGCATGATGCGATCCTCCTACTTAGCGGTCAATCAGAGCCAGTCTGATATCCGGATTAATCGAAGTCGGTCGATATTCGCAATACAACTTCGATAGCTGCGCCTGCAAACCTAGCGAGCAACCACAGCACTTACTGCCTGGGCAATCAGAACAGCAGCGATCATCTTCATTGCGTCAATTAGGACGAAGGGCGCTACTGCAGCGGCAAAAGCAGTCTCGGCGCTAAGATGAGCTGCCAGCATGAGCCATGCCCAGCCAAACACATAGAGGACAGCCAGGAACACCACGCCCATAACCACATTACGGGCAAGAACACCTGCGGCAATGTGGGTGCCAAAGAAAGATTTCTGCTCCTCGGAAGAAAACAGAGGGGTGCGCTTCAACAGGGCAGCAACGGCAATAGCAACCAAAGCTGCCACGAAAAAGCCCACGATGAAGCCGCCCGTGGGGCCCATCAGCGCAGCCAAGCCACCCTTGAAGGAAGAGAACACCGGAAGACCCAGACCACCAAGAACAATGTAACCGCCAATTGCGATCAGCGCCTGCTTTGCAGGCAGAGCGAACAGCACGAACATCACAGCCAGCGTCTGCAGGGTGAAGGGAACCGGTCCAAAGGGAACCGTAATCCATGCCGCAACCGCCATGAGAGCGATGGACAAGCCGCAGAACGCGACGGAACGAGCACGAGCGGTGGAGTGCTGCGTCATTGCTTCAGACATTTTGTCTATTCCTTCCTCGATTTTTACAAGCGCACGCTGCGCCATGTTCGGGCAGTATAGCGCATCTTCTCGATTTACGTTAATACACAAATTGATATGATATGTTGCCTTTTGCAAATTATCAGGCGTTTTCCAGACCAAGCTGATTCGGGGCGGCGTGACGTTTGCAGCCAAACCGATTCAGTGCGGCATGACGTTTGTAGCTAAACCGATTCGGCGGGGCCTGACGCTTGTATCCAAACCGATTCGGTGCGGTCCGACGTTTGCGGCCAAGCCGATTCGGCAGGGCCCAACGTTTGCGGCCAAACCGATTCTGCGCAGTTCGACGTTTGCGGCCAAACCGACCCGGTGAAGTTTGACGTTTTCGGCAATAGGGCACAAGAGGCAAAGGTTCAGCGTTAACAGGCATTTAATGCAAGCATCTACGAGCGCTTTGCGAACCACGGCTGCCGCCCGGCTACGGGTAGTCGGCGATAACGCCCTCGAACGTGTGCCCCTTCGCGGACAGCCTCCGCCCGCCTACGGGCGGCCATGTTCTACATCGTGCTCTTCGGCGCTAAGCATGACAACCATCACTGGCCCGCAGGCCGCCAATCAGCCCACAAGCGAAACCACATGGAATCTGAACGACGCCTACGAATGCTTTGCGCCCTTGCCAAAGCGAGACGTTTCTTCCCCTGCCTCAACGCGCTTCAAACGGCGCATCTCGAATGCGAGGAACGCCGCCGCGGTAACAATGGAAAGACCATCGGCGATCGGTACCGCAAAATACAGAGCGTCCAAACCGGTAAGCGTAGGCACCAGCATAGGCAACACGATAGGCAGCACGATATACAGAGGAATAAGGAACAGAACCTGACGGGTAAGGGAAAGAATGATAGATTTCATCGGCTGCCCCGTTGCCTGGAAGTAGTTGCCCACCACAATCTGGAAGCCGACAACCGGAAGCACAAGCAGCTGGACTTTCAGCGCAAAGGCAGTGAAATCGCGCAGGGCGTCAGCACGAATGCCAAAGAAGCTTACGATATCGCCCGAGAACAGCATAATCATGACCCACATGCAGGTGCCGATAACCGTAGCCATCAAGATGCCGAAGCGCACAGTTTCGCGCACGCGCGGGATAAGCCCTGCCCCATAGTTGAATCCCAGCAGCGGCTGAATCGCTACTGCGGTGCCAATAAGGGGCAGCACGGTAAACATGGCGCAACGCTGAACAACGCCGATAGACGCCAGCGCGGCCTCGGCTCCCAAAGGGCTCTGCGCACCGTAGAATACCAGCAGATAGTTAACAAGGAAGTTGATGACCGACATAGCCATCTGCATGATGAAGCTGGCAGCACCCAAAGAGAAAATGAATCCCACTACTTCAGCATCGAGCTTCAAATTGCATGCGTGCAGCTTGAATGCGACGTTCTTGGTAAACAGGAAGTACCACAATACACAAACACAGGAAACAGCCTGACCAAGCACGGTTGCCAGCGCGCTGCCCACAACGCCCCACCCGAAAACCAACACAAACAGGTAATTCAGAATGATGCAGGAAAGCGTGCCGATAACCATGGTAAGCAAGGCGCGGTTTGGTGCGCCTGCCGTACGGATGAAGTTATTCACGCCCATGCCGATGATCTGGAAGATAACGCCGAAAGCGATGATCTGGATGAACGAGTAGGTGTAATCGTGGATTTCAGGCGTAGCGCTGGAAAGCGAGAGGAGCGCCTCCATGCAGGGCGGAATGCAGGCGATTATAGCCACCACAACCGCAATGATGATTCCAAGACACACCGTATTGCCAAGGCTCTTTTCGGCAGCCTGCTTGCTGCCTTCACCTAAGCGCAGTGCAGCAAGCGCATTGCCGCCGTTGCCGATAAGCATGCCCAACGCCATGAAAATGGTCATCAGCGGCATGGCGGCAGTTGCCACCGAAAGGCCAATCTCGCCCATGGCCTGGCCAAGGAAGATGGAGTCGATTACGTTGTAGGCACCGTTAACCAGCATACCCACAATGGAGGGAATGGCGAATTCCAGTACCAATTTCGGAATGGGGCCCGTTCCCATACGCGCTGTACGATCGTTGCCCTTGGCGGCTGCTCCCCCAGCAGCATGCTTGCGCATAGTGCCCTCTTCGAAATGTGTCCCCTGATTTTCTTTCCGCTCTCCCTGGATTTGCTCTTCGGCCATGCGGGCTCGATACCTTTCGCTCATGTTGTTTATCGTGCTATGCCGCCCGCATCAACGCGCGCAGCTAATCAATTGCTCTGCCTATTCTGATAACGCAGCTTAAATACCGCCATATCCCCTAGACAAAATGCATGTATTTATCAAATGTGTGTCATGCTGGCCACCTAGACAACAAGCGGCATGCCCCGAGGGATAATACAGGTTTGCGCAGAAGGAAGGATTACCGTGAGCGTTTTCGAAATCGTCATACTTGGTCTAGCACTCGCCATGGATGCGTTTGCTGTCACCATCTCCAACAGCTTCGCCTATCCTAAAATCTCTCGTGCCCGTAGTCTTTCCATGCCCCTTGCATTTGGCTTCTTCCAGTTCCTTATGCCCGTTGTGGGGTTTGTCCTGGGCCAGCTGGTAAGCGAATTCATCACCCAATATGCCGGCTTCATCACCTTTGTGATCCTGGGATTCATTGGCGGGAAGATGATCTGGGACGCCTTCCACGAAGAAGAGGGCGAGGAAGCATCTGGGCAAACGCTCACCGTGCCCGTACTGCTGTTCCAGGCAGTCGCCACCAGCATCGATGCCCTGGCGGTTGGCGTGAGCTTCGCTGCCCTGGAGGTAAACGTGCTCACCTCTTCGGGCATTATCGGCATCACTACAGCACTTACCTGCACCGTTGCCCTGATTATCGGCAAGCGCTTCGGCAACGCACTCGGCGAAAAAGCTACCATCATTGGCGGCGTTGTGCTCATTCTTATCGGCTTGAAATCTTTACTGCTCTAAACTGGCAGCCGCGGGGCTAG
>UQVJ01000087.1 GCA_900544455.1 uncultured Eggerthella sp. | reverse complement strand
CCTGAAATATACCATCGAGCTGTCCACCATGCCGGAGGACCACATGGGCGAAGAAGAAGTGTGGCATTTTGCCGAGGACACCCTCCAGGCCGCCATCCAGGAGATGGGCAAGGACTTTGTCATCAACGCCGGCGACGGCGCCTTCTATGGCCCCAAGATCGACTTCCATCTGCAGGATTCCATCGGACGTACGTGGCAGTGCGGTACGGTCCAGCTCGACTTCCAGATGCCTCAGAACTTCAATCTGGAGTACACCGATCACGATGGTTCCAAGAAGCGTCCCGTTATGCTGCATCGCGTATGCTTCGGTTCTGTAGAGCGTTTTATCGGTATTCTTATTGAGCATTATGCGGGCAAATTCCCTGTTTGGCTTGCTCCGACGCAGGTAAAGATCTTGCCTGTTTCCGAAAAGAGCCGCGACTATGCCCATAAGGTTGCTGAGCAGATCGAAGCGGCTGGCATCCGTGTAACGGTCGACAACCGCGACGAGAAGATCGGTTACAAGATCCGCGAGGCGCGTAGTATCGACCGCGTTCCCTACATGCTGATCCTGGGTGAAAAGGAAGCCGCCGAGGGCAATATCTCGGTACGCGACCGCTCTAACGAAACTGTTCCTTCAACCGTTGAGGACTTCTGCGCAAAGGTCAAGGAAGAGATCCGTACTCGCTCTTAGTCGAGCAAAGCCCGATAAGCTTTTTCGAAAGTAAGCCGCAAAGCAGTTTTACTGCTTTGCGGCTTTTCTTTTTTGCATATCCATCGAATGGGAGAGGGATGATCGGGCGTGTTGCTGGGGCAAGATCTCAAAGGAACACGAACGTTGCTCTGCTGCGTTCGTCTTTCCTCTCATTTTGTGATGGGCGTTTTATCGCTAGAACTATTCTTCTTTGTTTTAACGTATGGTTTGGTTTAGGTCTTTTTGCTGCATGCCCCAGTTCCTCTCCGGCATTTCGTGATCTCCTCGTCAGGTGAAGAGCAGGTGACGATAATGAAACGAGAGGGGTATACATCGGCAAAGAGGAACGAAAATGGTAGAAAGGAATCAGACATTCGGCAAAAGCGTGCTAGAATGAACTTGTTAAATGATACTTATAAAGTTGCATTTAGAGAAGGGAGTTTGCTATGGTGCCCCATATCACCCAGTCCGAATTCGCTGAAAAGGTCGAGAACGTTCCGTACCCTGTATTGGTTGACTTCTTCGCCACCTGGTGCGGGCCATGTAAGATGATGGCTCCCGTTCTTGATCGGGTTGCGCTTGCCAAGCAGGGTAGGGCGGCGGTGTACAAGGTTGATGTTGACCAGGAGCCTGAACTTGCCCAGCGTTTTGGCGTGATGAGCGTTCCGACGCTTATCGTATTCAAAGGTGGATCCATTGCTCGACAGTTCGTGGGCGTTCAGCCTGAGCAGACGTTAGTCGAGGCTCTGGATTAAACCTGCGAGTTACTGGCGATGCCCTTTGGTGAAGTCGCGATACTTTTGTTCAAGCTCGGAAAGCTCATCGGGAGAAAGCTCGGTGAGCTTTCTCATTTGCTCATCGAAGGCCATGATGCTGTCGTTTTTCCGTAGTCTCATCATTTCGTTGTAGTAATTGACTACGGTGCCGGTGATCAGGGCAACGATGACAAGCGAAGAAAGCCCCATGAGAATCGTGATAGCGCGACAGATGGTGGTATGGGCAACGATATCGCCAAATCCAATAGTGGTAATGGCTTGAAAGGAATACCAGACGGCATTGCCGAAAACGGGGAAAGTCTCAGGCTCGAGGATGCAGAACAATGCGCAGCAGACTAGGAGAAATGCTCCATAGGCGGCGAAGAGTCCGCAGCCTCCAATCTGCTTAAAGGCATTGGCAAGCACTGCAAGTGATTGCTTGGCGGAACGGAGGGGCTGATTCTTTTGGGGCGTGCTCATAGAGGCTCGTTTCTGCTTGGGTGCTGCTATTGTACGCTCAAAGCTCCTATAGGGTGTTCGCATTGTTCGCTGAAGCTCTTGCAATGTCGGGACGAAGAAGGGGAGGGTGCTTCCTATGGTGGAGAAAAAAATTACCGATATCGTGATCGTGGGTGCAGGTCCTGCTGGGCTTACCGCGAGTATCTACGCTGCACGTGCTGGCCTTTCTGCGGTGGTTCTGGAAGAGCTTGGAGCAGGAGGGCAGCTTCTCTCCATCGACAATCTTGAGAATTATCCAGGGTTTCCCGATGGAATCAATGGATTCGAAGCTGCCTATTCTCTGAGGTTGCAGGCGGAACGGTTCGGTGCCGTGATCGAAAGCGATAAAGCCATAGGCATTTCGTTGGGCGAAGGAAATAGGGGTGGCGCTCGGTTTGTTGTACAAGGGACGCAGGGCACCTATCCTGCACGCAGCGTGATTATCGCTACCGGAGCGAAGCCCGTGCCCCTTCCCGTTGATGGAGCCGCTTCCTTAGTGGGGAAGGGCATCTCGTATTGCGCAACGTGCGATGGCAATTTCTTTCGCAATAAGGATGTGATTGTGGTGGGCGGTGGCGATAGCGCTGTTGCCGATGTGGTGTATTTACACCGCGTTGCGCAAACCGTTCATTTGGTGCATCGCCGTGAGGAGCTGAAAGCGAGCCCTTGGTATGCCAAGCAGCTTAAGGGCATGGAGAACCTGGTAGTGCATTGGAACAGTATTGTGTCGGATGTCTTGCAGGAAGAGGGCCGCGTAAGTGGCGCTCGGTTAAAAAGCGTTTTGACGGGGGAAACGAGCACGATTCGTGCCCAGGGAATCTTTGCTGCCATTGGTACGCACCCCGATACGGCATGGCTTGACGGGCTTGTTGAGCTTGACGGCTCGGGCTATATTGTCGCCGATGAGGGCGGGGCAACATCGGTTCCAGGTTTATTTGCTGCAGGTGATGTGCGCACCACGCCTTTGCGCCAGGTTGTAACTGCGGTATCCGATGGTGCTCTTGCTGCGGAGGCGGCTGCTAGTTTCTTGTCTTCATGCTAAAATATATGGCTGTGAATTTTCCGATCATGTGCTTGTGGGCACATGATCGTGAGCCAGTTGATGGAACTGGCAATTGAAATGCGAAAAGGAAGAACATGCGCGAAAAGCTTGAGAAGATCATCGATGCATATGAAGAGCTGGAGCAGAAGCTGGGCGATCCTCAGGTTCTTGCCGACCAGCATGAATACAATAAGCTCGCAAAGAGCTACGCCGACCAGGGTCCGCTTGTTGTAGCTGCTCGCAAATATGTGCAGGATCTCAACGACTTGGCAGAGGCCAAGGAGATGCTCTCCGATGCCGATATGAAGGAATTTGCTCAGGAAGAGATCTCTCGTATCGAAGGTGAACTTCCTCAACTTGAAGAAGACATCAAGTTCATGCTTATCCCCTCTGATCCTGCTGACGAGAAGAACATCATCGTTGAAATCCGCGCAGCCGCAGGTGGCGATGAAGCGGCAATTTTTGCCGGTGATCTGTATAAGATGTACCTGCGTTTTGCCGACCATCATGGGTGGAAGGTGGAGGCTATGGACGTCTCCCCATCCGAAGCGGGCGGCTATAAGGAAATACAGTTCAAGGTAACGGGTAATAAAGTGTATTCGGTCATGAAGTTCGAGTCGGGCGTTCACCGCGTCCAGCGAATCCCCAAAACGGAAAGCCAGGGCCGTATCCATACCTCAACGGCTACCGTTGCCGTTCTTCCCGAGGCGGACGAAATCGATATCGACATCAAAGACAGCGACCTTCGTATCGATGTGTTCCGTGCTGGTGGACCGGGCGGCCAGTGTGTTAACACTACCGACTCGGCGGTCCGCATCACGCACTTGCCTTCCGGTTTGGTGGTCCAGTCTCAGGATCAGAAGAGCCAGCTGCAAAACAAGATTGCCGCAATGGCCGTTCTCCGTGCTCGTTTGTACGAGAAGATGCTTGCAGAGCAGCAAGCAGCTGAAGGCGCAAAGCGTTTGGCCCAGATCGGCTCGGGCGATCGTGCCGAGAAGATCCGTACCTACAACGCCCCTCAGGACCGTGTGACCGATCATCGTATCGGTTTCAACTCCACCTATAATGGGGTGCTTATGGGAGACTTGCTGGAGGATGTAATTACTGCGTTGCAGGCAGCTGACCGAGCTCAGAAGCTCGAGGAAGCCGTTTAGCGTCACCGTCGCTTTGCGGTGCCTGGCAGCGTTGTGCGAGATTTGCGATTCGAGAAGAATCTGAAAGGGTAGGGCGTGGCCTAGGGTCGATGTCCTGCCCTTTTTTATGTGACATTGCTGTCTGGCGTATGTCCGGCAAGCGTGATGAGCGTGCATGTTGTTCGCGCTGAAGCTCGGTGCGCCTGGCTTGGTGTGTGGTAGTGAAAGGTGGCCGGTATGGCTGATAACGATATGTGGACCATAAAGGCGGCTCTTGATTGGACGGTAGGGTTCCTTGAGCGCAAGGGAGATGATAATCCTCGTCTTTCAGCGGAATGGCTGATGTCTGAAGCTACAGGCTTGAGCCGGATCGAGTTGTACGTGAATTTTGAGCAACCCCTTACGCTTGATGAACGAGCTGTTCTGCGTGATTTCGTTGCCCGTCGCGGCAAGGGGGAGCCGCTGCAGCTTATCAGCGGTAAGGTTCCTTTTCGCTATATAACCGTTCTGGTTGCTCCGAATGTCTTGATCCCTCGCCCCGAAACTGAGGTTTTAGTGAGCGAGGCGTTTGCGGAACTGAAGCTCCCGCGTGTTGCTGACCATATTGCCGCAGGCGAAAATGGCGAGGAAGTCGTTTCCCCCGAATTGCCCGAGCTTCGCGCTGTGGACCTGTGCACGGGGTCGGGATGCATTGCCTGCTCGATTGCCTCTGAATATCCAGCGGCGCATGTTGTGGCGCTTGACATTGCCCCCGAAGCTCTGGCTCTTGCTGGAAAGAATATTGCAGCACTTGGGCTTGGTGATCGCGTTGAGGTTCGCGGAAGCGATTTGCTTGGTGCACTCGATCACGATGAGAGGGGGAGCTTTGACCTTATTATCTCCAACCCACCTTATGTGCCCACAAAGGTATGCGACGGCCTTCCTCGAGAAGTAAGCGAGTGGGATCCGCGTCTGGCTTTAGACGGCGGGGAGGATGGCCTCGATTTGTTCAGAAGGTTCCTTCCGGATGCTCTTTCGTATTTGAAGCCTGGTGGCGTTTTGGCGGTCGAATTGTTTGAGGGGCACCTTGATCAAGCGTTCAGCTGCGCTTGCGATGCTGGATTCGAGCAGGCTCGAATAGCGCAAGACTTGACAGGTCGGCCGCGAGTGCTGGTGGCCCGAAAACCCCGTTAATGTACTCCTTTGTCTTTGAAGAGCCGCTGTTCTGCGAAGGAACAGCGGTTTTTTGTTAGCGCGGCTTGATTCGCAAAAACCAGATTGCATGGAACGCGTACATAACAAGAAATTTTGAAAGCGCAGGTCGACAGGTCGCAAAATAGTAGTTAGATACATAGTTTGTGATAATCAAACAACAGTTAATTAATTTGAAATCGATGTTTGATGTTCGTCTGAACTCGTGGTTAAATGGACTTGTTCAATTGGAACGCGTTCATTTGGAAAGCGTCTTCAGGCCTGGGGAGTCCTAAAGACGAATGATCGAGCGCGATTCGATATATGGGTGAGTTTCCGCATAATGCGGGAGGGGTTTTAAATCGTCGGCGAGCACATTGTTTCGGCGTGAAGGTAGCCCGCCAGACTTTCAGGGGATGAAAGTCTGGCGGGCTTCTTTTTTGAGCCTGTATCTCCGCTGGGTTTTGTGGCGCTCTGTGACGCTTTTGCAAAATAATTCACTCCATTGAAATAAAGTTGCGCTCTTGGCTTTGGATGGTGCTATAGTGACAACATTGAAAAGCGCAGACGAGGAAAAGTAGGGACGAATCCTTCCCACAGAGAGTTGGCGGTTGCTGAAAGCCAATGGTTGGACGGTCCGAAAGGCGCCTCTGAGCTGTTCTGCCTGAACATCTTCCATTCGAAGCGGACGATCTCCGATTCGGTGGTTGGTCAGTAGGCTGAATCGGTGACCCCGTAATCGGTCCGTGGGAACAGTGTTTCCCCTCTCTCTTTGTGGTCCTGATGCAGTCTGCTGCGCAGGATTTTTTTATGCTCGGGTTTTCCGAAACCCGCTCAATGAGTTTAAGAGCCCAATAGAGAAAGGGGTGTGATCAGATGCGAAGCGACGCGATCAAGAAAGGCCTTGCGCGTGCCCCGCACCGAAGCCTTTTGAAGGCTGACGGTTTGACCGATGAGGAGATCGAGCGCCCACTCATCGCCGTTATCTCTTCCACCAACGACATCATTCCCGGTCATAATCACCTGGATAAGATTGCCGACGCTGTTAAAGCAGGCGTCCGCATGGCGGGTGGCACGCCTTTGGAGGCAACCACCATCGGCGTGTGTGACGGCATTGCCATGAACCATGAAGGTATGCACTTCTCTCTTGCCAGCCGTGAAGTCATCGCCGACTCGGTTGAGTGCGTCGTTCAGGGTCACCAGTTTGACGGTATGGTGCTCATTCCCTCTTGTGACAAGGTTGTTCCCGGCATGCTTCTTGCTGCTTGTCGTCTGAACATTCCTACGGTCCTTGTTTCCGGTGGCCCCATGCTTGCCGGTCGTGACAAGTGTGGAAATGAAACCGACCTGAACACCTTGTTTGATGCGGTGGGTCAGGTAACCGCCGGCACTATGACCGAAGAAGAGTGCAAGTGGTTTGAGAACACCGCATGCCCCACCTGCGGCAGCTGCTCGGGCATGTTCACCGCGAACTCCATTTGCTGCTTGTCTGAGGGTCTGGGCATCGCCCTTCCCGGCAACGGCACCATCCCTGCTGTGTATTCTGAGCGCATCCGCCTTGCAAAGCATGCAGGCATGAAGGTCATGGAGCTTGTAGCGGAAGATATCACGGCGCTCGATATCATCAACGAGCATTCCATCCGCAACGGCATGGCGCTCGATATGGCTTTCGGCGGATCCACCAACACTATGCTTCACCTCACCGCAATCAGTCATGCTGCCGGTTGCCCCATTACCATGGACGACTGGAATGAGGTTT
>UQVJ01000086.1 GCA_900544455.1 uncultured Eggerthella sp. | reverse complement strand
GGTAATCGGGGTTGTTAACGAGCTTCTGAAGATATTCGATAGCAAATCGCTCAGAAAGCTCACGGACCCTGTCCATTGCCTCATGATCATCATCGCTGCTGGATGTAAAAATGCCTTTAACATTGCGAACGAGCATAGAACTCATGATGCGAAGACGTCCCACACGCAAACTTGTCGCATACGAAGTTTTCTCGTTGGAATGGGCAATAAGATTTTTCTGCTTAGACAAACGATGTAGGTATTCAAACGTTTCAAAAGCTTCAACCTCATGCAGTTCAACCGCACGAATCAACTGTTCAATCTGATAATCGATAACCTCAATACGAAGCTTAGCAACCTCAGGCTCATCGATATCTGCAATAGAGCGAATGGAGCGAATGCGATTATTGTAGGAAGAGACAACGATTTTCGTCTCACGGTCATTTTTCTCAGTTGAATCTGCCATAAGACGCTCAATAACAGTGCGCATGATCTCAATTTTAGTGCGCATCAACTCTTCATTTTCTTCTTCGTCATCTTCGGCTTCTTCTTTGGGAGCAAGAACGGGAAGGAGGAAATTAGCGAGCAGCAACGTGCATACAATAACGCCCGAAGCTAGGAAGATGATAAGCGAACGCTGCGGAAACGTAGATCCGTCGGCCAAAAGAAAAGGGATGGTGAACGCAATGGAGAGCGTAATAGCGCCCTTAGGACCGCCAACCGTAGTAGCGAGCGAATCCTTAATCATGGTCAAACTGAATTTATCCCGCTTTCCCGTATCAGGATTTTTTATAAGACGCGTCATAACAAGCGCCCAAACAAACCGCAAAACCACGATCAGAGCGGTAAGTACAAGAACGTATCCAATTAAAACGAAGTTGTCGATATACAAATTATCCCAGGTGCTCTGCATAGCATTTGGAAGTTGAAGCCCCAAGAGAACGAACACGACACCGTTAAGGACAAAACCGATAACTTTCCACACGCTGGTGAGAGCAATGTTCAAACGAGACTGGTAGGGAGAGATCTTACGATCACGGAACATAGACCACATAATGCCGCAGGCAACTACCGCCAAAATGCCAGAAACGCCAACGACTTCAGAGAACAAATAAACGACGAGAGGCATTGAAACCTCGAACAGCACATGAAATGTGACATTGTCCAAGCCCATTTCGCGGATACGTTTATTGATGAAAAGAAAAATAACGGCAAGCAAAATACCGAGTGCAATACCCCCCACAAAGCCGATAGCGAAAGAAGTTGCCGCATCGGCAAGAGAAAATGCACCAGTGACAGCCGCAGACACGGCAAACTGAAACGAAACGACGCCCGAAGCGTCATTGATAAGCGCCTCGCCTTGGAGAATGGCACCTTCGCGCTTACCTAGCTTCGCTTCTTTTTTCAGAGCCTGAACTGCAACCGCGTCAGTAGGGCCAAGCGCTGCTCCGAGCGCAAAAGCGGCAGCAAGAGGAATGGAGGGAACAAGCCAATGAAGGACAAATCCTACGCAAAGAGTAATTGCTATAACCAAGCCAATTGCAAAAGATACGATAGTGGTCTTGTTTTCCCAAAGATTGAGCTTGTCTGCCTCTAGGGCATCACTGAACAGCAAAGGCGCAATGAACAAAACCAGGAACAACTCAGGGTCAAGATTTACTTCGATCGGAGAGATAGCAAGCATGGCAATGCCAACACCCAAAGCAATCTGAATGAGGGGAGACGAGACACGAGGAACAACCTGATCAAGAATGGAAGAGAGCAGCACAGCCAATAACAGCATCAAAATCAGCTCAAAAACTTCCACAGGCATCCCCTAACTGTCACAAAAAAGGTACCTATTAAAAGTAACGTACGGCCCTAGCGCCAAAAACGCGAGCAGCCAATCGACAGAAAAACCCAACATGACAAGCTTCGTGCGAATACACCGATAGAACAAAGATCACCAAGCGCCGACCCAGCATGCCGGAACTAACCAATGGAATAATGCTATAGATCTAAAATGAGAAATAGCCAAAGTTTTGGGCTCGAACAAGAAATGGAATAATAGAAGATTTTGTATACAAAAAAGCCCCAATTAGGGGCTAAATAAATAAATGGTGGACCGTCGGGGACTCGAACCCCGGACCTTGGGATTAAGAGTCCCCTGCTCTACCAACTAAGCTAACGGTCCATGAGAATGCCGTGTATTTCAACGGCTATCTATTATGCATCATTGATGCGAATTATCAAGGTTGCGCTGGGGTGGGTAATCGGACTCGAACCGACGACCTCCAGAGCCACAATCTGGCATTCTAGCCAACTGAACTATACCCACCGTAGGCGCAGGTAAGTACTATACAGGATTCCAAAAATCGTGCAACCCCTTTTTTGAAAAAACTCGCTTGAAATTAATCTCAAGCCAACCCGACAAACAATTAGCGCAGATGGGCGGACTAGCGCATAATACTATCGAGGAAAAGGAGGCACGATGTTCGGACGAACGCTCGTCATAGTAAACCCCGCAGCACGCAGCGGTAAAGCTGCCGAAGTTGCAGCGCATGCAACGCTCGTATTCGATCGAATTCAGAAGCGCCAATCCCGGCAAAAGAAGCTAACCTTTCGCTACACCGTGGGACCCAAAGACGCGACCCAAATCGCAAAATGCGAAGGGTCAAATTACGATACCTTAGTCGCACTCGGCGGAGATGGGATGATCAATGAAGTAGTAAACGGACTTATGGACCTCCCGATCAATCAGCGCCCCGCACTTGCGCTGATCCCCTGCGGCAATGGTGACGATTTTGCACGTACGATCAAGATGAGCCGAAAACCAAGTGAATCGCTCAAACAAATCGAGTCACTTGCACTAACTCCTACATCGATTGATGTAGGACGCGCTAACGATATTTGGTTCCTTGAAACCCTTTCATTCGGCCTCGATGCCGCCATTGCATTAGGAACCGCCGATCTGAGAAAGAAGACCAAGCGCACCGGCACTAGCCTTTATCTTCAATGTGGAATTGATCAGCTCGTCAACCACCGCGAAATCAGACATGCCACGTTAACCCTCGATGACAACAAGCCTCAACAACTTGGCTTCTACCTCTTGGCCATTCAAAATGGCGTGAGTTACGGAGGAGGCTTCAAGATTTGCCCCAAAGCAAACCTTACCGACGGATTGTTTGATATCTGCTACGCAACTCCTACGCTATCCGCACCAGAAGCCATAAAACTGCTTCTGAAGGCAAAAAACGGGAAGCATACGGAACACCCCAACCTAACCTTCGCAAAGGCGCACAGAGCCCATTTGTCGCTTCCCTCAGAGATCCCAACCCAAATTGACGGCGAGGAGCTTCTGGCAACCGAATACGAAGTTGTTTTGCATCCAAAACAATTAACGGTCCTTATTCCGAATAGCTGAAACTAAAACAAAAAAAGGAAGCTCAAACGAGCTTCCTTTTTTCTATGCAAGACCCCCAAGATTCGGGGAAACCGGCAAAACTTAAACGATACCCTGAGCGAGCATTGCGTCAGCGAGCTTCTTGAAGCCGGCAATATTTGCACCAGCAACATAGTCGCCCTCTACGCCGTATTCGCGAGCAGCATCATCGGCAGCATGGAAGATGTTGACCATGATTCCCTGAAGCTTAGCGTCAACCTCTTCGAAGGACCACGAAAGACGCTCGGAGTTCTGGGACATTTCAAGACCGGAGGTAGCAACGCCACCAGCGTTTGCAGCCTTACCAGGCATGAACACCACACCGTTATCCTGAAGATACTGAGTTGCATCCATGGTGGTAGGCATATTTGCACCCTCAGCGACGATCTGGCAGCCATTGGCGGCAAGTGTCTTTGCATCCTCGATGAACAGCTCGTTCTGGGTTGCACAAGGAAGGGCAATGTCGACCTTAACGGTCCAAACACCACGACCCTCATGATATTCAACGCCCTCGCGGCGCTTAGCATATTCAGAGATGCGACCGCGCTCAACCTCTTTGATCTGCTTTACCAGATCAAGATCGATGCCATTGGCGTCGTAAATCCAACCCGTGGAGTCGGAAAGCGTAACTACCTTAGCACCAAGCTGCTGGGCCTTTTCGGTTGCGTAGATTGCAACATTGCCGGAACCAGAAACCGCAACGGTCTTACCCTCGAAAGAGTCACCCTTACCCTTGAGGTATTCCTGTACAAAATAAATCAAACCATAGCCAGTAGCCTCGGTGCGAGCCAAAGAACCGCCATAGGACAGGCCCTTGCCCGTAAGAACGCCTTCCCAGACATTGCGAATGCGCTTGTACTGGCCGAACATATAACCGATCTCACGAGCACCGGTTCCGATATCGCCAGCAGGAACGTCGGTATCAGCGCCAACATGCTTGCAAAGTTCAGTCATGAAAGACTGGCAGAAACGCATAACCTCTGCGTCCGACTTGCCCTTGGGATCAAAGTCAGATCCACCCTTGCCGCCGCCCATAGGAAGCGTGGTAAGGCTGTTCTTGAAAATCTGCTCGAAGCCAAGGAACTTAATAATGCCCAGATTTACAGAAGGATGAAGGCGAAGACCGCCCTTGTAAGGTCCAAGGCAGCTATTGAACTGCACGCGGAAGCCGCGGTTAACCTGCACCTTGCCCGAATCATCAACCCAAGGAACGCGGAACATAATAACGCGCTCGGGCTCTACGATTCGCTCAAGCAGACCTGCCTTCTCATACTCGGGATTCGCGTCGATGACGGGCTTCAAAGACGTAAGAACCTCGGTAACCGCCTGAATAAACTCAGGCTCGTTTGCGTTCTTGGTCTTTACCTGCTCGATGACGGAGTCAACGTAGCTCATGGGACCTCCTTTATAGAAACTCAACGAGATCAATAATAGTTCCGAAACAACGATACAAGCCTATCGCAATACTTCTGTAACACGGTAGAAACATACTGAATGGGGAAGCCAACAAAAACTGCGGCAAGCGGCTCAGAAAACTGCTACAAAATAGAAACGCCCCGAAGGGCGTCTCGTGAAAAGATATAGATCGTTAGCCCCTACATTCGTTCGGGAGCAGATACTCCCAGAAGATCCAAGGACAGTGCCAAAACGATACGGGTCGAATCAACCAAGGCAAGGCGAGCCTTCTCTACGCACTCCTCTTCGCCCAATACGTGGCAATTACCGTAGAAAGAGTGGAAAAGACCTGCCAGCTCTTGAGCGTAGTGAGTAAGACGGAATGGGGCTCGATCTCGGGCAGCACCAGCAACCAAGTCCGAGAAATCAGCCATCTTGCGCATAAGCGCAAGTTCAGATTCATGCGCGAGCGGCGCAAGATCAATGTCGTCCAAGCCCAACTCAGCAACGATTTCTTCGATACCAGCGCTCTCGACATTCATGCCACGAGCCTCGCCAGCCTTACGCAAGATTGAGCAAATTCGAGCATGCGCATACTGCACATAGTAAACGGGATTGGACGAATCCTGCTTCTTAGCCACCTCGATATCGAAGTCAATTGCCTGATCGGCGGACTTCGAAAGCATCAAATAGCGGGTGGCATCTACACCAACCTCGTCGATAAGCTCCTGGAAGGTGACCATTTCTCCGGTTCGTTTGGACATGCGGACGGGTTCGCCGTCACGCAAAAGATTGACCAACTGACCCAGGACAACCTCTAGAGCATCAGGGTAACCCCAAGCGGCCATCATGGCCTTGCAGCGTTGAATGTAACCATGATGGTCAGCGCCCCAGATATCAATCAGATGATCATAGCCGCGCTGCATTTTGTCGTAATGATAGGCAACGTCGCTCATGAAATAGGTAAGATCGCCATTGGCTTTCACCAGAACGCGGTCCTTGTCGTCTCCGTAATCGGTGGAACGGAAGAACGTTGCCCCCTCTGCCTCAAATAACAAACCCTTTTCATTCATCACGTCAAAGGCACGCTGCTGCTTGGTTTCGCCATTTTCGTTGGCAACAAACAAAGAACGCTCGCTGAACCACGTATCGAAGTTATTCCCGAAAGTAGAAAGCGTATTCTTAACCGAATCAAGCATCATGGCATAGCCACGCTCGCGAAAATTGACAAGGCGTTCGTCCTCATTAGCATCAAGCCATTTGTCACCATCCGCATCGATAATTGCCTGGGCAATATCTTTAATGTAGGCACCGCCATAGCAAGCCTCTGGCATATCAACATCCTGACCCAGAAGCTGCTGATAGCGAACCACAATAGAGTTGCCGAACACATTCATCTGGTTGCCCTGGTCGTTGATGTAGAATTCCTCGTCAACCGAATAGCCAGCATGACGCATAACACGAGCAATAGCATCACCAAGAGCAGCCCAGCGACCATGACCAACATGCATAGGGCCAGTAGGATTAGCAGAAACATACTCAAGGTTTACCTTGCAGGGCTCAGAGAGCTCAGATTTACCGAAATCAGAACCCTGCTGACGAGCCTCGGAAACAACCGCTTGAAACGACGCATTCGTCAGGGTCAGATTGATGAATCCAGGACCAGCTATCTCAAATGATTCAACAAGATTATTCTCGGGCAGATGATCAACAATTGCTTGAGCGATGGCGCGAGGATTCATGTGGGCAGCCTTCGCCAATCGCATGGCAATTGTGCAGGCCCAGTCTCCATGGCCCTCTTCGCGCGGACGCTCAAGAGAGGGCTGCGGAATTTCGTTCAGGGGCAACTCCCCTGCCTCAACGGCAGCCTTAAGGGCCTGATACAACACCGACTCAAGCGATTCGCGAATGGTCATGGAACCTTACCTTCCTTATGTACTATGCCAAAGGAGCGATGCACTCCTCAGAAAAACAAAAGCACGCCACCATCAAATTGGCAGCGTACTCTATTGTACCATCGTTATGATCGACGCGCTTCAACGTACGCTTCGAACTCACGCACCGCTTCGTTTTGTATCCGATTGAACAGCTCCGCAGCGCGTCCACCAACAGGAATGCCATCAATCGTATTCGCTAATACCCCACCGGGCTCAGACGATGCTGAAACAATAACCTCATCAGCACCCATAAGTTCTGCCTTAGTAAAGGGACGCTCTTCAACCAACACGCCCAGCCTCTCACAAGCCGAGATAATATGCTTCCGTGCTATGCCGGGAAGAATGAGATTGTCTGCAGGGTGGGTTACCAAAACCCCATCCATAAGGATGTGCACATTGCTATGAGCGCATTCCGTCACAAACCCGTCGCGGATGAACACTGCTTCTGCACATCCAGCCTCCTTGGCATGCTGCGCCGCCATAACATTTGGCAGAAGGTTCAGCGTTTTAGTATTGCAATGGAAAAAGCGCGTATCATCAACCGTCAAAAGCTGAATCGGTTCAGGGCAGAGATCCTTTTCCTCTGGTTCTACCATCACCCATAAATTAGCATTTCCATCCGGGAATGGATGGCTGCGATGGGCGGTGCCACGAGTCACCTGCC
>UQVJ01000085.1 GCA_900544455.1 uncultured Eggerthella sp. | reverse complement strand
CAGACGTGTGCTCTTCCGATCTTGAGCCTTATTAGTGTTGGTGTTAATGCTTTCGGCGGCGGTAACAGCGCGGTTGACTTTGGTTCGCTTGAAAACCTGTGTTTGGCGTTGGTTGTTTTGATCGTCATCTTGGCGGTTAAGCACGCCACCACTGGTTTTGTGAGTGCTTCTTCGATTTTGGCCGGCATTATTGTGGGCTATGTTGTTGCGGGCATCATGGGTTTGGTTCTGCCTACTACGGGCGTTACCGCCGAAGGTGTCGAGTACACCAAAGCTTGGGTTCTGAACTGGGATAAAGTGGCGGAAGCGTCGTGGTTCGCCGTTCCTGCCTTGATGCCCGTTGCTCCTGTATTCGATATGCGTGCTATTGCTCCTGTACTGGTCATGTTTGTTGTCACGGCTGTTGAAACGGTCGGTGATATCTCGGGTGTAACTCAGGGTGGTATGGATCGCGAAGCCACCGATAAGGAGCTTTCCGGTGGCGTGGTTTGTGACGGCATCGGCTCATCGTTTGCCGCTATGTTCGGCGTTTTGCCCAATACGTCTTTCAGCCAGAACGTTGGCTTGGTAGCGATGACTAAGATGGTTAATCGCAAAGCTTTGGCGTGCGGCGCCCTCTTCTTGATTCTGTGTGGCTTGTGCCCGAAGCTGGCGGCAGTGATTTCGATCATGCCTCAGTCGGTTCTTGGCGGCGCTGCTGTTATCATGTTCGCCTCTATTGTTGTTAGCGGTATTCAGCTTATTACGCGCGATCCGCTCACCTCGCGTAATCTCAGCATTGTTTCGGTAGCTCTTGGCTTAGGCTATGGCATTGGCGCTAACCCTGCCGTGTTGGCCGGCGCGCCTGAGATGGTAAGTCTTATTTTTGGCGGTTCCGGCATCGTTGCTGCAGCTGCGGTGGCTATCCTCTTGAACATCGTGCTCCCGAAGGATTCGGCTCTTCTTAAGAAGGATTCGAACAATTAGGCATTAGCTGTTCGGGTTTAATTGTGCGCCCAGCGGGATGTTGTATCCTGCTGGGCGTTTTTTTTTTGCGAAAAGCACGTTTGGCTTGATGGAATTCGGCTCTTTATTGCAACTATTAGAGGGTTAGGTGCTTTTGCAAAAGGGCAAGATCTTCAAGCGTATCGACATCGAAGAGCTCCCATTTGCTTGAAACCTCAATGCATCGAACGAGCTCTTCGTGCTGTTTGGCTACATAGCCGCCGCCTTTGCCGGACGGAAGCGTTCGCAGTTCGTCGAATGTCCAGGAGGGAAATAGCACGGGCGCGCCTGGCGCGCCTTCGAAGCTAGCGCGCCATATGTATTCAGGGTTGTTTTCTGCGGCGCATAAAAGGGCGGTAATAGTGCTTGGACTGATAAGCGGTTGGTCTGCCTGGAAAAAGGTAACGGTGTCGCATTCACTCGTGGCGTCCATTCCCAAGCGGACCGTATCGTTCCGATGCGGCTTGTTGTGCAGGGCCACTTCAGCACCTAGCGCGTGACACAGCTTGGCTACATCATTGTGGCGAGTAACCACCACACGTTTTTCGAAGCGTTTTTCGGTTGCCTGAATCACGTGTTGAATAAGCGGTGTGCCCTCCAGCTTGGCCATGAGCTTATTGCCTCCAAATCGAGTGCCCATACCCGATGCCATGATGATGCATCCATGCTTCGTTTTTGTCTGTTTGGCAAGGTATGGCATATCGATTTTGCCCTTTGCGTATTCAGTGGTTGGTTTTGCGCTCTAAGCGGATAACTATCGGTTCAAAGTATAATGAGAATATCTATGTAAAGTTCTAGTAATGGGGTGAGTATCATTATCACCTTTCAGAAATACGTTCGCCCGCAGAGCCTGGAAGAGGCCTGGGAATTGAACCAGAAAAAGCGTCATCGCATCGTTGCTGGCATGATGTGGTTGAAAATGGGCAAGCACTCCTTCGGCACTGCTATCGACTTGTGCGATTTGGGCTTGGACGAAATAGAGGAAACCGAAAACGAGTTCCGTATTGGCGCTATGGTTACTCTGCGGCAAATGGAAAAGCACCCTGGTTTGGCCGCTTATTCTTGCGGCGCGGTTGAAGCAGCGTTCAAGGATATTGTGGGCGTGCAGTTCCGCAATGGCGCCACATTGGGCGGAAGCTTATGGCGCCGCATGGGTTTTTCTGACATTGTTACGGTGTTTATGGCCATGGACAGCTACGTTGAGCTTTTCGAGGGCGGTATAGTTCCCTTGGAAGAATTCGTGGGCATGAAGTACGACAAGGATCTTCTGGTGCGGCTCATTGTGAAAAAGCGACCCGGTGCGTTTGCCTATCAGGCGGTACGTAAACAGAGCACCGATTTGCCTTCGCTGAACTGCGCTGCATCAAAGTTGGGCGATGAATATCGCGTGGTAGTGGGGTCGCGTCCTGCGCGTGCCATGATTCTTCGCGACGATCAGAACATTTTGGCCAACGGTATCACGGAAGAAAGCGCTGCCTCTTTTGCTGAGTATGCTGCGAACACCGTTCTTGTGTCGGGAAACATGTGGGGCAGCGCTGAGTATCGGAAGGCGTTGGTTCCAGTTCTTACACGCCGTGCCCTTATAACTTTGGGGGAGGTGCTGTAATGGAAATCAAAATCAACCTGAATGGAAAGATGGTTTCTGACGATATCCCAGCCGACATGCTTCTGATCGATTTCGTTCGCGCTCATAACTGTTTCAGCGTTAAGCGTGGATGCGAAACGTCGAGCTGCGGTTTGTGCACGGTGCTGCTTGACGACCAGCCTGTTTTGTCTTGCTCAACGTTGGTGGCTCGTGCGAATGGTCACAGCGTGTATACCTTGGAGGGATTGCAGGAAGAGGCTTCCGAGTTTGTGGGTTACATTGCCGACCAAGGCGCCGAGCAATGTGGCTTCTGCAACCCTGGCTTTGTGATGAATACCATTGCTTTGCTTCGCGAAAACCCCGATCCCACGGATGAGGAAATCCTGGCATACCTCAGCGGAAATCTGTGTCGTTGCTCGGGTTACGTGGGCCAGCAGCGCGGTATTCGCAACTTCTTGAACAGCAGGAAATCGCAGGAGGCTGAACGTGAATAGACCCGAATACCAATCTGTGGGCAAGTCCGTTCGGAAAAAGGATTCGCTGCAGTTGTTGCTGGGCAAACCGGTTTACACCGATGACATTGCCCCCGATGCGCTGGTGGTGAAATTGCTTCGAAGCCCTCACGCCAATGCCATTGTTGAAACCATCGATACCTCAAAGGCCAAGAAGCTTCCTGGTGTTGTGGATGTGTACACGTGGGAAGATGTGCCTAACGAGCGTTTTTCAAACGCGGGTCAAACGTACCCTGAAACCAGCCCGTACGATCGTCTGATCATCGACCGTCATGTGCGCTTTGTGGGTGATGTGGTTGCTATCGTTGCTGCCGAAACCGAAGAAGCTGCCGAAAAGGCCCTTGGGCGCATTAAGGTTACGTATAACGTGCTGGAACCGGTGTTGGATTTCCGAGCCGCTAAAGACAATCCCGCGTTGGTGCACCCTGAAAGCAACTGGCATATGCTGTGCGACCTGGGCGGAGATAACACTCGCAACTTGGTAGGCGGCACCACCGATGGCGATGGTGACGTCGAAGCAGTGCTTGCAGATTGCGATATTGTGCTGGAGCGTACCTACCATACGAAAGCCTACAACCAGGCCATGATGGAAACGTTCCGTACCTTTACTCAGCTTGATCGTTATGGCCGCTTGCATGTTATTTCCTCTACGCAGATCGTATTTCACGTACGTCGCATTCTATCCAATGCATTGGGCATTCCGAAAAGCCGCATCCGCGTAGAAAAGCCGCGTATCGGTGGCGGCTTCGGTGCAAAGCAGACTGCGGTCTGTGAGGTGTATCCTGCGTTTGTCACCATGAAAACTGGACGCCCTGCAATGTGCATTTTTTCGCGCAAGGAAGCGCAGACCTGTGGCTCTCCGCGCCACGAAATGGAAATTTCTGTGCGTCTGGGCGCCAACAACGATGGGCGCATTCGCGCTTTGGCTGTTAACACGCTTTCTAATTCAGGTGCGTATGGCGAACATGGCTGGGCCACGGTTGGCTTAACTGGTCACAAATCCATTCCGCTGTATACGGGGTCGCTCGAAGCCTTCAAGTTCACCGCTGATGTTGTGTACACGAATATGCAGCCTTCTGGTGCATATCGTGGCTTTGGCGCAACGCAGGGTCAGTTCGCTGTTGAAACCACGGTGAACGAACTTGCTGAAATGCTGGGCATAGATCCTATCGCCATTCGCGAGCAGAACATGGTGCGTGAGGGTATGGCCATGCCTGCTTACTATGGCGAGGTAACCAATTCCTGCGCGCTCGATCGCTGCATGGAGCGTTGCGCTGAACTGTTTGATTGGAAAGCAAAGTACCCTGTACGTGAAATGGGTAATGGGAAAGTGCGCGCTGCTGGCGTAGGCATGTCCATGCAGGGTTCTGGCATTTCCGGCATCGATGTTGGTTCGGTTACCGTCAAGCTGAACGATGACGGTTCGTTCATGATGCTTATTGGTGCCGCCGATATGGGCACGGGCTGTGACACCATTCTTGCCCAGATGGTCGCTGAGCATATGGAGTGCTCCGTTGAGAATGTTTCCGTATTCGGTGCCGATACCGATGCTTCTCCGTACGATTCTGGTTCGTATGCTTCTTCTACCACCTACGTTACGGGTATGGCTGTTGAAAAGGCATGCACTCAGCTGAAGGAAAAGCTGTGCGCGATTGCCGCCGATGTTCTCGAATGCAGCACCGAAGAGCTGCAGTTTGAAGATGGGTGCGTATTGCGAGAAAGCACAGGCCAGAAGGTTTCATTGCAGGAGATTGCCGTTAAGAGCCAGTGCAGCAACCGCGAGGCTCCCGAAGCTACCGCTATGCACTCTTCGCCCGTTTCTCCGCCGCCGTTTATGGTGGGCATGGCAGAAATCGAGTTGGATCGCGAAACCGGCGTGGTGGAAGTGCTTAACTACGCCGCTGTGGTTGATTGCGGTATTCCTATCAACCCTGCCTTGGCGCGTATCCAGGTTGAAGGTGGCATCGTTCAGGGTATCGGTCATACGCTTATGGAAGACGTAACCCGGACCGCAACAGGTAAAATTCGCGAATCGAGTTTGTTCACGTATCGTTTGCCTACCCGTTTGGACACAGGGCGCATCAACGTGGAATTTGAGAATTCGTATGAGCCTACCGGGCCGTTCGGCGCGAAATCTATTGGTGAAATCGTCATCAACACCCCCGCACCTGCGATCACTCAAGCGATTTATCGAGCAACGGGCGTTTGGCATCGCGAGTTGCCGATTCTGCCGGAACATATCCTGCTTGCGAAACCGGAGGAATAACCATCCTTTGCGACTATCTGCATATCCAACCTGGCCTTACGGCCATTATCGGTGGCGGTGGTAAAACAACGCTTTTGCGCGTGCTTGCTAATGAGCTGTCTGCGCACGCCCGTGTAATTGTTGCCACCAGCACAAAGATGATGACGCCGGAGTGGTGTCTGGCTCTGATCGATCCTTCCCTCGGTGAAGTGCAAGAGGCTCTTTCGAGTAACCCCGTGGTATGCGTGGGGTCAATCCAAGAGGAAACAGGCAAGATGGCTCAATCTTCCTTGGCTTTTCCCGAGCTGCTAAGCTTAGCCGACCATGTGCTGGTGGAAGCTGATGGCGCAAAAATGCTTCCCTTGAAGGCGCACGCTGAATATGAGCCGGTTGTTCCCGAGTGTGCCAGCTTAGTGGTATGTGTGGCCGGTGTTGACGGTGTGGGTTCGCCTGTTTCGGAAATATGCCATCGCCCTGACCGCTATGCGGAGCTAGCTGGTATTTCGACAGAATGCCAGGTAACGCCTGAAGCGGTTGCTGCGGTTTTGAATGCCGAGAGCCTTCATGACCTGCTGCTTATCAACAAGGTGGAGGATCCCTCCCAATGGCAGTTAGCCGAGCGTATCGCCTTGCGGTGCAAAACGCCTGTAGTTGCAGGAAGTCTTAAGAACGGTGAGTTCCGGTGCTTGCGATAATCCGTGGAGCTGGCGATATCGCTACCGCTATCGCCCTTCGGCTGTGGAGGTGCGGTATTTCGGTTGTTATGACCGAAATCGAACAGCCGCTTACCGTACGTCGCACCGTTGCATTTAGCGAAGCGGTGCGATTAGGGCAAATGCAGGTGGAGGGTGTTTTGGCGGTGCGCGTGCAGGATGTTCGCCAAGCCGGGGAGGTACATGAGCGAAAACACGCCATTCCTGTTTTGATTGATCCGGAATGTCACTGCATAGAACTAAAGCCCGATGTGGTGGTCGATGCCATTTTGGCAAAACGCAATCTGGGCACCACCATGGACATGGCTCCCGTTGTAGTTGGTGTGGGTCCTGGCTTCACCGCGGGGGAAGACTGCCATGCGGTAGTAGAAACTATGCGCGGTCACACTCTCGGGCGAACGTATTACAAGGGTTCGGCGCTTCCGAATACTGCTGTGCCTGGTCTTGTGGGCGGCTTTGCGGGCGAACGCGTTTTGCGCGCTCCAGCGGATGGCTTGTTTCGCGGTGTTTGCGCGATTGGTGATCATGTCGAAGAGGGGCAAGTCGTTGCTTATGTGGGAGACGTTCCTGTGGTGGCTATGCTTACGGGGGTTCTGCGGGGCTTGATAGCCGATGGCGTGCGCGTTTCTAAGGGCCTGAAGTGCGGTGATGTGGATTCCCGTGGTGACGCCTGCTATTGCCAGCTGGTTTCCGACAAAGGTTTGTCGGTGGCGGGCGGCGTATTGGAGGCTATTTTGTGTTTAAGTGGCATACTCGGCAATCGACAATAACGGCAAGGTGAATCATGCGCGATATCGCAGAACATATTGCAGAGGCTTTGGGTGCAGGGCATGACGTTGTATTGGTTACCGTGGTAGGGAGCAAGGGTTCCACGCCGCGCAATGCTGGGTCTCAGATGCTTGTTTCTGAAGCGGGGCTTGTTTGCGGCACTATTGGTGGTGGCGCTATTGAAGGCCATGCCATTGCCGAAGCGCGCACCATGGTTGGCAAGGACGTTTGTCGCGTGGAAAATCTTGCTCTTAGACCCCAAGCTGAAAACAGCATAGGTATGGTTTGCGGTGGTGACGCCGTTCTTTTGTATGTTCCTATATGTGCTGAAAGTGAAGCTTGGGCCCAGGTGTCAAGCCAGTTGCTGAAGTGCTTCGAGCAGCGCACCCTTGCGTATCTTGCATTGGAATGCCGTGAGGGTGGTGTACCATTCAAAGGCACCGTTGCCTTGTTCGGCAGTCAAGGCGAACTTGTGGCGGGGGGGTGCAGCTTGCCGGGCAAGAAGCTTGTTGGCTTGAAGCAGAAGCGCGTTATCGATGGGTTCTTCGCAATGCCCGTTTCAATTCCCGTGCGCGCTATTGTGTTTGGGGGAGGCCCTGTGGGCCGAGCTACTGT
>UQVJ01000084.1 GCA_900544455.1 uncultured Eggerthella sp. | reverse complement strand
TTGGCGGCTTTGAGTGTGGTCCGGTTCCTTCTGAAATCACCTATGGCCTTGAGCGTTTGGCTATGTATATTCAGGGCGTGGACTCGGTATATGATTTGGTATGGGCGCGCGGTGCCGACGGTACGGTGTTTACCTATGGTGATGTTTTCTTGGAAAACGAGCGCGAGTTTTCCGCATACAACTTTGAAATCGCCGACACTGATTTGCTTTTTGGCGAGTTCGATCGTTACGAGGCTGAGTGCACCCGAGCCCTTGAAGCCAAGCTTCCGCTTGCTGCGTATGACTACGTTTTGAAGTGCTCTCATGCTTTTAATTTGCTTGATGCACGTGGGGTTATCTGTGCTACTGAGCGCATGGGCTATATTCTGCGCGTGCGCACTATTGCGAAGGCATGCTGCGCTTCGTACCTTGAACATGTTGTCGGTCAGACTCCGGAGCCTGACAACTCCGAGAAGAAGGGGGAGTAACTGATGGAAAAGCGTACGCTTGCCTTCGAAATCGGTACCGAAGAAATTCCGGCTTTCGACCTTGCTGGTGCAGTAAAGCAGCTCTCCACCATGGTTCCGAACCTTCTCGATGACGCTGCTATTCCTCACGGCGACGTGAAGATCTTCTCTTCTCCTCGCCGCCTTATCGTTATTGCAGAGGAAATTCCTGAGGCTACGGAAGAGAAAAACGAAGTATTCAAGGGTCCTTCTGCAAAGATCGCTTTTGATGCTGACGGCAATCCCACCAAAGCCGCCCAGGGCTTCGCTCGCGGCAAGGGCGTAGATCCCTCTGCGTTGGTTGTAGAAGACGGTTACGTGTATGCTCGTACTCATACGCCATCCGTGAACGTGTCTTCGCTGCTTTCTTCGGTGCTTGATAAGATCATCCATGGTCTTTCCTGGCCCCGCTCGCAGCGTTGGGGCGCTCAGACCGAATACTTTACTCGTCCAGTTCGTTGGATCGTCGCCCTATTCGGTAGCGAGATTATCGATTTTACCTTTGCTGGACTTGCTGCCGGTCGAACCACATACGGCCATCGTTTCCTGGCTCCTGGCCCATTTGAGGTTGCCGATGCGGACTCCTTGGTCAATGTCGTTCGAAATGCTTACGTTGTTCCCTCTGAGGCTGAACGTGAGCAGGTTATTCGCGAGGGTGTTGCCAAGGCTGAAGCTGAAACCGGCTTTGCTGCAGTGTTGCATCCTAAGACGCTTGTTGAGGTTATTAATCTTGCCGAGTATCCTACGGTGCTGGTTGGTGCGTTCGACGAGGAGTTCTTGAAGGTTCCCGAGGAAATCATCGTTGATGCCATGTTGGTCCATCAGCGTTATTTCCCGCTCTATGACAAGAACGGCAAGCTTACCAACCGTTTCATTGTGGTAAGCAATGGCGATCCCTCATGTGCTGAAACCATCATCGACGGCAACGAGCGAGTGGTTCGTGCTCGTCTGTACGATGCTAAGTTCTTCTACGACGAAGACCTGAAGCAACCTCTTGAATCCTATGTTGATCGTTTGGGCGAAGTGGTATTCCAGGAAAAGCTGGGTACTATGCTCGATAAGACCAATCGTATCCAGCGTTTGGCTGATTACCTTGCGGAAGATGCGGGTCTTGCCGATCAGGATCTCAGCGATGTTGAGCGTGCTGCTCGTCTTTGCAAGGCAGACTTGGTAACGAGCGCTGTGGTCGAGTTCACTAGCGTTCAAGGCGTTATGGGCAGCTATTATGCTGCTGCAAGTGGCGAAACTGTTCAGGTTGCTCAGGCTATTGAGCAGCATTACCGCCCTCGTTTTGCGGGCGACAATGCGCCTGACACGGTTGTAGGCAAGATTGTGGCTATAGCCGATAAGCTTGATACTGTATGTGGCTTGTTTGCAGTTGGTCAAGGTCCTACTGGCTCCTCTGACCCGTTTGCCTTGCGTCGCAGTGCTATCGGTATCGTTGCCATGCTGTCGGGCGAAGATGCCGTTGAGGTATCGCTCGTGCCTGCAATTGATGCTGCGTTGGCCTCTTATGCTCAGCAAGGTATCGAATTCGATGCAGATGCTGTTCGTCGTGATGTGATTGAATTCTTCATCACGCGCACCAAGGTTATGCTGCGCGATGCCGGCAATAGTATTGATGCAATCGACGCCGTGCTTTCTGCGGGTGTTCAGGAGCCTGTTGAGTTGATCAATCGAGTTTCGGCTCTCGAAGCTGCTCGTAGCGAGCAGCCCGAGGTATTCGAGGATCTTGCAACGGCTTATGCTCGAGCAAATAATCTTTGCGATTCCGAGCTCGGCACTGAAATTGAGAAGAATCTTCTTTCTGATGTTGAGCAAGCTTTGGTTAGTGCTGTTGATCGGGCTGAATGCAATGTTGCCGCTTCTCTCGAAGGCAACAACTATGCCGCTGCATTAGCTGAGCTTGCTAGCCTGCGCAAGCCCATCGACCTGTTTTTCGAGAGCACGATGGTTATGGACGAAGACCAGGCATTGCGAGAAAATCGACTTCGTTTATTGAACGGCTTCGTAGCTGTCTTTGCTAACGTTGCTGACTTTGCTTTGCTTTCCAAGGTAAAATAGTCGCGTTAGCGGGCAATTTTCGCTTACGCGTATCCTGAGCGGCCCAGTGATGGGCCGCTTTTTTGGTATGGAGGGAGTTTCATTTTGCAGAAATGGATAACACAGGGAAAGGCTTCCGTTACCTTTCCGGTGATCCACGTCGTTTCCGATTCAGTGGGCACGACTGCTCAAACATTGGTTCGCGCCGCATCGTCATGTTTCGAAGTGTACGATCCCGCAATTGAGATCTTGCCACGCGTGGAATCCTGCGACAGCATGGTTCAGGACCTGGAAGCTCACCTTGAAAAGCATCTTGAGTTGGGACGGATTCCTTTTGTCTTGTTCTATACCCTTATCCGTGCCGACTTGCGCTCCTGCATGGAGGAATTTCTTCGCGCTCATTCCGAAGGGGTGATTGGCGTAGACCTTATGAGCAATGCGCTTTGTGCGCTTGCACAAGCTACAGGCAGGGAGCCGCTTCAGGAGCCTGGGCGATTGCATTCGGTAAACGAGTATTATTTCCGTCGTATTGATGCAATGGAATTTACCATTTCTCATGACGATGGTCGTAACCCTCAAGACCTTAGCGATGCCGATATCGTACTGATCGGAGTGTCGCGATCTTCGAAGACCCCGCTGTCGATTTATCTCTCGCAACTGGGTTATCGGGTAGCAAATGTGCCGCTCGACCCCCAAAGCGAACCGCCAAAAGAAATCTTTGAAGTTGATCCTACGCGCTTATTCGGGCTTATTATCTCGCCAGAGATTCTGGCGGACATTCGCAAGCGCCGCCTCGGAAATGCCAGCAACGTGGCTTCCTCATATGCAGATTTGGAGTGTGTGTATCAAGATTTGGAGTGTGCAAGGGCTTTGATGCGCAAGTTGGGATGCATCATTGTTCGCACTGATAACAGGGCAATTGAGGAAACCGCGCAAGAAATCTTGCGGTATTATGAAAACGCTCATCCTCAGGTTTTTGGACCTGGGAAGTGAGGGAGAAATGTTTAAGTCTAAGGAGAAGATGGTGACAGACCAACTTAAGCGCGTCTACGCTTTCGGCAAAGACGCAAATGGGAAGAACGTTACGGAGGGCAATACCAACATGAAGGCCATCCTTGGCGGCAAGGGCGCTAACCTTGCTGAGATGGCTAACATCGGACTGCCAGTACCTCCGGGATTCACGATTTCCTGCCAGACTTGCATGGAGTATGCAAACTCCAACAATACCTGGCCCGAAGGCGTTTTGGACACCATCCAGGAATACCGCCTCGATCTCGAAGAGCGCATTGGCAAGAAGATCGGTGACGCAGAAGATCCCCTGCTTGTTTCCGTTCGTTCCGGCGCTCCTATGTCCATGCCTGGCATGATGGACACCGTTTTGAACCTTGGCCTCAATGATCAGTCCATCAACGGCTTGATCAAGCAGACCGAGAACCCCCGTTTCGCTTGGGACTCTTATCGTCGTTTCATTCAGATGTTCTCCAACGTTGTTATGGGTCTTGATGGCGATTTGTTCGAGAATGCAATCAACCTGATGAAGCGTTCTCGTGGTGTCGAAACCGATACCGACCTTACCGCTGAGGATCTCCAGGAACTCGTTGCTGAGTTTAAGAAGATCTTCTCAGAGAATGTAGATGCTGCAGAGTATCCTTCTTTGGTCGTAGATGGCACGGTTCAGTTCCCCCAAAGCCCTGATACGCAGCTTCAGCTTGCTATCGAGGCTGTATTTGGCAGCTGGAACAACCCCCGCGCTATCCTGTACCGCAAGCAGAACAAGATTTCCGATGACCTTGGTACCGCTGTAAACGTTCAGTCCATGATCTTCGGCAATAAGGGCAATACGTCTGCTACGGGCGTTGCCTTTACGCGCAACCCTGCAAATGGCGAAAAGGAATTCTACGGCGACTACCTTGTTAACGCACAGGGCGAAGACGTTGTTGCTGGTATTCGTAACACCAGCCCCATTGCTGAGCTCAAAGAAACTCCTGGCCTCGAGGAAGCTGGTCGCGAACTCGAAGAGGTATTTACTATCCTCGAAAACCATTTCCGCGACATGTGCGATATCGAGTTCACTATCGAACAGGGTAAGCTCTGGATGCTTCAGACCCGTGTTGGTAAGCGTACCGCTGCTGCAGCTCTGCACATCGCAATTGAGATGGAGCAGGAAGGCCTTATCACCAAGGAAGAAGCTGTACAGCGCGTAGATCCCGAGCAGCTCGACCAGCTGCTGCATCCTCAGTTCGACGCTAAGGCTGATTACGACGTAGTTGCCAAGGGTCTCAATGCATCTCCCGGTGCTGCTGTTGGTGAAGCTGTGTTCTCCGCCGATGATGCAGTAGAGGCTGCCAAGGAGGGTCGCAAGACCGTTTTGGTTCGCTGGGAAACCACCCCTGACGACCTTGCTGGCATGATTGCCGCTGAGGGCGTTCTTACCTCCCACGGTGGCAAGACTTCCCATGCAGCCGTTATCGCTCGTGGCATGGGCGCACCCTGCGTTTGTGGCGTTGACGCTCTGAAGATCGATGCAGAGGCAAAGCAGGCTTCTATTGCCGGCACAGATATCGTTATCAAGGAAGGCGACGTTATTTCGCTTGACGGTACTACCGGTATCGTAGTTCTTGGTGCGGTTGAACTGGTTCAGCCTGAGCTCGCTGGCGATCTTGACACCATCCTTGAATGGGCAGACGAATTCCGCACCATGGGTGTTCGTGCAAATGCCGATAACCCCGAAGATGCTCAGCTTGCACGTGATTTTGGTGCTCAGGGTATTGGCTTGTGCCGTACAGAGCATATGTTCCTGGGCGAACGCAAGCAGATCATTCAGACCTTCATCCTCAATGACGATGAGGCCATTCGTGAAAAGGCTTGTGATGACCTTCTGAAGGCTCAGACTGGTGACTTCCTCGGTATGTTCCGCGCTATGGACGGTCTGCCTGTTATCGTTCGTCTCCTCGATCCTCCGCTGCATGAGTTCCTCGAGTCCGCTCGTGCTCTCGACGTTGAAATCGCTCGCCTTGAGGCTACCGGCGGCGATCCTGCTGTTATCGAGAAGAAGAGTGCTCTTATGGAGCAGATTGACAGCTTCTCCGAGGCTAACCCGATGCTCGGTCTTCGCGGTTGCCGTCTGGCTATCAAATATCCTATCCTTGCTGAAATGCAGGTTCGCGCTATTGCTACTGCAGCTGCTCAGCTTAAGAAGGAAGGCCTCGATCCTAAGCCTGAAATCATGATTCCTCTCGTTTCTGTTGTTCCTGAGCTTGCTAAGCTTCGCGAGCAGGCGGAAGGCGTTATTGCTCAGGTTGCTCAGGAAGAGGGCGTAGAGCTCGAGATCAAGATTGGTACCATGATCGAGCTTCCTCGTGCTGCGGTAACTGCCGACGAGATTGCTACTAAGGCTGATTTTTTCAGCTTTGGTACTAATGACCTGACTCAGACCACCTTTGGCTTCTCCCGCGACGACGTTGAGGCTGAATTCATCCACCAGTATCTTGCTGAGCGCATTCTGCCCTACAACCCGTTTGCTACGGTTGATCCTGGTGTGGCTAAGCTTGTTAAGATGGGTGTTGAACTCGGTCACCAGGGTAACCCCGATATTGTTTGCGGCGTTTGCGGTGAGCACGGCGGCGATCCTGACTCCATCAAGACCTTCTATGGCATTGGTCTTGATTATGTCAGCTGCTCTCCCTATCGTGTGCCTTTGGCTCGTCTTGCTGCAGCTCATGCTGCTCTTGCAGACAAGTAATCGCTTTCCAATTGCTGCGATTTGAGATCTAGAAGGAGCCCTACGGGGCTCCTTCTTTTTTCATATATGTGCCATTCTTTATGTCGTCTCTGCATTCTGTCTATGCATCACTGTTCTGACGATTAATGTAAGATCGATTTCAGTACAGCTTTTGTTATACTAAGTAGGCACTTTTACAGGGGAATAACCCCATTTGGGGGCGACTGGTTTCGACATGGTAAGTCGGATCCGAGGAGCAGGTCGTGGTCTCCTCGCCACGTTAAACAGGGGTACCGTCAAGTTAATTGGCAAAAACAACACTCAGGGCCAGCTGGCCCTCGCTGCTTAATTTAATTGCAGCGTGACGACGTGAAGCTTTCCTTCGTCTTCACCTTCGTTATCATTTTCAGAGGGATGCTGTTTGGTACGTAGCTGGTATGACCAACCAAAAGATTGAACCCGCTAGGATGCGCGTGGACCTGTCAATGGGTCTTGTTCGTCTGAAATCTGAACATTGAATAAGCTTGTAGAGCCTCGTTGATGATTTAGTATGGACCGGAGTTCGATTCTCCGCGCCTCCACCAGCTTTTTAAGGGTTTGCCTACGGCAAGCCTTTTTTTGTTTAAGGTGCGATGATGCTGCGCGCCGTTTTGATGGTACGGCTAACGTTTCAAGTAAGCTAGTCGTGCGAAAGCACGCATTGCGCCTGCTTTCACACTATCCGCTCTCAACAGAACAGTGCTTGTCGTTTCGTCCGATACCCAGAGTTTGCTAACCTCCTTTGGGCGTCTGTTCGAACTCGCTTTGCTCTTCGAACAGACTTGGGGCCTCTTATTGCGTTGTTTCGTGGTATCTTTTTGGACGCTGTCTTCGAAAGGACCGGTATGTTTCGCATCAAACATGCAATTTTGCACGTGTTCGACTTTACTTCGTGTGTGAATATCTTTTCGCAGGCCGAGCTCGACCTGGAAAGCAAGCAAATCAAATCGTATATCACTAAGCATGTGCGTAAAGGGCTTACCCATATTGATAACAAGCGCGGTGAGTTTTCTGCAGATAGCTCCTTTGCCCCAGAGTTGCGCGCCTACTTTAACGGTGAACGAGACTTTGTCGCTCTATCTGTTCAGATTGCTGAGTTTATTTCGAGCGAACTTGGGCGTATGAGCAGATCGGAAGAGCGTCGTGTAG
>UQVJ01000083.1 GCA_900544455.1 uncultured Eggerthella sp. | reverse complement strand
GTGCGCAATTGGTACTTTGATCTGCCCGGCTTGTCCAACGTGGTTCACGATTACGTTGATGCCCTGGAGGGTGATCCGTGCATTCGCCCCGTTGTCACTAAAACCATCAAGGAATTCCTGGTTCCGCCCATCATTTACATCAAGGTGGAACTATATGGCAAATACCAGGAAATTGCGGACAAATTGCCGAAGCATGTGTACCGCGACGCCGCCAAGGGCAAGCAGAGTTTCGAGATCGAATTCGAGAACGTTTACGATCGCGATAAAGCGCGTACCGTATTGGCCGATGCGAACATTCGCTTCCGCACCGGTAAGGCATTGGTGCCTTTCCGTATTTCCGGTAACGTCGAATGGGGCGTGCCCGTTCCTGAAATCGATGGGGTAGATGGTCTCACGGTATGGTGTTGGCCTGAAAGCCTTTGGGCACCGCTTTCCTTCACTATGGCGCGCAACGATGATCGTGGCCTTTCGCGCTCGGCATGGCGCTCTTTCTGGTGCAAAAAGGATGCAAAGGTATATCAGTTCATCGGCCAGGACAACTTGTACTTCTATGGCGTTGCCCAACCCGCATTGTTTGCCGCTCTGCAGGAAAAGCAGCCTGTGGTCGCCGATGCTCCCGAAGGTGAATTGCAGCAGACAAAGCTTATTGCCAACCATCACATTCTGTTTGGCGACAAGAAAGCCTCTTCTTCGGGCTCGGTGAAACCGCCCACGGCAGACGAGCTTTTGGAGCACTATACCTCTGAGCAGCTTCGCGCTCATTTCCTCGCGTTAGCGCTCGATCAGAAATCGGTAGGGTTTAAGCCGAAGATCTTCGACCCTGATCCTGAAAAGCGCAATGATCCACGTGTTGCCGATCCTGCTTTGAAGGAAGGCGCGCTTCTTACCAAGGTGTTTAACCGTTTGGCGCGTAGCTGCTTCTATGAGGCGGCAAAGAGCTTCGAGGGGTATATGCCTCTTGGGGCAGTGAGCACCGAGGTGCTTGCCAGGGTGAACAAAACCATGCACAAGTACGAAGAGCTGATGTATCACGTCGACCTTCATTCCGTCATGGCTTTGATGGATGAGTTCATTCGCTATGCCAATAAGTATTGGTCAAGTGGTATTCGCGAGGCGGAAGCCAATGGGGATGTTGATGCACGCCGTCAGGTATTGGTCGATTCGTTCTATCTGCTGCGTATCGCAACGTTGCTGATGCATCCGGTTGTCCCGCGTGGCACTGAGCGCATTTGCGATTATATGAATTTCGAGTTCGAAGATTTCTTCAGCTGGAATTACGATTTCGACAGCATGGAAGAGCTGTGCAACGCTATGGAGCTCGACGAACGTCGTCATCGCGTGCGTGATCTCCCTCCGCGTACCGATTTCTTCAAGTTCCATCCTAGCCAGATCAAAAAGAAATAGACCTCCGAAGAGCCTCGCAGCATACGCCGACCCTTCTTGTGCTCCTGGAATGAATAGCTGTCCCCAGGAGCAACGCAGTGGGTTCGGCTCAACATGCGGGTTCTTTTTGTTGTGTAGCCCTCTTATATTTGTGACCCCTCCCTCTTTTCGGTGGGGCGTTATGAAGGAACAGGGAAGAAAGCTTAACCACCTTGCGAAAGTGCGCTCCTGCGCTATACTAAATAGGCTTATCTCGCCTTGGTCGGAAACCAAGGCATAGTAAGGAGAACCAATGAAAAAAGATATCCATCCCGAGTACGTTGACTGCACGGTAACCTGCACCTGCGGCAACACCTTCCAGACTCGCTCCACGAAGTCGGAGATTCGCGTTGACATCTGCAACGCTTGCCATCCGTTCTTCACCGGTCAGCAGAAGCTGATCGACTCTGGCGGACGTGTACAGCGCTTCGCTAACAAGTTCGGTGCTGCTACTGAGGCTGTTGCTGCTCGCGAGGCTGCCAAGAAGGCAGAGCGTGCTGCTGCTATCGAGGCTGCCGAGGCTGCCAAGAAGGCAGAGCGTGAAGCTAAGGCTGCTGCTAAGGCTGCTCGTGCTGCTGAGTTCGCCAAGAAGGCTGAAGCAGAAGCTGCTAAGGCTGCTGCAGAGGCTGAGGCTGCTGCTGTTGTTGCAGAAGGCGAAGCAGAAGAGGCTGCTGAAGAAGCTGTTGCTGCTGAGGTTGCAGAGAACGCTGCTGAATAGCATTTAGTTTGTGTTCAGACGAAGGCGTCCGCATTGTGCGGGCGCCTTTTTCGTTTTAGGCCGTTAATTTGCAGGTTAGTGCTGTCCGCTCCTTTGCGGCATCTTCCAGGATGCCGTCCAACGTCGTCGCTCCGTGGCACCGTGCCTGGATCGTTGTGGACATTGCGGCTGAACTGTCTGCGACGGCGTACTGCGCGCACCGTTTCCTTCCCCCACGATGCTGCATCCAGGCTGCCTCGTGACGCTGCGGCTGGATCGCCTCCCATGGCGCCGCCTAAAAGGCACCCTGCCCATGACGTCGTCCGGAAGCCGTCCCAGGGGCTCAAAACAAAAAATCGGTTCAAATTGCAACTTTTTTGCGATTAGGGATTGTTGCGTGGTTTCAAATCGCGAGTCGGGGTGTGAAAACGCGGATAATTGGCCATAAAGCTGCCTATTTTCGCTTTACAGGGGCGGAAGGGAGTCCCTAATCGAAAAAAAGTTGCAAAGATGCGAGGATTTTTGTTTTTGCCCCCTCAAGGGCCATCTTTCCCTATTGTGCAACGGCTTGGCATCATCTTTGCTTTCTCGACGGTTGTGATGGTGTATGCCCGTAAGCTGGAATCGTTGCGGGAAAGCGCGGCGTGCACGGGCCCTCGGTTGCACTGTGTATAGTGCACATGTCTCATCTCCGTGGAAAGCGCAAGTGATGCGCGCGGGAACTGCTGCTTGCCCTTGCGTGCGACGGGCGTGCTCGCCCTTTGCAACCCATGGAGCATTGCGGACTTGCTTGCCCTTGCGCGCGACGGGCGTGCGGCTCTGCCCGACTTGCGACGGGAGTGCTGCTCCGCTTGGCTTATGACGGGTGTACGGCTACGTTTGGTTCGCAACGGGCGTATTGTGCCTTTTGCTGGCGCCAGGCTTTTGTTTGTTTTACTGCACTTGTGCGCAGGTGGGAAAAGGAATTGCAATGAACGATAGCGATAGAACGACTGCAGTGGATAATCACGATCCTTCTAACGGCGGGTCCTCGGATGAACCCGAATTCGTGGTTCCCGAAGTGTTGCCCGTTGACGAAGGGAACCCAAAGCGCAAGATAAAGGGCGCAGCGCAAGTAGCGGCGGGTGCTGCCTTGACTGCTGCAGGCGTTCCCATGCTTGTTCTGCCTGGTCCCGGCGCTGCGGCAATTGCGGGTGGTGCAGCCTTGATAAGCAAGGGTCAGCGTAATTATTCGGGTCGTGCGGCAACGCCTTTCGAGGAAAAGCTTGACGATGCCGCTGAAAAAGCTGCCGTTGCGGTTAAAGCTTCTGCTGAGAAAACGGCCCACAAGGCAGCTGAAGAAGCACCAAAAGTTGCGAAGAAGGTTGTTTGCGAAGCACCACTTGTTGCCGGGGCGGCAGCTCGGGCGGCGAAGCCCGTCGTCAAAGGCGTTGCCGGTGCGGCGGTTCAGGTGGCGAAGCCCGTTGCGAAAGGCGTTGCCGGAGCGGCGGTAGCTGCAGGCGGACAGTTGGCTCACAAGGGTCTAAAATACTTGGAAAACAAGAAAAGCGGCAAAAAATCAACACGTTAACCAGGTGTTTTCTTGTCGCTGCTCATAATAATTTGTATTCTATGATCACAACTTAGCAAGGGGAGGTTTGGGAGCTATGGATAAAACTGCATTTCGGTCGCTAACCTACGGCATGTACCTGGTTAGCTCCTTGAGGGATGGAAAACCAGTTGGCTGCGTGGCAAACACGTTCACGCAGGTTACGAGTAGCCCGGCTCAGGTGAGCGTTGCGCTGAACAAAGACAATTTCACCACGCAGGGCGTGCGCGAAACTGGTGCGCTCGAGGTGGTGGCGCTCGGTCAGTCCGCTTCGATGGAGCTTATCAGCGCTTTCGGGTTTCATTCAAGCGCCGATACCGATAAGTTCTCGGGCTTTGCCACCGAAACGTCCGCTCAGGGTATCCCTTATGTAGTGGAGCAGGTTTGTGCTCACTTTTCGGTAACGGTTGAACAGGAGATTGACCTGGGAACCCATGTGCTCTTTATCGGAAAAGTGGCAGATGCCGCATCTCTTGGAAGTGAGGAGCCCATGACGTACGCCTACTATCATCAGGTGAAAGGCGGCAAGACTCCACCGAAGGCACCGAGTTTCAACGAGGATGCTCCCGCAAAGAAAGAGGAATCGGATCCCGCGGCGGGTCGTACCTTCGCTTGGCGTTGCACGGTTTGCGGCCACATCGAATACGTTGACGAACTTCCGGAAGATTTTACCTGCCCGATATGCGGAGTGGGCAGAGACCTGTTTGAGCGTATAGAACTGTAGGTCTAATTCTGGCAAGTGAAAAGCGGCTGCGGTGCCTTCCAAAAGGGCGGGTGCTGCTACCGCAATGCGCCTCGGAAGAGCATTCTTCCGAGGCGCATTTTTTTTTGGCGCATCCTTCTGCCGCCTTTTAGCGTGTTCTTTCCGCGAACCGCTCTGTTTGGGGGCGGTTGGCTGGAGGTGGTTCGCTATGATGGCGCAAGAAGAGAAAGGACGAGCCCTATGAACGTAGAGCTTTTGCAATATCCCGAACACCCTGAACGCGCAGTGGCAACGGCGGCACGTCTTTGCTATGCCCCCGTTGGTGCAACCGAGCTCATGGAAACCATGCCGCCCGAGCGTGTGCAGAGTGTGCTTTCCACCATTATGAAATCGGGTCATTTTTCCACGCTGGAGCACGTGAGCTACACGTTCGCGGTAGACGGCGTATCTCGTGCGCTCACTCATCAGCTGGTTCGCCATCGTTTGGCCAGCTTCAACCAGCAGTCTCAACGTTATGTTAAGTTCGCAGGGGATGTTGAAGTGGTGAAGCCGCCTACGGTTGCCGCTCAAGAAGATACTTCTCGCATCTTCGATGAGGCAATCGATGCTGTCGTGGATGCGTATCATAAGCTGCTTGATGCGGGCGTTCCTGCCGAAGATGCCCGATACCTTCTTCCCAATGCTGCAGAAACGAAGATCGTCATTACCATGAATATCCGCGAGCTGCTTCATTTCCTGAGCTTGCGCTGCTGCAATCGTGCTCAATGGGAAATCCGCGAACTTGCCAACCGCATGCTTGAGCTTGTTCGTCCTACGGCACCCTACATCTTTATGGACGCCGGCGCCCCTTGCGTTCGCGGGGCTTGCCCTGAAGGTAAGATGACCTGCGGAAACCCCTATCCAAAAGTAGTAAGGGAGTAGCCTTTCTTCATGGGAAGCGATCTGAAACGAGCATTTACCGAAGATGGCCAGCGCCGTACCCATATTGGCGGGCAGGCACTTATCGAAGGCGTGATGATGCGTGGCAAGCTAAACTGGGCTGTTGCCGTGCGAGAGCCCGATGGCCATATGCACTCCGAGGAGCATCCTCTCTCGAAGAAGGGAAAGCGTGCTAAATGGCTTTCTTGGCCGCTGGTGCGTGGATGCGTGGCTTTGGTTGATTCTTTGGTGCTGGGATACAAGGCGCTCGAGATTGCCGCCAACCACGCGTTCGACGACGAAGGCGAACAGGCAGAAACGGTTGCCGAAGAAGTGGCGGCGGGCGGCTTGTGCATCGATGGCGAATTCGACAACCGAGTATGCGGTTTCGAGGACCAGAGCTCTATCGGCAATGCGGGCCCTCAAGAGCCAGACGGCTGTCATGACAGGGGAAATAGGTCGGAGCAAGAACCCCCGTTTTCCTGGAAGCACGATTTCGGACGTCCCGACACCATGATTGATGCCCTTGGCGCCCAGCGAACCCTTGAAGTGGTAACTGAGCCCGACCCCACTGGGCGAAACTCGGATGGCAGCCAAGGGGGGCCGTCTTACGCTTCCGAGGGTAAAGATGCTCCCGCACATGCTGCCAAAGAGGAAGAAGATCCGTTTTTCGGGAAAGCGGAAATGGCAATTTCCCTGGTTATGGGCTTGGTTCTAGGCGTGGGCCTGTTTATCTTCCTGCCGGCTTTGGCATCCAACGTGTTGGTTGGTGAATATGAAACCAACCCCTTCGCCTGGAACATCATCGATGGCGTGATGCGCGTGGTGATATTCGTCTTTTATGTATGGCTGATCGGTCGCATGAAGGACATCAAGCGTATGTTTTCCTATCATGGCGCTGAACACAAGACCATCCACTGTTATGAGCATGGGCTCGAGCTTACGCCGGAAAACGCGCGGAGCTTTCCGCGCCTGCATGTGCGGTGTGGCACGGCATTCTTGATCATGGTTATGATCATTGCCATTTTGGTATACACCATCATTCCGCTGAATTTGCTCATTGAAGGATGGGGAATCAGCGGCCCTGCCGCATTTGCCCTGCTTATAGTGGTGCGTATTGCTCTTATGCCTCTTATCGCAGGTATTTCATACGAAATTACCGTGAAGTGGGCGGGCAGCCATCCCGAAAACCCTTTGGTGCGCATCGTCTTGTGGCCAGGTATGCAGATGCAGCGCTTAACCACCAACGAACCCGACGATTCCATGCTGGAATGCGCCATTGAGGCTATGCGATTGGTACTGGAGCGTGAAAAGGCGGAGTCGGAAAGCGTGATAAGCTAGCCTTTCGCTCTGTTAACGGCTCTTTCGATGGGGCAATGCGGATCCGTTATTATGTTTTTCGCTCCGAGCTCCGCAATTCGGGTATGCTGATTCTTGCTACGCGCAGAGGGGCTCCAGGCGTGGCAAGCGCGGTGCTATTCTGCCGCATAGTTAAGGCTGTGCCCGGAAGGCATTGCCGAACAAAAGGAGCAAATCCCCGCACACGTTAATAAGAAAATCGGGGTTAAACCGTGTGAATGGTGGCTGGGCTTAAGGCTCGGCAGAAAAGGAGGAACCGCGTGAAACTGGTTGTTACCGAGAAGAACGACGCGGCTCAGAAGATCGCAGATTTGCTGGGCGCAACAAAGCCCAAAGCCGACAAGGTATATTCCACTTCCGTATATCGTTTTACCGTCGATGGCGAAGATTGGGTAACCATTGGCCTTCGTGGCCATATCTTGGAACCTGATTTTGCCACGGCGCTGGTGTATAAGAAGCGCGGTGGATGGCGCGGCGTTTCCGCCGATGGCGAAGTTATGGAAGCTGATATTCCCAAAGCGCTGCCCAGGCCGCCTTTCAAAAAGAAGAAGCCCTTCACCGAAGATGGTGTGGAGCTGAAGGCGTGGAAGATGGATGCGCTGCCTTATTTGGTGTATTCGCCCATCGAAAAGCGCCCCAAGGAAAAAGACATTATCCGTTCGCTGAAGAACTTGGCGAAGAAGGCCGATTCCATCATCATTGCAACCGACTTCGATCGTGAAGGCGAGCTTATCGGTTCGGATGCGCTTTCGT